>JAITRP010000176.1 GCA_031288305.1 Zoogloeaceae bacterium
TTCCCGTGATAGCCAACCCCTGAAAAATCGAAGAACCCCTCCTTCAAATGCTCATACAGCGCCGTATCTTCGACCACGCAACCCTGTGCCCTGAAAACACCCTTCGCCACACAACGGCTGATGGTGAGATTCTTAAGATAGGATGGCCAAAGAATTGTTTCTGCGTCCTCGAAAGTACTACTGATGAGCTGGTAGTCGGCGACTAATTTCCGATTGGAATACAGCTTGCTCGAACCCTTCCTCATGGTGCAATCGCGCAAAACGAGCAATTCGTCGGCAGCATACGAGTAATTCGTCGACTCGCACCTTGTCAGAAACATCTTGCCGCCATTGAGGGTATACCGGTGATTGGGGTCTGGGTCGGGATTCACACATTCACATGCCTCAAAATCGGCGGAGCCGCCAAATCCAACATTCGCCATGTTGAACCTGCAACGCCGGAACAGCACATCCCGGCAAACACCGAACCCGATGCTGTCATCTTTTCGTGATGGCCCGAACTCACATTCGGTGAAGTTACAACCAACCGTCTGGACCAACTGGATATTGTGCGAAGCCGGAAAATGGCAGTTCACGAAGTCGTAATAGCCCCAATAGCCGTTAATGAACTCTTCCCCACTGAACTCGGCGTTCTCGATGGTGACGCGCTTCTTGCCAATTTCCTTCAGGCGCAGGTCAACGTCTTGCAGGTAGTCATAAATACGCCCGAATTCGCGGATGGGCTTTTTTCGCGCAAAACCGAACCCTGTAAGCAGCGGCAGGGCGGCAAGGGTCGAAAGGCGCGTCAGCAGACGGCGGCGGGTCTTGGAAGGCATGGGGTAACAGCCAGGCGCAGGGGAAATGCCAAGAATTATAGACCGTTGGGCAGGGCTTGAACCAAAACCGCATTCTTGAAGAGGCGCAATCCAAAGCGGGGAAAAACCTTTCCAGACGAAGCGCGGTCATACGCCCTCCCCTGCTGGAGCCGAAGGCGAAAGGACAGCCGCGGGCTGGTCTGGCGAAGCCAGATGCAGCAAAGCTTTTGCAGGCTGCGAAGCTGCGCACAAGGGGATGTCCGGGAAGGGGTTTGTGGTCCGTTGAACAGAGGAACCCGGGTTCGATGCAAGCTGAACCGCCGCAACCCCCTTGCAGGGCGCAGCCCCCCTCAATCCCCCTCATTCCCTCCTTCACAGGGGGGAAGGCAAGTTCCTTCCTGTGAAGGGAGGCAGGGGGCGGGGGAAGACAACTGTGCTTTCCCCGAGCGCCAAGCCATGCTCAACCTTGAGAACCAGCAACGGCATACCTATTGGAGATCGATGTCGCCTTGACTTCCTCCACTTTGGATTGCGCCCGTTTTTCTCCAGCCAGGCAAAACCCCGTCAGCAAGAAATTAGCGGCAGCCCTTCAGGGCGGGGTTTCAAACCGGAGTTCGTTTTACGATGAAATCACATGACTTTCCTGAGCGCATAAAACAGCGCCGACGCGATCAACGCCGACGCGGGGACAGTGATGATCCACGCGGCGACGATTTTCAGGATTTGCGAGCGTTTGACCAGTTCCTTGCGGTAGTACTTCTTCAATCCCTTGCGTTCCGGTTTGGAAAAGTTGGCGGGATCGAGCTTCAGCTTGGACTGCATTTTCAATTCCGCCAGCATGACGCCTTTCTGTTTCAGGCTGGCCGCCTTGAAGCGAATGAGAAAATCATTGACGGCCGGGATATCCCCTTCTTCGTGGTGGGCGCGGATTTCGTCTTCCAGGCGCACATAGCTGGCTTTCAGGTATTCGCGCAAAAAGCCGACGCCGAAAACGCCGCCGACCGCGATATGCGAGGAACTGACCGGCAAGCCCAGTTGACTGGCGACGATTACGGTGATGGCGGCGGACATGGCGATGCAGTAGGCGCGCATCTTGTCCAGTTCGGTGATTTCCGAACCCACGGTGCGGATGAGCCGGGGACCGAACAGCGCCAGGCCCACCGAAATGCCCAGGGCGCCCACCATCATCACCCAGAGCGGAATCCCGGCCTGGTTGCCGCTCATGTCCGTTACCTCGGTAATGGCCTGCGTTACCGCCGCCAGCGGCCCGACCGCGTTGGCGACATCATTGGCGCCGTGCGCGAAGGAAAGCAGCGCGGCGGAAAAAATGAGCGGCAGGGTAAACAGACGGTTGACGCCTTCCTTGCTGTTTTCTATCGTCGAGACGCGGGAGCGCAACAGCGGGCGCAGCAGCAGAAATATCGCCAGGCCAACGAAAAGCCCCGTCCACAGCGCGGCATTCACGCTGAGCGCGGGCAGCATTTTTTGCAATCCCTTCAAGAGCAGATAGCTGGTAAAGACCGCCGCCATGACGCCGACCAGGACGGGAACGGCGCGCGCGGCGGCGGCGGCCATGTCCTGCTGGTAGGTGATGCAGCGTTTGATGAGATACAAGAAGGCCGCCGCGAAAATCCCGCCCAAGAGAGGCGACGCCAGCCAACTGACGATGATTCCCGCCATTACTTCCCAATTGACCACATGCCAGCCCGCCGCGGTGACGCCCGCGCCCAGCACCGCGCCGACGATGGAATGAGTGGTGGATACCGGCGCGCCGATGGCGGTGGCGAAATTGAGCCATAGCGCGCTTGCCAGCAATGCCGACATCATCAGCCAGACAAAGACTTCACGGTTGTCCATGCTCGCATGACTGATGATGCCGTCCCGGATGGTCTCGACCACATCGCCGCCCGCAATCAGCGCCCCCGCCATTTCGAATATGGCCGCGATCAGGAGCGCGCCGCCCATGGTGATCGCCTGTGAGCCGACTGCCGGGCCAACATTGTTGGCGACATCGTTGGCGCCGATGTTCATCGCCATGTAGCCGCCGATGATGGCGGCAACGATGAGCAGCAAGCCGCTGGAAGGAATGCTGGTTACCGCGATTTCCAGCGTGCTGGAATACAGCATCACGCCGATGATGAACAAAAGCGCCACGCCAAAACGGAAAAGCTCGTTCTGGCCTGGCTGGGTCGCTTTTTCGATTTCGCTGATGTGTTTGAATTTCACGTTTTGGCCTCGCGTTGTTCCAGGAAACTGGCCAGCACCAGCAACACGGCGCCCGCGGTAATGCCGGAGTCGGCCAGGTTGAAGGCCGGCCAGTGCCAGCTTGCCAGATGGAAATCAAGAAAATCCACCACCGCCCCATGTGCCAGGCGATCCGTCACATTACCCAGCGCCCCGCCCAGGATCAGCGAAAACGCCGTATTCTGGAGCCTTCGTTGCGGCTGTTTCCACAGCATGACAAGTATCCACAGGCAGATGCCCAGCGCCAGCAGGGTAAACAGCCAGCGTTGCCAGCCGCCCATGTCCGCCAGCAGCCCAAAGGACGCGCCGGTGTTATAGACCAGCGTCAGATTGAAAAACCCGGTCAGCGGCATTTGTTCGCCATGCTGGAAATACGCGAGGACGACGAGCTTGCTCGCCTGGTCGGCGGCAAGGACAACGGCGGCGGCGATAAGCCAGAGAAGAAGGATTTTTTTATCGGACATGTCGTCTGGAATGGATTTGGCTATTTTCTTGAAAAGCGTCAAAAAAACTTTTTGCGCGGCTTTGCCAACCAGGAAAATCCTGGCTTCAAGCCGTGCAACCCCAGCGCAAAACCCGTCCCGTCTGTGCGGTCGCCGGGGCGCGCCGCGCGCCCCGGCGACCAGATGAACGTGTAGTGGGTTTTCACTTTTTGACGCCTCCTTATGCGGCGCGGCGCGTCTCTCCGCCGCCAAAGAGGTTCTCCACGCAACGCCCGCAAAGCTCAGGGTGCGCGGCGTCCGCGCCCACGTCTTCGCGCACGTGCCAGCAGCGTTCGCATTTCCTGCCGCTGGCGGCGGTGACTTCGATGGCGAAAGGTCCGCGCCGCAAGGCGGCGACCGAAGTGATGAAGACGAATTTGAGATCGTCGCCAAGCGCATCGAGCGCCTCGAACTGCTCGCCTTCGGCGCTCACGCTGATGGCCGCCTGCAAGTCCGCGCCAATCTTGCCTTCGTTGCGCAAGGCTTCGAGCGCCTTCAATACTTCCGTTCGCGCGGCGGTGATGTGCGCCCAGCGTCGGGCAAGCGCGGCCTCGTCCGCCACTTCCGGCAGCGTGTGCCAGGCATGCAGCATCACCGAATCCTCCGCATTGCCAGTGAGCGTCTGCCAGATTTCTTCGGCGGTGAAGGCGAGAATCGGCGCCATCAGGCGGGTGAGCGACTGGAGAATATGCCAGAGCGCGCTTTGCGCCGAGCGGCGCGCGCGCGATTCTTTCGCCGTGGCGTAGAGCCGGTCCTTCAGGATGTTGAGATAGAACGCGCCCAGATTCTCGGAGCAGAAGGTTTGCAAGGACTGCGCGGCGCGATGGAATTCGTAGCGTTCATAGTCCGCCGTTACCTCCGCCTGCAACCGGCGCGCAAGCAGCAGGGCATAGCGGTCGATTTCCAGCCATTCGGCGGGCGGCGGCGCGTCCTTGTCCGGGTCGAAATCGGCGGTATTGGCCAGCAGGAAGCGCACGGTGTTGCGGATGCGGCGATAGGCTTCGACGACGCGCTTCAGGATTTCGTCGGAAAGCGAAATCTCGCCGGAATAGTCGGTGGAAGCGATCCACAAGCGCAGGATATCCGCGCCCATCTTGTCCGCGATCTGCTGCGGCGCGATGACGTTGCCCTCGGATTTCGCCATCTTGCGCCCCTTGCTGTCCACCACGAAACCATGCGTGAGCAGCGTCTTGTAAGGCGCGCCGCCATCCAGGGCGCAGGCGGTGAGGAGCGAACTCTGGAACCAGCCGCGATGCTGGTCGGAACCCTCCAGGTAGAGGTCGGCAGGCCAGTCGTGCGCCTCGGCGTGCGAGCCGCGCATCACGTGCCAGTGCGTCGCGCCGGAATCGAACCAGACATCGAGCGTGTCCGTCATCTTGACGTAATCGCCTGCTTCGTCGCCCAGCAGTTCGGCGGCGTCGAGCGCGAACCAAGCCTCGATGCCCGCCTTTTCCACGCGCCGGGCGACTTCTTCGATCAGTTCCAGCGTGCGCGGGTGCGGTTCTCCGGTTTCCTTGCGCAAGAACAAGGGAATGGGCACGCCCCAGTTGCGCTGACGCGAGACGCACCAGTCGGGACGGGTTTTCACCATGCTCTCCAGACGGGCGCGTCCCCAGGCGGGGAAGAATCGCGTCGTCTCCAGCGCCTTTTCGGCAATTTCGCGCAGCGTGGGCGCGCCCTCTTCGGCGCGCCGTTCCATGCCGATGAACCACTGCGTCGTGGCGCGGAAAATGATGGGCGTTTTATGCCGCCAGCAGTGCGGATAACTGTGGCGAATTTCTTCTTGCCGCAGCAACAGCCCCTTGGCCTTCAGTTCGTCGAGCACCAGCGAATTGGCGTCCCAAACGCATTTTCCCGCCAGGACGCCAACGGAAAGCGGCGGCGTGCCGGGCAAAAAGCAGCCGTCGCCGCCCACGGGATTATGTACCGGCAGTCCGTAACGCTGGCCGATGTTGTAGTCATCGACGCCGTGCGCCGGCGCGGTGTGCACAAGGCCGGCGCCCGCGTCGGTGGTGACGTGCAACCCGCAGATGACCGGCACTTCCCGCCGCTGGAAGGGATGCGTAAAACGCAGGCCTTCGAGTTTCGCGCCGGGGCAGCTTGCCAGCGTCCTGCCCGTGAGCTGGTAGCGTTCCAGCGCCGATGGCGCGAGATCGCGCCCCAGGAGCAACAGGCCGCGCGCCGTTTCGATCAGTTCGTAGGTCAATTCCGGGTGTACGCACAGGGCTTCGTTGGCGGGCAGCGTCCACGGCGTGGTCGTCCAGATGACGGCAAGGACTGGCGCGGAGGGAAGCGGCGCGCCAAAGACGCGCGCCAGCTTGTCCGTTTCGCCCTGCGCCAGGGGGAAGGCGACATCGATGGCGGTGGAGGTTTTTTCCGCATATTCCACTTCGGCTTCCGCCAGGGCGGAACCGCAATCCAGGCACCAGTTCACCGGCTTCAAGCCCTGGTAAAGATAGCCCGCCGCCAGGATTTTTCCCAAGGCGCGCAACTCGTTGGCCTCGGCCTTGAAATTCATGGTGAGATAGGGGTTTTCCCAGTCTCCCAGCACGCCCAGGCGAATGAAGTCCTTTTTTTGTCTTGCCACTTGTTCGGCAGCATAGGCGCGGCAAAGTTCGCGCACTTTGTTCGCGGGCAGGCGCTTGCCATGTCTTTTTTCGATCTGGTGCTCGATGGGCAGGCCGTGGCAATCCCAGCCCGGCACATAGGGCGCGTCGAACCCGGAAAGCGTCTTGGCGCGGACGATGATGTCCTTCAACACCTTGTTGACCGCGTGCCCGATGTGAATATCGCCATTGGCATAGGGCGGGCCATCGTGCAGGATGAAGCGCGCTCGTCCCTGGCAGACGGCGCGAATCCTTTGGTAGAGGCGTTTTTCCTGCCAGTCCGCGACCCACTGTGGCTCGCGTCTGGGCAGATCGCCGCGCATGGGAAAGGGCGTGTCGGGGAGGTTCAGGGTATGTCGGTAATCCGCCATGATGGTGCTCGCTGTATCAGGAGGGTGTCGCAAGAAAATCCCGTGCCGCGCGGACATCGGCGGCAATCTGGATTCTCAGGGCGTCGAGGTGAGGGAAGGTCATTTCATCGCGCAGCCGGCGCAAAAAGGCGATGTGCAGATGCGCGCCGTACAGGTTGCCGGAGAAATCCAGCAGATGCACTTCCAGCAGCGGACGCATGGCGCGCGCGCCGTCGGAATGCAGCGTGGGACGCAGTCCCAGATTGGCGACGCCAAAAAAAGATTGTCCGCTCATGCCGGAGGCGGCGACGACGAAAACGCCCTGCATGGGCAAGGGATTGTGGCGAATGCGGATATTGGCGGTGGCAAAGCCCAGTTGTCGTCCCAGTTTCTGCCCATGCACCACTTGTCCGGCAATGGCGTAGGGGCGTCCGAGAAAGTCCGCCGCCTTCGCGAGTTCCCCCGCCGCCAGCGCCGCGCGCACCGCCGAACTGGACACCCGTTCGCCCGCGAACGTCACCGTCGGCATGGCCTCCACGTCAAATCCCAGGGCGCGTCCCGCCGTCCGCAGATAGGCGAGGTCTCCCTGACGTCCCGCGCCAAAGCGAAAATCGTCGCCAATGAGGACGCATTGCGCTTTCAGCTTCCGGCAAAGCAGGTCTTCGACGAACGTCTGCGCCGATTGCGCCGCGAACGCCGCAGTAAACCGCGTCACATACGCCGCGTCCACGCCCGCCGCGGAAAAGGCTTCCAGTTTTTCGCGCAAGGAGGAAAGCCGCGCGGGCGCGCAGTCCGGCGTGAAGAACTCGCGCGGATGCGGCTCGAACGTCACCGCCGCCGCCGTTGCCGCCAACGCCTTGCCTTTTTCCAGAAGCCGCGCCAGCAAGACGCGATGCCCCCGGTGCATCCCGTCGAAATTGCCCAGGGTGAGCACGGTGGCGGAAGCGGCTGGCCGATGAAAACCGCGGAAAACGCGCATGAAAGAAAAGATGTCAAAAAAACGGCAATTATAATGATTTGCGCCGCTCGCAGACAGCTTGAGCCTGCTCCAACCAAGGCAATCGCACGTATGCTTTCATCATGACGCACAAGCGTTTATCATTGCGCTCCTCCCCTGCTGGAGCCGAAGGCGGATGAAGGCGCAGGCCTTTTTTGCGTCTTCCACTTCGAGGGCGATATGGCCGAACGCCGTGCTGTGCTCATAGTGCGCCTCGCCCCAGTTGTATGTCAATTCAATGACTTCGCCCTCGGATTCCGGGCCATAGCCGACGAAGGCCAGGGTGAAGCGGCCATCGGGATAATCCTGGCGGCGCAGGAGCCGCATGCCGAGGACTTCAGTGTAAAAGGCGATGGAACGATCCAGATCGCCGACGCGGATCATGGTATGCAGAATGCGCATGGGTTTTTCCTCGAAAAGGTTCTCACTCCAGTTGGGGAAGCTGGCGCGCCAGACGGCGGATGGTCTGTCGCGCGGCGCGCCAGTCGGGATAAAGCTGGGCAACAATGGCCCAGAAACGCGGGCTGTGGTTCATTTCTCGCAGATGGGCGATCTCATGCGCCACCACGTAATCGATGAGTTGGGGGTCGAATTGCATCAATCGCCAGGAGAGGCGAATTTCGCCCTTGGCGTTGCAGCTTCCCCAGCGGCTTTTGGCGGAAGAAAGGATGAGCGGCGGCGTGGGAACGCCCAGGCGTCCGGCGTAATGGGCAAGACGCGAAAGGAACAAGGGACGCGCCCGCGCCTTGCACCAGCGAATGAAAGCGGCGCCCAGATCGGCTTCCCCCGCGCGGGCGGCCAGTTCCAGTTGTCCGTCATGGCATTGGCTGGCGCGCCCAAAAGCGCGGCGCAGAATGTGCGGTTGCCCCAGCCACAGGCAGGCGGCGTCCGCTTCCAGCAAGAAAGCATGGGCGCGCCAGAGCGTGAGTTTGTCGCGTATCCAGCCGCCTTGCTGGCGCAGCAGGTTTTCGATGTGGACAAGACGAATGGCGGACGGCGCGCCAACGCGCAGTCCCTGCCGGTCGATGGAAAGCCCGATACTGCGGCGCGCGGCGCTACGCACGAGACGATACGCCACGACCTCGCCCTGAATCTCGATTTGGCGTTGTTCCGCCAATCCGCGGGATGCGGGACGTTCAAGGGATTCAAAAGGTATCGCCATTTTCTTGCTTTGCGACGGCGGGATAACGGTGCGGAGCGATACGGCGCATCTCGGCTTCGATCCAGTTTTCCACGGCAGCGTTGAGTTGCGTGTCCTTCAAGCCCTGCGTGACGATGAGCGGGCCGATGCTGACGGTAATGACTCCAGGATAAATGCGGAAGGCTTTCCTGCGCCAGACATCGCCCGCGTTGTGCGCCACGGGCAACACGGGCGAGCCGGTCTTGTGCGCAAGGTAGGCCGCGCCGGATTTGTAGCGCGCCTGTTCGCCCAGCGGCACGCGTGTGCCTTCGGGAAAGACGATGACCCAGATGCCGGAATCCAGCCGGTTCCGGCCCTGTTCGAGCATTTGTTGCAGCGCCTTGCGCCCGGCGTTGCGATCGATGGCGATCATGCGTAGCGCCGCCAGTCCCCAGCCGAAGAAGGGAATTTTCAGGAGTTCTTTCTTGAGCACGAAAACGGCGGGCACGAAGATGGATTGCAGTCCCACGGTTTCCCAGGCGGATTCGTGTTTGGAAAGCACCAGCACAGGCTTTGAGGGGATGTTCTCGCGCCCTTCCACGCGCATTTCCACACCCACCACATGCCGCGCCAGCCACATGAAAGCCATCCACCAGAGTTTGACCGTGAAAAAGCGGGCGGAGAGCGGGAACAGGATGAAAAGGGCGAGCAGTATGCCCACCGGGACGGTCATCATGCTGACCAGCAGCCAGAAGATCAGGGAACGCAGGAAAATCACGCTTCGCCTCCCGCGAGAATATGCTCGACCGCCGCCGCGAGATCGGCAAATTCCAGGGTATTGGGCGGAAGGCGGCCTTCTTCCCTGGTTTTTTCGCCCTTGCCGGTCAATACCAGTATCGGCTGGCAATCGACGGCGGCGGCGGCTTCCAGATCACGCAGGGAATCGCCAATGGCAGGCACGCCCGCCAGATTGACATTCAGGCGGCCGGCAAGCTGCTTGAACAGGCCAGGCTTGGGTTTGCGGCAATCGCATCCGGAATCCGCCGGGTGGGGACAATAAAAAATGGCGTCGATGCACCCGCCCACGGCAAAGAGCGCCTGATGCATCTTTTCGTGAATGGCGTTTACGGTGTCCATGTCGAACAGGCCGCGCCCGATGCCGGATTGGTTGGTGACGATGACCACCTTGTAGCCCGCCTGATTCAGCCGGGCGACGGCCTCCAACGAACCGGGAATGGGCTTCCATTCCGCTGGACTCTTGATGTATTGGGCGGAGTCGTAATTGATCACGCCATCACGGTCGAGAATGACAAGTTTCATGCTGTTCAGTGTTCAGGGATCAGGAATCAGAAAAGCCTTGAGAGGTCGGCGACCTGGTTCATGGCGGCGCGGAGTTGGGCAAGGAGATTCAGGCGGTTGGCGCGCAGGGCAGGGTCTTCGGCATTGACCATCACCATGTCGAAAAAGGCGTCCACCGGCGCGCGCAGGGCGGCCAGGGTTTGGAGCGAGGCGGCGTAATCTCCCTTGGCAAAGGCGGCATCGGCCTTGGGCGTGATGGCGGTCAGGGCTTCAAGAAGCGCGGATTCGGCGGGTTCACGGAACAAGGCGGGGTCGGGACTTTTAAGCGCGACGCCCTCCGATTTTTTCAAGATGTTGCCTACTCTCTTGTTGGCGGCGGCAAGCGTCTGGGCTTCGGGAAGATTTGAAAATTCGCGCACGGCGGCAAGGCGTTTGGGGATGTCGGCCAGGTATTGAGGGCGCAGACTCAGGACGGCATCGACTTCTTCCGCCGTATAGCCCTGTTCACGCAAGAGGCCAAAGAGACGCTCGAAAATGAACGCGCTCAGGGCAGAGCTTGCGGGGGCAAAACCCGGCGCGCCGGAGAATTGCGCTTCTGCTGTTTCCAGGAGCGCATCCAGCGGCAAATCCAACCCGCCTTCCAAAAGCAGGCGAATCACGCCCAGGGCGTGGCGGCGCAGGCCAAAAGGGTCCTTGTCGCCGGTTGGCGTTTGTCCGATGCCAAACAAGCCCGCCAGGGTTTCCAGCTTGTCGGCAAGCGCCACGATCCGCCCCACCTGCCCACGCGGCAGGGCATCGCCCGCGAAACGCGGCTTGTAGTGATCCTCGATGGCGTCGGCCACCGCTTCCGGCAGACCGTCGCGGCGCGCGTAATAACGGCCCATGACGCCCTGCAATTCCGGGAATTCGCCCACCATGTCGGTCAGCAGATCGGCTTTGGCCAACCGGGCGGCTTCCTGTACCGCGCCCGCCTCGCCGCCCAGTTTTCCGGCAACGGCAACGGCGATGGCGGCCACCCGTTTGCTGCGCTCCCCTTGGCTGCCAAGGCGATTGTGATAAACCACCTTGTCCAGCCCCGCGATACGTGACGCCAGCGTTTTTTTCTGGTCCTGCTCGAAGAAAAAACGGGCGTCCGCCAGACGCGGGCGCACCACGCGCTCGTTGCCGCCAATGATGGCGGCGGGATCGGCGGGCGACAGGTTGCTGACGATCAGGAACTGGTTCGTGAGTTTTCCATCGGCATCGAGAAGCGGAAAATACTTCTGGTTTGCCTTCATCGTCAGAATCAGGCATTCCTGCGGCACTGCGAGGAATTCCGGCTCGAAGCGGCCAATGAGCACCTTGGGGCGCTCAACCAGAGCGGTTACTTCATCGAGCAGCGCTTCGTCCTTGGCCGGATACAGGCCCATACCCGCCTGTGTTGCAGCTTCGGTCAACTGCAGGGCGATTTCGGCGCGGCGCTCGATAAAAGAGGCAATCACCGCGCCCTTGTCCCGCAGGGTCGCGGCATAGGCATCGGCGCTTTCGATCATGATCGGTTCCGCCGCCGCCTCGAAGCGATGCCCATGCGTCGTGTTCCCCGCGTGCAGCCCCAGGACGGAAACCGGCACGATATTTTCCCCATGCAGCGCCACCAGACCATGCGCCGGACGCACGAAATGCACGGTGCGCCAGCCGTCGGCAAGCTGATAGCTCATGACCTTGGGAATCGGCAGACTGCCAAGCGCCGCATCCAGCGCCTTTTGCAGTCCCTCGGCCAGGGTCGCGCCGCGTTGCAAATTGTCGTAGAAGAGGTTTTCCGTCTTGCCGTCCGCGACGCGGCGCAGGGATGGCAGGACCGCCTGGGCATCGAGGCCCAGCGCGGCCAGTTTTTTCACCAGCGCGGGCGTGGGGTTGCCGCTGGCATCCAGGCCCACGGCAACGGGCATCAGTTTTTGCGCAACGACCTGGTCGGCGGCGGCGCTTGCCACCTCCGTCACCCGCGCTGCCAGGCGGCGCGGCGTGGCGTAAGCGGTAACGAGAGAAGCCGCAAAAGCCAGATCGGATGCCCGCAAGGTTTCAAGAAGGGTATCGGCAAAGGCGTCCCCCAGTTTTTGCAGCGCCTTGGGCGGCAGTTCCTCGACGAAAATTTCGACGAGCAGATTGGCTGTGTTGGAAAGATGGGCGGTGGAGGACATGTCAGGCCGCTTTCTTTTCAAGCTGCGCCAGCACTTCGGCGGCGTGTTCGCGGGAGGCGAGCGGAAAGCCCAGACGGGCGCGGGATTCCAGATAGCCGCGCGCCACGCTCCTCGCCAGATTGCGGATGCGCCCGATGTAGGCGGCGCGCTCGGTGACGGAAATCGCGCCGCGCGCATCCAGCAGGTTGAAGGTATGCGCCGCCTTCAACACCTGTTCATAGGCGGGAAGCGCCAGTTGCGCCGCCATCAGCCGCCCGGCGCCTTTTTCGTGCGCATCGAAGGCGGCAAAGAGAAAGTCGACATCGGAATGCTCGAAGTTGTAGGCGGACTGCTCGACTTCGTTCTGGTGATAGACATCGCCGTAGGTAAGCCCTGGCGTCCAGACGAGATCGTAGACCTTCTCCACCCCTTGCAGATACATCGCCAGCCGTTCCAGGCCATAGGTGATTTCCCCGGTGATGGGTTTGCAATCGATGCCGCCGACCTGCTGGAAATAGGTAAATTGGGTGACTTCCATGCCGTTCATCCACACTTCCCAGCCCAGCCCCCAGGCGCCCAGGGTGGGGTTTTCCCAATCATCCTCGACGAAACGCACGTCGTTTTGCTGGAGATCGAAGCCCAGGGCTTCGAGCGACCCCAGATAGCGCTCCAGAATATCGCCGGGCGCGGGTTTCAAGACCACCTGATACTGGTAGTAATGCTGCATCCGGTTGGGATTTTCGCCATAGCGCCCGTCCTTGGGGCGGCGCGAGGGCTGCACATAGGCGGCCTTCCACGGCTCAGGCCCGATGGCGCGCAGGAAAGTGGCGGTATGGCTCGTGCCCGCGCCGACTTCCATGTCGTAAGGTTGCAGGAGCGCGCAGCCCTGGGCGCTCCAGTACTGTTGCAGGACGAGAAGAATGCTCTGAAAGCTTGGCGCTGATTCGTGGGTCGTCATGAGACATGTCGGAATGAAGGAACGCGGGATTCTACTTGCTTTTGACCTGGACAGGTATTTTCGGGAATGGATTGGGTGCGATCCAAAATGGAGGAAAATCGCCTAGGACGAAGCGCAGCCGCGCACCCTCCCCTGCTGGAGCCAAAGGAGAAAGGACAGTCACAGGCTGGTCTGGCGAAGCCAGATGCAGCAAAGCTGCACACAAGGGGAGGACTGGGGAGCAGGGCAATTGCGCGAAGTTGCCGTATGGTGCGGGTAAAGGCACTTGCTTGTCCGCTTCCCCCTTGTTAGGGGAGGAACGCAATGGCAAACGTTCGTGTGCCATGATGAAGGCATTCATGCGATTGCCCTGGGCTGGGGAGGAGTTTGCAGCTGCGGAACAGGAATCAGGGTTCGATGCAAGCTGAACCGCCGCAAACCCTTTATAGGGTGCAACCCCCCTGTGAAAAAATGTTCAGACCGGAGACATCCCAAGCACATGTTCGGAGACATGGCAGACGGAAAATAGGCATATGGAATCATTCTGTAAAAGGAGGTTTATATGCCGTGGAAAGAGAGGTCAGCGATGTCGTGGAAGGAATTTATTGGTTT
>JAITRP010000191.1 GCA_031288305.1 Zoogloeaceae bacterium
AGAGGAGAGTAGACGAGATTTCTGCGCAGTTTACAAGAGGTGTGGGGAAAGCAGGCTCAGGACAATGCCCAAAGAATATGAAATTCAGGTGCAATCGCCCTGCTTGTCAGAGGGGGAGGAAAACCCTCCCGCCCGCAGGCCGAAAACGGGCGGCAGGTTGCCGCCCCTACAAGAACCCGCGGAGCGCATCCTGCCCAACACGCGGCCACGGACGACGAAATGCAGACTACAAAGCGCGCAACGCGCACACTCTGTCTTCTGATCCCTTATAATGCTCCCCCGTTTTTAAACTGGAGGGATTCACCATGCCCATTTATGAGTATCGTTGCGCCGCCTGCGGCTTCCAGAAAGAACATTTGCAAAAACTGAGCGAGCCGCTCCTGCGCGTTTGCCCGCGATGCGGCGCGGAACGCTATGAGAAGCAGCTTTCCGCCGCGGGCTTTCAATTGAAAGGCAACGGCTGGTACGCGACGGATTTCAAGGCGCAGAAAAAACCCGCTGCGCCTTGCCCGGGCGCGGAGCAGGGATGTCCGGCGGCGGCCAGCGGCGCTTGCGCCGCGTCCGCGCCCGCGACGTCTGCGGCCTCCACGTCCGCGGCGGCCTGAACGGAGCCTTGCCGCGTGTTCAAAATGGAATTCAAGCCGCCGTCGCTGAAACGCTGCTTCATCGCCGGTCTCCTGATCTGGGTGCCGCTGGTCATCACCTTCTGGGTGCTTTCCATGATCATCAGCACCATGGATCAATCCCTGCTGCTCCTGCCGGAAGCCATGCATCCCATCCATCTGCTGGGTTTCAACATTCCCGGCATCGGCACGGTATTGACCCTGGGCGTGATTTTCATCACCGGTCTTCTGGCGACCAACCTGATTGGGCAGAGGCTGGTGCGCTCGTGGGAGCAGGTGCTGGCGCGCATCCCGGTGGTGAATTCCCTCTACAACGCCATCAAGCAGGTTTCGGACACGATTTTTTCGCCCAATGGCAACGCTTTTCGCAAGGCGATGCTGGTGCAGTATCCGCGCGAGGGCAGTTGGACCATCGCCTTTCTCACCGGCAAACCCGGCGGTGATGTCGCCAGCCATCTGGAAGGCGATTACGTCAGCGTCTATGTGCCGACCACGCCCAATCCCACCTCCGGCTTTTTCCTGATGATGCCCAAGGCCGATGTGGTGGAACTCAAGATGAATGTGGATGAGGCGCTGAAATACATCGTCTCCATGGGCGTCGTGCCGCCCACGCCGAAAAAAACCGCCGCGGCAAAGACCGTCCAGACGCCTGTGCCGCCAGAATCCCCGCAACCCTTGCCAACTCCCGGAAAATCCTGATGCGTACCCATTACTGCGGCGAATTGAACGCCGCCCTTTGCGACCAGATTGTCACCCTCGCCGGCTGGGCGCACCGTCGCCGCGATCATGGCGGCGTCATTTTCATCGATCTGCGCGACCGCGCGGGACTGGCGCAGGTGGTCTGCGACCCGGACCGGCCGGAAATGTTCGCCATCGCCGAATCGGCGCGCAATGAATTCTGCCTGAAAATCACCGGCAAGGTGCGGATGCGTCCCGAAGGCACGCGCAACGCCAACCTGCCCTCCGGCGACGTCGAAGTGCTCTGTCATGACATCGAAGTGCTGAATCCTTCCATCACTCCGCCGTTCCAGCTGGATGACGAAAACCTGACGGAAAACGTGCGCCTCACCCATCGAGTGATCGACCTGCGCCGTCAGGAAATGCAGAAGAACCTGCTGTTGCGTTACAAGGCGACGCGGGCGTTTCGGCGCTTTCTGGACGACAACGGCTTCATCGATGTGGAAACGCCCATGCTCACCCGGAGCACGCCGGAAGGCGCGCGCGATTATCTGGTGCCTTCGCGCGTGCATCCCGGCCAGTTTTTCGCCTTGCCCCAGTCGCCGCAACTCTTCAAGCAGCTTTTGATGGCGGCGGGTTTTGATCGGTATTACCAGATCGTCAAATGCTTTCGGGATGAAGATTTGCGCGCCGACCGGCAGCCGGAATTCACCCAGGTGGATATCGAAACCTCGTTCATGAACGAGGCGGAAATCATCGCCATCGCCGAAGAGCTGATTCGCCATGTCTTCAAGGACGCCCTGGACGTGGAATTGCCCAACCCTTTTCCACGCATTTCCCATACGGACGCCATGTCCCGTTTTGGTTCCGACAAGCCGGATCTGCGCGTCACCCTGGAACTGACGGAAATCACCGACGCGGTGAAGGACGTGGCCTTCAAGGTCTTTTCCGGCCCGGCCAATTCTGGCGGGCGCGTGGCGGCGCTGCGCGTGCCCGGCGGCGCGAGTCTCACAAGGGGAGAGATTGACGAGTACGGCAGGTTCGTCGGCATTTACGGCGCGAAGGGGCTGGCCTACATCAAGGTCAATGACGCGAGCCAGCCCAATGAAACCGGCCTGCAATCGCCGATCGTCAAGAACCTGAACGAGGCGTCCCTGCGCGCCATTCTGGAGCGCGCCGGCGCTTGTTCCGGCGACCTGATTTTCTTTGGCGCGGACAAGCGCCGAATCGTAGACGACGCCCTGGGCGCATTGCGCGTGAAACTGGGGCATGACAAGGGATACGTCGACGGCAGGGATTGGGCGCCGGTATGGGTGCTCGATTTTCCCATGTTTGAATATGACGAGGAAGAAAAGCGGTGGAACGCCTGTCATCATCCTTTTACCAGTCCCAAGGAGGAACATGTGGCGCGGTTGGCGAGCGATCCCGGTCAGTGCCTGGCCCAGGCCTACGATCTGGCGCTGAACGGCTGGGAGATCGGCGGCGGTTCCATTCGCATCCATCGCCCGGAAATTCAGGAAACCGTCTTTCAGGCGCTCGCCATCGGCCCGGAGGAACAACGCGCCAAATTCGGCTTCCTGCTCGACGCGCTGAAATACGGCGCGCCGCCGCACGGCGGGCTGGCCTTTGGCCTGGATCGCATCGTCACCCTGATGACCGGCGCGCAGTCCATCCGTGACGTCATCGCCTTCCCCAAGACGCAACGCGCCCAATGCCTCCTCACCGACGCGCCTTCCGCAATCGACGAAAAACAGTTGCGGGAACTGCATATCCGCTTGCGGCAGGCGCAGAAAACAGAGGACTGAGGACGGAAATCCAGTAACTCCCCTCCCTGCTCGCGGAGTGTCCAGGCCGCAAGAGAGGGGAAAGCGACGGTTCGGCGAGCTTCCGCCTTTTGGATTCCCGCCTCTCCCGGCGCCACGCGCCACACTCTCCCGCATGCGGAGAGGGCAAACACAAAATCCCCCGCCATGAATGGCGTTCGCCTGTTGATTGCGCTTGCAACGGGCAAAGCAAGGAACAAACAAGAGCGCGATCACGAAAGGACGCAAAGGAAAAATGCCCACACTCCATTGGCTCACCCGCGAACAGGACCTGAAAGCCGCCGCCAACGCCGAATACCGTCTGTTGGCGGAGGAAGAAACATACAACTGCGGCGACCTGGATAGCGGAAACATCATCGTCCAGGGCGACAACCTGGAAGCCCTCAAGGCCCTGCTGCCCTTCTATGCCGGACAGGTGAAGTGTATCTACATCGACCCGCCGTACAACACCGGCTCCGCATTTGAGCATTACGATGACAACATGGAACATACGACATGGCTTTCCATGATGTACCCCCGGCTGAAATTGCTGAAACTGTTTCTGCGGGAGGACGGCTTTATTTGTTGTCATATAAATGATGATGAAGGGGCATACCTCAAAGTTATTATGGATGAGATTTTCTCAAGAGCCAATTATATTTCCACTATATTCGTGCAGGTACGATACGCTGAGAAAACATTAAAGCAAGATATGACTCTTCATAAACAAATTGAGCAAATACATATTTACAGAAAAAGTTATAATGCACAACCAAATCTCAATACAACTGAAAGCAACCTTGATAAATTCAAATTTCATGTAAAAGAAAAAGGGAAGGGAAAATCAACAATACTGGGAAATAAAAAGGTAATTATTTTTCAATCCAATGAATATGAGATATTAGAAGGTGAAGGTTCAGAAGATGGATTAAAAGAAATTTGGGCTTCTGGAACAATTCTTGACGGTAATTCATCGGGACGTTTTTTTCGAGATTACTTGACAGGCCGTTATGAAACAGACGGCCATGGTATATTATACAAGGTATATGGCATTGGCGATGATAAATTTGATTATAGATATTTTACAGGCCCCAAACGTCAAGGCGCAACAAAAGGAAAATACTATCAGGGCGTTCCATTAGAACAGCTTGAAAGCCCCTCTGAATCAAAAGAACTGCCGATTGAAAATTTCATGGATTTTGCCGCCGAATTTGGAAATTGCCGTTCAGAAGGAGGTGTCGAATTTAGAAGTGGTAAAAAGCCAGAAGTCTTACTAATGAAAATCCTTGATCATTTTTCAAATGAAGGAGATTTGGTAATGGACTCTTTTCTGGGGTCTGCTACTACTATTGCAGTTGCTCACAAGATGAGGCGTAACTACATCGGAATAGAAATGGGAAAGCAAGCACAAACACATTGCTATATCCGCTTAAAAAATGTAATAAATGGAGACAAAACCGGCGTCTCGGAGGCCGTAGGCTGGAAAAGCGGCGGCGGTTTTCGCTTCTTCACCCTGGGCGAAGCCGTGTCTGACAACGAGCGGCGCATAAAGCCGGACATCTCCTTTGAGAACCTGGCCGCTCACATTTATTTTACCGAAACCAAAACGCCCATGAAGAAACAAGAAAATAATTCGACTTTCCTGGGAATGCAGGACGGCACGGCTTACGTCCTCCTGTACAACGGCATATTGGGCGACAAGAACGCAAGCGGCGGCAATGTGCTGACCCGCGCAACCCTAAACCGCATCATGCGCGATATAGATATGGCGGCGAAAAAGAAAGGCGCGGAACTGGAATATACGCAAATGGTCATTTACGGCGAGGCGACACGGCTGACCCGTGTGAGCCTCGCGTTCAACAATATCATCTTCAAACAAACGCCCTACGACATAAAGGCGTGGTGACATGGAACTCAAGAACTACCAGCGCGATACATTGAAGGTCATCCAGTCCTTCTTTGAACAATGCCGCATATTGGGGCATGCGGAAGCCTTCAGGAAAATCACGTCAGAACCGGAAATAGCCGTCAGGCTCGCGCATCTCAAGAACAACTACACGGTCTGGGACGCCATACCCGATACGCCCCGTGCATGCCTCAAAGTCCCCACCGGCGGCGGAAAAACCATCATTGCCGCCCATGCGGTTAAAATCGTTGGCGAAACCTGGCGTGAGAAGGAATATCCCCTTGTCTTGTGGTTTGTTCCCTCGGACGCCATCAGAAGGCAAACGGCGGAGGCCCTGAAAAATCCCCGCCATCCCTACCGCAAAACCCTTGACGATCAGTTCGCCGGAAAGGTTCTGGTCTTTGACCTGGACGAAAAGTTCAACATCCGGCCCGACGACATTGCGGACAATGCCTGCATCATCGTTTCCGCCATCCAGTCATTCGTGAAGGAGGACACCAGCAAATACAACGTTTGCCGGGACAATGAAAACCTCGAAGACCATTTCGTGAAAATGCCCGCGGCCAGTCTTGCCGGCATGGAACAGCAGGAAGAAAAAGACCGCCCCAGGTATTCGTTTGCCAATCTTTTGCACGGTCATTGTCCCCTGATAATCGTGGACGAGGCCCACAAGGCAGTCACTGACTTGTCCCAGGAAACACTGCGGCGGATAAACCCGTCCGCGGTCATTGAATTCACCGCCACGCCGCGAGAGGAAAACAACACTCTCTACAACGTGTACGCCACGGAACTGAAAGAAGCGGAGATGATAAAACTCCCCATCGCGCTGGTGGAACATTCCGGCTGGGAACCGGATGTAGACGAAGCGATTGTCCGCCGGACGGAACTGGAAAAGGAAGCTGAAAAAGAGGATGAATATATCCGCCCCATCATCTTGTTTCAGGCGCAAGGCAAAAACAGGGAAATCACCGTTGAAGCCCTCAAGGAAGGATGGGATTGCAGTTTCGCCTATGTCCTCTGCTCCCTTGCCAACATAAAAAGCAACACGTCGATAGAGCAGCTTTTAGGCCGGGTCATGCGCATGCCCTACGCAAGAACACGCAGATCCCCCATGCTCAACAGGGCGTATGCCTATGTGGTTTCCCCGCATTTCGGAGAAGCCGCCGCCGCCCTCACGGAAAAATTGATCAACAAAGGTTTTGACAGCGGGGAAGCGTCATCGGCCATCCGGCAGGAATCCCCCCGGGTTTCCGATCTGAATCCAAACTGGAATTTACCTGTTGACCAGTTCAAACTGGAAACAAAACTGGAATCCCGTGATATTCCGCCAATCATCCAGGCGGATGATGACAACATCCTGTATTTCAACGAAAGAACCACGGATGAGGACATACATGAAATAAGCGGGAAAATCAAACCCGAAGAGGCCGCTGATCTTGCCTGGAAATTTGCCGTCTACAAGAAAACTGACGCGACGCCGTCCCCCGCTTCACAGGGCGTCCCATTCATTGTTCCCCGCCTCATGTTCGAATCCCGGGGCGAATTGTTGTTTGCCGCGCCTGACGCCATATTTGAAAACCTTGACTGGAATATCGCTGATTACGCCGTCCCGCGTCTTGATGAAACCGAGTTCAGGATTGAAGAATCCGGGAAGGGATTCCATATCGATATAGACGGCAACCGCCTCAGATACGCCTTTGCGGAAAATCAACCATTCCTGTCTCATTTTGCCGGCACGGACGCATGGACGCCCGCCAACCTTATTTACTGGCTGGATCGCAAATTACGGCAGCAGGATATACCACAGCCCCAGATGCTGGAATGGCTCCGCCGCATCATTGAATGCCTTGCAGAAAATCGAAAAATCACTCTTGCCAATCTGGTGATTGCCAAATACGCCTTGCTGAACAAACTATCAGCAAAAATCACCACAGCCCGGCAACAGGTGAAAAACAGGGGGTTCGAGCTGTTTGAGCGGCAAGCGAGAAAAGAGCTTGACTTTGCAACCGGCTTTTCCTTCACAGAAAATATGTACGATGGAGAATCGTACTATCAGGGCGGCTATAAATTCACCAAACATTTTTTGGGAAGCAATAAAGTCCCCCTCATGGACGGCGGAGAAAAGGGAGAGGAATTCCAATGCGCCAAGGCCATAGACGCGGAACCGGAGGTAAGGTTCTGGCTCCGCAATGTCGCGCGGCGTCCCGCCTCTTTCAGGCTTCCCACCTCAACGGATTTCTTTTACCCCGACTTTGTGGCCATGCTCGATGATGACCGTTTACTGGCGGTCGAGTACAAAGGCGCTCATCTTGCCGAAACCCCGGACGCCAAGGAAAAAGCCAACATCGGCGAGATATGGGCCAAACTCTCAAAAGGCAAAACCTTGTTTCTGCTCGCCACGATCAGGAAAGACGGCAAATCCCTTGGGGAGCAAATAAAAGAAAAAATCAGTGAGGGCGCTTTTTCCCCCTGAATCCGCGCCCCGCCCTTCCGCCCTTTCCGATCCCTGATTCCCGCTCCCAGGCATGTACAAATCCCCCGTTTCCGTCCTCGTGGTCATCCACACCCGGAATCTGGATTTTTTGCTGCTGGAGCGCGCCGCGCATCCCGGTTACTGGCAGTCCGTCACGGGGTCACGGGAAGCGGGGGAGCGCCTGGCGGAGACGGCGCGGCGCGAAGTATGGGAAGAGACCGGCATTGCCGCCGAACCCGGCGCGTTGCGCGACTGGCGGCAAAGCCGCATCTACGAAATTCTCCCGGAATGGCGCAGCCGGTACGCGCCGGGCGTTGCCCATAATACCGAACACCTGTTTTCCCTGTGCCTGCCCAATCGTCCCTTCATCCGTCTCGCGCCCGCCGAACACAGGGATTCTCTGTGGCTTCCCGCCGCCGAAGCCGCCGCCCGTTGCTTTTCCCAAAGCAACCGCGAGGCGATATGCCTGGTGATGGAAGACGAAAAACAATAAAGAAGGCTTCACCGCCATATGACGATCGTCTTCTGGTATCCTGACTCCTGTTTTTTGCGCTCACACCAACATGTACGAAATTCTCATCGGCTTGCGTTATACCCGCGCCCGGCGGCGGAACCACTTCATTTCCTTCATCTCGTTCAGTTCCATGCTGGGCGTGGCGCTGGGCGTCACGGCCCTGATCGTGGTGCTTTCCGTCATGAACGGCTTCCAGAAGGAATTGCGGACGCGCATTCTTGGCGTGGCCGCGCACGTGCAGATCGAGGGCGCGGAAGGACGCCTGCGGAACTGGCGGTCGGCGGCGGAAACGGCGGCGGCGCATCCGCAAACGCTGGCGGTCGCGCCCTATGTGCAGGCGCAATCCATGCTCACGGCGAATCAGGAAGTGCGCGGCGTTTTGACGCGCGGGGTACTGCCGGAAGAAGAGGAAAAAGTGGCGGACTTTGCCGGATACATGCAGGCGGGCAGTCTTGCCGATCTGCGTCCCGGCGAGTTTGGGCTGGTGCTGGGCGTAGACGTGGCGCGCGCCCTGCGGGTATGGACGGGCGACAAGGTGACGGTGATTGCGCCGCAAGGCATGGCGACGCCGCTGGGCATGACGCCGCGCATGAAGGCGTTTACCGTGGTCGGCGTTTTCGAGGTGGGCATGTTCGAATACGATTCCGGTCTGGCGCTGATGCATCTGGAGGACGCGCAGCGCCTCTATCGGCTGGAAGACGCGGTCAGCGGCGTGCGCCTGAAAATCGCCGA
Source organism: Zoogloeaceae bacterium (assembly GCA_031288305.1). Taxonomy (GTDB): domain Bacteria; phylum Pseudomonadota; class Gammaproteobacteria; order Burkholderiales; family Rhodocyclaceae; genus Azovibrio. Next base: position 8,729 of record JAITRP010000191.1, read on the forward strand.
CATCTTCGCCGCGCCGCGCGTCACCCACGATCTGGCGGGAATGCTGCGCGTAAACGCTTACCTTACCGACTGGACGAAAAGCCACGCCAATTTCTTCCGCGCCGTGCAAATCGAGAAGAACATGATGTTCATCATCCTTTCGCTAATCGTGGCGGTGGCGGCCTTCAACATCGTTTCCACGCTGGTGATGGCCGTCACCGACAAGGAAGCCGACATCGCCATCCTGCGGACGCTGGGCGCGAAATCCGGCAGCGTCATGGCCATCTTCATCATCCAGGGCGCGCTGATCGGCTGCGTCGGCCTGATGTTGGGGGTGACGGGAGGAGTGAGCCTGGCGCTCAACATCGATGTGGTGGTGCCGTGGATCGAGCGGCTGCTGGGAACGCAGATCCTCGCCAAGGACGTGTATTACATCTCGCAACTGCCCTCCGAACTGCAATGGGGCGATGTGTTTACCGTGACCGGGATTGCCTTCGCGCTGGCCCTGCTGGCGACTCTCTATCCAAGCTGGCGAGCCGCGCGTCTGCAACCGGCGGAGGCGCTGCGCTATGAATGAAATTGCCCGCGACCACGACGAAGTATTGGCCTGCCGGCATCTGGGCAAGACTTTCCGCGAAGGCAAGAACGCGCTCACGGTGCTCTCCGATGTGAACTTGCGGGTGCGCGCCGGGGAAACGCGGGCGATAGTCGGCGCATCCGGCTCCGGCAAGAGCACCCTGCTGCATCTTCTGGGCGGGCTGGATACGCCGGATACGGGCACGGTGCGCCTGATGGGAGAGGATTTTTCCACGCAGACGGAGAGCGCGCGCTGCGACTGGCGCAACCGCAACCTGGGATTCATCTATCAGTTTCACCACCTCCTGCCGGAATTTTCCGCGCTGGATAACGTCGCCATGCCGCTCCTGATCCGCCGGGCCAAATACGCGCAGGCGCGGGCCGCCGCCGGGGAAATGCTGGCCGCCGTGGGTCTGGGCGAACGCCTGGCGCATCGTCCCGGCGAGCTTTCCGGCGGCGAACGCCAGCGGGCGGCCATCGCCCGCGCCCTGGTGACGCGCCCCGCCTGCATCCTGGCGGATGAACCCACCGGCAACCTCGACGCGCACACGGCGCGGCAGGTGTTCGACCTGCTGCTCGTTCAAACCCGTGAGCGCCATGCCAGCCTGATTATCGTCACCCACGATCTCGAACTGGCCAAGCGCATGGACGGCATATGTCATCTGGTCGACGGCCGCTTCCGATGACAAAAGACAAGAAGACAGAAATTCATGCGGCGATTTTGCCGCTGCCGGGCGCAATCGGCTTTGCCGTTTCAGGAAACGGCATCGCCATATGGATTGCCGCGCCGCCACGCTCTTCGCAATGACGAACCGTTGGGTTTCGTTGCCTTTTCTTCCAAAAAGAACAGGCTTTGCCTGGCCTATTGGGCTGAATGAACCGGCGCAAGGCAGGTCTTCACCTTGCGTCATACCGTTATCATGAGCCTGCCGCCTGTCTTCTTGCTGGCGTTTGCCTCGGGCGTCTGTTTCTTGCAGACGCGGGCGGATTTGCCGCAGGCGGCGTGGTTGTGGATGCTCGCGGGGCTGTCCGGCTTCTTGCTCGCGTTCGCGCTTGCCCGCGTTCGCCCCTCCCTGCGCGGCGGCGCGCTTTTGCTGACGCTCTGCGCGGGATGCGCGGCGGGGTATGGCTGGGCGGCATGGCGGGCGGAGCTGCGGCTTGCCGACGAATTGCCCGTCGCCTGGGAAGGGCGGGATGTGCGCGTCGTCGGCGTGACGGCTTCCCTGCCGGCGCGCTTCGAGCGCGGGGCGCGCTTTGTCCTGCACGTGGAGCGGGTATTGACGCCGGGGGCGCGGATTCCTTCCCAATTGTGGCTGAGCTTTTATACGCGGGACTGGCGCGGCGACCTCAACCCGTATCCGCCGCCGCGCGCCGGGGAACGGCACGAATTCACCGTGCGCCTGAAACGCCCGCATGGGCGCATGAATCCGCATGGCATGGATTATGAAGCCTGGCTCCTGGAGCGCAATCTGCGCGCCACCGGTTATGTGCGCACCGATCCCGCGCCGGTCTTTCGCGGCACGAGCGCATGGCCGCCCATGTTGGGCGTGCATCGGCTGCGCGAGGCGGCGCGCGATCATTTTTTGCAGACGCTGGACGGCAAGCCCTATGGCGGCATTCTGACGGCGCTGGCCATTGGCGACCAGAACAGCATCCCGCGCGCGCAGTGGAACGTTTTCAACCATACCGGCACGACGCATCTGATGAGCATTTCCGGCCTGCATGTCACGCTGGTGGCGACGCTGGCGGGCTGGCTCCTGAACTGGTTGTGGCGGCGCTCGCCGCGCCTTTGTCTCCTGTTGCCCGCACAGCGCCTGGCTATCGCCGGCGGCGCGCTGGCGGCGGCATGCTACGCGCTGCTTTCCGGCCTGAGCGTTCCCGCGCAACGCGCCACGCTGATGCTGCTGACCGTGGCGATCGCCCTTTTGTTCATGCGCCGCATCGGCTTGGGGCGCATTCTCCTGCTGGCGCTGATCGGCGTATTGCTTTTCGACCCCTGGGCGGTGCTGGCTCCCGGATTCTGGCTCTCCTTTTGCACCGTCGCGGCGATTTGCTGGGTGGGATTGCACGCCCTGCAAGGCGAGAGAAGCGCCAGGAACCGGCCGGGCGAAAGAAATCTGCGGCAACGGCTGGGCGGATGGCTTTTCTCCTTCGCGCACACGCAATGGGCGGCCATGCTGGCGACCTTGCCGCTGCTCTTTTTCTTCTTCCAGCGTTTCCCGCTCAATTCGCCGTTCGCCAATTTCCTGGCGATTCCCTGGGTGAGCTTCGTCATTACGCCGCTTTGTCTTCTGGCGGCGCTGCTCGCCTGGATTCCCCTGCCGCTTCTGGAGTGGACGCACACGCTGGCGTCGCCCTTGATGGCGCTGCTCGAATATTTCGCGGACGGCCCCCTGGGATTGCCCTGGCAAGCGCCCGCGCCGTCCTTGTGGCGCGTCGCGCTGGCAGGCTGCGGCGTACTGCTGTTGTTGATGCCGCGCGGCTTTCCGGGCAAGGGCGCGGCGCTGGTGATGCTCCTGCCGCTGCTATTCACGCCCGCGCCGCAGGTCGCGCCGGGAAACCTTCGGCTTTCCGTGCTGGATGTCGGACAAGGCCAGGCGGTATTGCTGGAAACCGCGCATCATCGCCTGCTCTACGACACAGGTCCCGGCTACGGCCCGGTTGCGGCGGATAGCCAGGCGCGGGTCGAGGAAGGCCATGACGCGGGCGCGCAAATCATCCTGCCCTATCTCGCGGCGCTGGGCATTGCCAGAGTGGATATGCTGGTGGTGTCGCACCGCGACAATGACCATTCCGGAGGCATGGATTCTGTTCGCGCGGGAATAGAAGTGGAAAAACTCGTTTCCTCCGTTCCGGAGTGGGCAAAAGGCGAGTTGTGCCGCCAGGGACAGGGCTGGGAATGGGACGGCGTGCGCTTTGAGTTCCTCTACCCGCCGCCCGATAAAGCCTTGAAGGGAGAAAACGGCGATAGCTGCCTGTTGAAGGTCAACGCAGGCGCCGCCCAGACAGCGATGGGACAGCGCATCCTGCTCACCGGCGACCTTTCCGCTCGCGAAGAAAGAAGGATACTGGCGGAGGATATGAAAAGGCTGGCGGCGGAGGTCATTCTCGTGCCGCATCACGGCAGCCGCGGCTCTTCCACGCCGTCCTTCGTTGCCGCCGTGGGCGCGCAATGGGCGATTGCCTCCACCGGTTACCGCAACCGCTTCGGTCATCCGCGCCCGGAAGTGATTGAACGCTATGCGCGCCAAGGCGCGCGTTTTCTGCATACCGATCAGGATGGCGCGCTGATCCTGGACATCTCGCCAGAACACATCAATGTCCGCCGCTGGCGGCAGGAAGCGCGTCGTTATTGGCATACGGGAAGCGTCAAAAAGTGAAAATCCACTTTTTGACGCTTTAGTCAGCAAAAAAGGGCAAGCGAGCGCTTCGCCCTTTTTTAAGGCAACGAAAAACCAGCGCGGCCTTGGGGTTTGTCGAAGAGCGCACTACGTCCTTGGATGGATGATACCGTGCCTCGATGTTTTTTTCATTTCAAGGGGTTTGCAAAAGACTCTACGGTGACGCGGGATAGTATTCTGCTTTGTTCGGGACGTGGGGCTTGAACTTGACTGGCCCGTTTTCTTCAAAGATTTCGATCAGCTTCACAATCAAACCGGAAGTTCCTAGCACTGGGTCTTTTTCGCTTGCGTTGAACACGCCGCGAACATAGGCTCTCTTGCCAATGAATTCCGACAATATTTTATTTTCCCTATCTGCTTTTTCATCATAATCAACGTCAGGGTTGTAACGCCAAAGCTCAATACAATTTTCTGTGTCGATCAATTCCAGAGAAGGACACATCTGAAATGGATAATCTGTAATATATCCATACACAAGCACAACCTTCCCATCGTGACGCTCCGGATCGGCAATAATCGGATTGGTCAATAAAACATCTTCCTCTGTCCACACATGCGGTCTCTTGTCCGACGGATCATCAAATACAAAACGCTTGGTATTCTCCCTCATTACCTCTACTATATCCATGATACACGCGTAACGCCCACACAGTTGATTGGCGTCAAATACCCCGCGTACAAAAATGCGCTCCCCCGTGCGAGCAAACTTCAGTATTCTTGAGTACGGAGAAAATTCCGGCCTCCCTCCGCTATGTGAAAGAGTTACCCCCATACAATATGCCAACGGATCGCGATCACATAGAATATTCTTTTCATAATCCATCGTCAGATATCCAGACACCCGTACTTTTTTTCCATTATATCGTTCCGGATGAAAGGTCAAACCCGCCAACGAAACATATTCATATTGCTCTTCATCAAGAAGCAGTGGAATGAGGGCTTGCTGATATGATTTCAGATATTTCAGCTTTTCTTTCATATGTTTCAGCTTTTCTTCATCGATCGGTTGCGGCAAAACCTCTTTGCATGGTTGGGAACACACTCCGTACCATCCGCCCGGCAAGACGGAATCCACCATGCCATCGAAATGGCAAGCGCCAACATGACAATTGATCTCATTTTCAGCTCCTTGCTCATTGCTGCCACCCCAATGGAGAGTTTTGCAAAAGGCTCCATTATGGTGAAGCGGGATAATATTCTGCTTTATTCGGGATGTGGGGCTTGAACCTGACCGGCCCGTTTTCTTCGAAGATTTCGATCAGCTTCACAATCGAGCCGGAAGTTCTATCCCCTAGGCTTTTTTTGCTTGCGTCGAATACGCCGCGAACATAGGCTCTCTTGCCAATGAATTCCGACAGTATTTTATTTTCCCTAGCCGCTTTTTCATCATAAGTGTCATCGTAATGCCAAAGATCAATACAATTTCCTGTATCGTACAATTCCAGAGAAGGACACATCTGAAATGGATAATCTGAAATATATCCGTACACAAGCACAACCTTCCCGTCATGGCGTTCCGGGTCAGGGATAATCGGATTGGTCAATAAAACTTCTTCCTCTGTCCACACATGCGGTTTCTTGTCCGACGGATCAGCAAATACAATACGCTTGGTATTCCACCCCATTACCTCTACTATATCCGTGATACTCGCATAATTCCCATACGGTTGCATATTGGCGTCAAATACCCCGCGTACAGAAATACGCTCCCCCGTGCGAGCAAACTTCTGTAATCTTTGATATGGGGGAATTCCCGATGTCTCCCAGTTAATATCTACATCTACCCACATACAATAAGCCACCGGATCGCGATCACATAGAGTATTCCTTTCATGATCCAGCCTCAGATACCCGGACACCCGTACTTTTTTTCCATTGTATCGTTCCGGATGAATGCTCAAACCCGCCAGCGAAACATATTCATATTGCTCTTCATCAAGAAGCAGTGGAATGAGGTCTTGCTGATACGATTTCAGATATTGCAGATTTTCTTCATCGATCGGTTGCGGCAAAACCTCTTTGCAGGGTTGGGAACACTCCGTACCATCCGCCCGGCAAGACGGAATCCACCATGCCATCGAAACGGCAAGCGCCAACATGACAATCGCTCTCATTTTCAGACCCTTGCTCATTCTTTCCACTCCGCAACAAAACTCGTTGTTCCTCTTCTCACGCCATCGTGCTTTCCCGTCACCTGATGTTTTGGCGTATATTTATAGACATTTCCGTTGGGAGCTCCCAAGTAACTCGGTAAATATGCACGATCCGCATTGACGATATCCCCCTCCCACGTCCCCACTTTCCCTTCATCATAAAAAAAGATAGAAAAATCATTGACCTGACGGGGGTCGTCTGGAGAGAAAAGCAAATGAGTATGCCATAACGCCTTATAGTTTTCTTTTGGTTTTCTGATAGCTACACCATGAGTATGATGGCCTCCTTTATTCAAGGTGTATGAATATTTCCCTTCTGGACGCAAGTAAATCCAGCCTCCGAATTCAGAGTGCATTGCCTCCCTGCGCTGTTGGTAATCGACCTTCGCAAAGGAATACTTCACGGCATCGATTGCCGCGTCATCCATCGTATCGAATGTACCCCCAAGGCCTTTTACCTTCCCCGCATCTTTTACCGTATACGGCTTATACGTTTTAGGCGCCTGCACGAGACTGGATGTGCCTGCCTGGCTTCCATCCGCATAGGATACTGAATCTGACCCGCTGGCAATCAGTTTTGCGCCACACGTGGTCTTGTGACCCTCGACGGCAATGGGGAGACCGTGATCCAGGCAGTTTTCCATTCCTTCCGCGATGACGAAAACATGCGGTTCGCAAAGCGGGCACGTCACCGTATCCCCCTTGCGCGCGACGGGAATTCCATCTTCATCGAAAAACGGGCTTCCCGTCACGACCACGCCGCCATGCGTCGTGGCGTCGCCCACCAGAATCTGGCGCTTGCC
>JAITRP010000010.1 GCA_031288305.1 Zoogloeaceae bacterium
ATCTGGCGCCCTTTGCCATTGACGCGCAGCGGAACCAATCCCTTCACGGAAATGGCGAGTTTTTGGGCGCTGATCCGGCTTTTCCGGAAAATCAGGCCGGATATTGTGCATCTGGTGACGGCAAAGCCTGTCATCTACGGCGGCATCGCGGCGCGGCTGACCCAGGTTCCCGCCGTGGTCGCGGCAGTGCCGGGGTTGGGATTCGTCTTTTCTCATTCGGGGTTCAAGGCAAGGATGTTGCGTTTTCTGGTCAGCCGGCTTTATCGCGTGGCCCTGGGGCATCCCAACCTGCGCGCGATTTTCCAGAACCCGGATAACGCCAGATGTATTACGCGCCTTGCCGCCCTGCGAACGGAACAGGTTTGCCTGATTCGCGGCGCGGGCGTGGATTTGGCGGAGTACGCCTTTACGCCCTTGCCGGAGGATGAGCTTCCCTTGGCTATCTTGCCCGCTCGTCTCTTGAAGTCAAAAGGCGTATTGGAATTTGTCGAGGCCGCGCGGCAATTGCGCGCATCCGGCATCCGGGCGCGTTTTGCCCTGGTCGGCGTTCCCGATACGGAAAACCCGGACAGCGTGGAAAATGAAACGATAGCCGCATGGGCGGAAGAAGGCGTCATCGAATCCTGGGGTTATCGTGAGGACATGGCCGGGGTAATGGCGCAATCCTCCCTGGTCGTTCTGCCCTCCTTCTATGCGGAAGGTTTGCCCAAGGCATTGATCGAGGCGCAAGCCTGCGGACGCGCGGTCGTGACCAGCGACTGGCCCGGCTGCCGCGACGCCATTATTCCGAACGTCACGGGTCTGCTTGTGCCGCCGCGCGACGCGAGCGCCCTGGCGGAAGCGATGAGAACGCTGCTGGATGACCGGGAACGCTTGCGGGCAATGGGCAAGGCGGGACGCGCCCTGGCGGAAGAAGCCTTCGACGTTCAACAGGTCGTCCGGCAGCACCTGGAAATTTATCGCGCACTGACGGCTCGCGCATGAAGATACTCGTAACGGGCGCCAATGGTTTCATCGGCGCCGCCCTGAGTGATCATCTGTCTGCGGGAGGCAATGACGTAACGCGCGCGGCGCGTGTCGCGCGTTCGGCAGGAGAACTGGCGATCGGCGATATCAACGCAAAAACCGATTGGCGGGCGGCGCTCGCAGGTTGTGATGTCGTGGCGCATCTGGCCGCGCGGGCGCATGTGATGTTTGAAACCGCCGCCGATCCCTTGGCGGCGTTTCGCCGGATCAATACCGAGGGGACGCTGAATCTGGCGCGGCAGGCCGCCGCGTCCGGGGCGCGGCGTTTCGTGTTCGTCAGTTCGATCAAGGTCAACGGAGAGAGCACGACTGGCCGCGCGCCTTTTTCCGAAGCGGACGAAGCCGCGCCGGTCGATGCTTATGCCATCTCCAAGCGGGAGGCGGAGCAAGGCTTGCTGGCGATTGGGCGTGAAACCGGCATGGAGATCGTGCGGATTCGTCCGCCGCTGGTCTATGGCCCCGGCGTGAAGGGCAATTTCGCCGCCCTGTCGCGCTGGGCGCGCCGGGGGATTCCCTTGCCCTTGGGCGCGATACGCAACCGGCGTTCCTTCCTCGCGCTGGAAAACCTGGCGCGCTTTATCGCGCTGTGCGCGGATCTTTCCTGTACGGAGGCGGCAAACCGGCTTTTTTTGATTTCCGACGGGGAGGACGTGTCGACCACGGAACTCCTGCGGCGGATTGCCCGCGCCCATGACAAGAAGCCCTGGCTTTTGCCCGTGCCGGAAAGCTGGCTGCGCCTCGCCGCTCGCGGGCTTGGCAGGAAGGCCATCGCGGATCGCCTGCTGGATTCCCTCGCAATCGACAACAGCCAGGCGCGGGCGTTGGGCTGGCGGCCAGTTGTTTCCATGAACGAACAGTTGCGAAAAATGACAGAAGCGGAACAAGCATCGTGACGCGCTTCTTCGACGTCCTGTTGTCGATCCTCGGCCTGTCGCTGGGATTGCCGTTGCTGCTGGTCTTGTTCGCGCTTGGTCTTCTGGATACCGGCTCTCCCCTGTTTCGTCAAATACGGGTAGGGCGGGATCGGCGTTTGTTTGTGCTCCTCAAGTTTCGCACCATGCGGCCGGATACGGCGCATGTGGCGACCCACCTGGCCGACGCGTCCGCGGTCACGCGCTGGGGCGCTTTTCTGCGCCGCGCCAAACTCGACGAATTGCCGCAGTTGTGGAATGTCCTGAAAGGGGAAATGAGCCTGGTGGGGCCGCGCCCCTGCCTGCCCGCGCAGACGGAACTGATCAATGAGCGCGAGCGGCGCGGCGTCTTTTACGCGCGGCCTGGCGTCACGGGACTGGCGCAGGTGCGGGGCATCGACATGTCCGATCCCGCGCGCTTGGCGGAGGTCGACGCGCAAATGCTCCGGGAACTCTCGGCGGGCGCCTATTTCCGCTATATCTTCCTTACGGCGCTGGGACGCGGAGCAGGCGATCGCGTCAGGAAAAAGTCCGGTTGATTCCGAAGCGCGACAAGCCCATCCCGCGCGTCTCTCCCCCGGCGCCAGAAGAAGCGCCGGGGGATTTTTTTTCAAGCGTCACGGCTTGGAACCTGTTCATCATAAAACGAACTCTGGTTTGAAACCCCGCCCGGAAGAATCGGCGCGAAGGTGAGACCCCGGCCTGAAGGCCGGGGGATCAATCCGTAGCCATTGGGGAGGGGAGAGAAACCCCTTCCCAATGACGTTGGACCGGCAGCCCTGAAGGTCTGCCGCTAATTTCT
>JAITRP010000106.1 GCA_031288305.1 Zoogloeaceae bacterium
GGGGTTTCTCTCCCCTCCCCAATGGCTACGGATTGATCCCCCGGCCTTCAGGCCGGGGTCTCAACCTTCGCACCGCCCTGAAGGGCGGGGTTTCAAACCGGAGTTAGTTTTACGATGAAGCGTTTTTTCCTGTCGCTGGCAAGCGTCTTGCTCGCCGCCTGCTTGCCCGCCTTCACGCCGCCGCAACCCGCGCCGGAACGTTTTGATCTGGGCGCGGCGCCGGTCTTTTCCGGGACAAAAGCGCCGCCCGTTTCCGCCCGCGGCATGGAATTCCATCTGTTTTCCGCGCCCGCGCTGGAAAACAGCTTCATGCGTTATCGCTTGACCTATGCCGATCCCGCCAAGGTTCAGTTTTACGCGTATGCGCGCTGGGCGGGCGCGCCGGGCGATATCCTGCGTTCGTTCCTGCAGGAGCGGTTGTTCTGGGCAGAGGACGCGGAACCGGACATTTGCCGCCTCGAACTGGAACTACAGCGTTTCGAGCAGGTTTTTACCACGCCGGAGAAGAGTTTCGGCGCGCTTCTCGTCCAGGCGCGGCTGCGTCATCCAGATACGGGCGTCAAGGCGGAACGCCGCATTGACGTAAGCATTGCCGCGCCCGCGCCGGATGCGGCGAGCGGCGTCAAGGCGCTGACGGAAGCCGCTGGACGGCTGGCCGGGGAACTGCTGCGCTGGCGCGCCGGATCAGGCGCGAACTGCCGGCAATAGCGCGGCAAGAAATTAGCGGCAGACCTTCAGGTCTGCCGGTCTAACGCCATTGGGGAAGGGGGTTCTCTCCCCTCCCAATGGCTACGGATTGATCCCCCCCGGCCTTCAGGCCGGGGGATCAACAACCTTCGCGCCGATTCTTTCGGGCGGGGTTTCAAACCGGAGTTGGTTTTACGATGAAGAAAATTCTGTTTTCCTGTTGTCTGGCGCTCTTTGCGGGCGGCGTCCAGGCGTTGCCCGTGGGGAAATGGAGCCTGGATTTTTCCATGGGGCGGATTCAACACGAGGTTTTCGGCGTACGCGCCATTCACCTGAGCATGGAAGGCGAAGGCGGCGTATTGACGCTGGAAGACCTGGATATTCTGGGGCAGGTCTGGCCGAAAGTCCGCATTTCCTGCACGCGTCTGCATCCTGATCCCGGCGCGTTCTCCTGCCTTCAGGGGCGTCTTCATCTGGCGCAGGACGCGTCCATTGGCCTGCAACTTACGGAAGAGGGCGAAAACTGGCGTCTGCTGTTGCAGCCGGCGCCCGGCGAGCGTTGGGAATTGCTCTATGGCAAAACGAACGCCAGCCTGGTTGTCCATGATGGGAATCCGCTGCTGCTGTCGCGCCTTGTTCCGGCGCTGGCGCAATTCGTCTCCTGGCAGCCGGGCGGCAAGCTGAACGGGCGCTTGAGCCTGTCCGCGCGGGCGTTCGCGGCGCGGATTACGCTTGGCGGCGGTCTGTTCAATTCGCCGGATGGCCTCTATGCGGCGGAAGATCTGGCGTTGACGCTGAAACTTTCTGGACGGAAGATCGCGCGGGACTGGCAGATGGAAGGGCGTCTGGAATGGCAAAAAGGCGCGATCTATTACGCGCCGGCATTGCTGAATGCGGATGCGCAATCCCTGGAATTTGCAGGTGTTCTGGGCGCGGAAGATTGGCGGATTCAACATGCCGCGCTGCATTTTCCGCGTGTGGGCACATTGCGTTTTCGCGGAACGGGCAACTGGCAGGCGGGTATCCAGGAAGGAACGCTGCAAGCGGAATCCCTGGAACTGCCCGCGCTGGGCGAAACCCTGCTTGCGCCGGCGCTGGCGGGGAAAGATTTGCCGCCGGTCACGCTTTTCGGGCAGTTGGGTCTGTCGGCGGACTGGCGGCAGGGCGCGCTGGATACGCTCAAGCTCTCTTCCGCCGACGCCGGGTTTTTGCTGGACAAGGGCAGGCTGGCGTTGGAAGGCTTGAGCGGCGCAATCGAATGGCGGCAGGCAAGCGAGGGACGAGGCGATTTGCGGGTCGGCAGGCTGGCGCTGGGGCGGCTGGAAAGCGGCGCCTTCCCCCTGCCGCTGACAATCCGTCCGCGCGGTTTCGCGCTGGCGCAGTCAACGAATATCCCGATACTCGACAGTTCCCTGGCGGTGACTTACCTGAGCGCCGAACAAAACGCGCAAAGCGGCGAATGGGAGGGCGCGCTGAGTTTTTCCCTGGCGCCCCTGTCGCTGGAAAAACTGACGCAGGTTCTTGATTTGCCGGTCATGCAGGGCATGCTGTCCGCCAGTTTGCCGCTCATTCGTTATGCCAATCGGGAAGCCGCGCTGGACGGCGCGCTGGTCATCCAGGTGTTTGACGGCTATCTGAACTGCACCGGGCTGCGTTTCATCGATCCGCTGGGGGTGCGTCCGCGCCTTCTGGCGGATGTCAACGCCCGCCACCTCGATCTGGCGCAATTGACGCAGACTTTTTCCTTTGGGCGGATTACCGGCTTTGTCGACGCCGATTTAAAAGGCCTGGAACTGGCGGCCGACTGGCAGCCGCTGGCGTTCGACGCGCGCGTTGCCAGCAGCCCTGGCCGTTATCCGCGCCGCATCAGCCAGCGGGCGGTCGATAACATCGCTTCCCTGGGCGGCGGCGGCGCGATGGCGGCGATTCAAAAAAGCGCGCTTCGCTTTTTCGAGGATTTTGGCTATCGCGGCATCGGCCTTTCCTGCCGCCTGGAAAACGGCGTCTGCCACATGCGCGGC
>JAITRP010000217.1 GCA_031288305.1 Zoogloeaceae bacterium
ACATCTGCCCCAAGCCGCGCTCAACAGCAAAACCCCCGTGGACGCCATGAAAATCTGGTACGCTTCTCATCCACAATGCTTCAATCGCAAGCCCGTATCGAATCGTCCGGGATGCGACATCTAGTCAACGAATTGTCATTGACAATTCGTTGACGAATGGCAATATTGTTTTCTATGAGTTTTTTTTCGGAAAACAAGTTCCATTTCTGTAGCTGCGCGATATATTCAGACGTATTTCGTTCTGAATTGGTTGTAAGCAATTTGAGTTTATGTTCAAATTCAGTCGTGGAAATAGTGTTTATAATTGCAATAATTTCTTCCATTGTATTTTTTTCTCCTGATAAAAAATTCCACAACTCGCTTGCAACAAGAGTTTCTTTGGGACTAAAAAATTTATTCATGTTAATTATAGATCCAAGAAAGCGAGACTTTTTGTAACTTGTCATATTTTCATTTGATGGGTTCACTGTCGGGTCAAAAGGAAATCCAATATAAAAATGAATCTTTTTACCTGGAAATTTACGACACAATGCCGCTTTCCCTTCCAGTATCTTCTGTTTCTCTCCACGCATTTCACCTGAATTTGGTTTGACTGACTTCAATTCAATGGCAACGACTGAGTTAGAAGTTTCATAAAATACATCAACGGAAAAGTCAATGGCATTTACCAGTGAAGAAGGTTCGGGTCCGTTCTGAGATAATCTTTCGTTTTCGCGGGCCAAATTGGGAAGGCAGGTTGAGTTGCTAAGATCGGTAATAATCTGACTGACAGCATTTTTTTGGGTTTGTGTTATTTGCAGGTTCCCAAGTTTTTTTGATGTATATTCCCGTTTCTCGCCATCACATAAATGATGCGCTACATTTTCAAAGAAACTTTGCCCAAGCGTTGTGTTCAATCCTTGTAGCCAGCTGCTCAAACTTATGAAAAACGCCGTGTCGGAAACTTTACCATCAAATTTATCAGCAAAAGCCTTTAAAAACGCTTCATGAAAAGGCGCGTTTCGGTTATTGGAAGCATCTTTTGGAAAGTTTTCGAATCGTGTGACTAAAGTTTTAATCACTTCGATAGAAATTCTTTCTTTGATTCTGTTATTGAGCGACATGGTTGGATGGAATTTGGTTGTAAAGGTGTTCAGAAATGTTTTCGAGGTTTGCCATCAGCCCTGAATCTTTTAGATGGAATATGGTTTCTGAATACGCGGTTTTATCTTTTTCTGTGCGGTTTAAAACAGGGCGTTTGAATTGATTGACAATCCGCATTCCAGCCTTTTCGGCGATGGTTGGATACATATTGAACTTATCATTTGCGACAAGGAATACATTATAATCATCCGCTAGGTATCTCTTGCAATTTTTCAGTACGTCCGAGATGCCTTGGATATAGTCTTGTTGTGCCTCGCGTTTTTGTCCTTTATACATTGGGCCAATTTCTAGTTCGTCTTTTCTGTCGAAGCAGAATAAATCATATGCGTAGGCGTGTTGTTCATGATAATCGATCAGTCCGACATAGGGAGGCGAGGAAAATATGCCTTTTATCTTTTGGGTCTTGATCAAGCCAGCGAAAGCCTGGCTTCTGGCGCCTACTCGTTCCAGAATATCAATCGTTCTGCTATCCCCTGTCAAGCAAGTCTGACAGGTGTCGGTACGCAATTTGTCAAACTGCAATAAACGATCAACTGTGTCTTTTGAATACCTCTTCCACCATTTCAGGATTGAAAAGAGAGGTTTGCAAATTTTACCGTGTTTGTGGCAATAATATGTTGTTGTTACTGGCTCCAGTAGAGTTGCCAAATCCGCGTGTGTCGTCGCTCGACAGCTCCTGATTGTACGGCTCAGAATGATGCTGACTATTTTCTTCGTGTGGATATTTTCAATCTTCTTGATTTCATTGAATACAAAATCGATTTCGTCACGGATATGCTGCGAATACCATTTGTCCAGAAATGTTTCGCTCCTTTCCTGCCTTAATTTGATATGATGCTTCTTTACTAAATCAGCATATATCGGGAAGAAGAGCTTCTCTTTCTCTTTTCCATATTCACTCTCGTTGATGAGTTTTCTGTGTAGCTTGTGTTTGTATTCAGGAACAGGGAAGTGCTGTTCATTGAATGCGTATAGTTCCTGCAATAGTCTTGCTTCAAATTCGAGTGTATTGGAATTTTTTATAAAGCTGTCCAGTGCTTTTGTAATGCGCAATAGTTCATTTCTCAGGTCGGCAATGTCATATCGAGAAATTTTGCAATTTCCAATCAAGGAGTTGAATGCAGAAACGTCAATGCCAATGGCGTGCATTCCGAGTTCACATGCCTGTACCATCGTTGTTCCGCTTCCTGAAAATGGATCAAGCACGATATCGCCTTTTTTGAAATAGGTTTCCTTCTTGAAATTGTCAATATGCGCATCGAGAAAATACTCGACCAATTGCGGTATGAACTTCCCTTTATATGGGTGCAGTCGATGAACGTGTTTCGTGGTTTCCGCTTCTTTGTATTGGTCAAATGACAACGCCCAGTTCAGATCGTTGCCAAGCCGCTCTTTGAAGTTGATTTCTCTTGAGCCGTTATAGGACTGGTAATAACTCAATAAATCCGACAGAGAAATTTGCGTTGCCCCATTCCCTTCTATTTTTTTTACTCTTCCATATTGAATAAGGTATGAGATATTCGAAGGCGTTACATTCCTTCCAATATGCTTGGAAGCCCATTCGCTGGCTTCTTTTATGGTCATCAATGAATTTGTCGTCATGTTCGTTTGTATTGAAAGCGCGAAGGGTCAAGGCGTTGGCGCAGAACCTGGATTCGCTGAGATTCGAAAAGTATATCGAGGGCGGATAGGCAGTTCAAGCATTTTTTGGGTGACATGCGGAGCATAGATCTTCCCGCGTTGCTCGGCGCAAGGCGGCTCAAACGCTGAAGCTCTCGCCGCAGCCGCACTGGTTCTTGATGTTGGGGTTGTTGAAGCGAAATCCCTCGTTGATGCCCTCGCGGCCGTAATCGAGTTCGGCGCCGTCGAGATAGGGCAGGCTCCGGGCGTCCACGAACACCTTGACGCCGTGGCTTTCGTAGATTTCATCATCGTCTCCGGCTTCATCCACGAATTCCAGCTTGTAGGCCATGCCGGAGCAGCCGCTGGCGCGCACGCCCAGGCGCAGACCCAGTCCCTTGCCGCGCTTTTCGAGGTGGCGGGCGACATGCCGGGCCGCCTGTTCGGTCAATGTGACTGCCATGATTTTCCTCACGCGCAATGCTTTTTCCGGTAATCGGCCACCGCCGCCTTGATGGCGTCCTCGGCCAGCACGGAACAGTGTATCTTGACGGGCGGCAAGGCCAGTTCCTCGGCGATCTGGGCGTTCTTGATTTCCAGCGCTTCATCCACCGTCTTGCCCTTCACCCATTCGGTGATGAGGCTGGAAGAAGCGATGGCCGAACCGCAGCCATAGGTCTTGAAGCGGGCATCTTCTATGACGCCATTATCATTCACCTTGATTTGCAGCTTCATGACGTCGCCGCAGGCGGGCGCGCCCACCATGCCGGTGCCGACGCCCGCTTCATCGGCATCGAATCCGCCGACGTTGCGCGGGTTTTCGTAGTGGTCGATGACCTTGACGCTGTAACTCATTTCTTTCTCCTTCAATGCGCGGCCCACTGGACCGCATCCAAATCAACGCCAGCCTGCGCCATTTCCCACAGGGGCGACATGTCGCGCAGTTTGCCGACCTTTTGCCGCAGCAATTCGACGGCATAATCGATTTCCTCTTTCGTGGTAAAGCGTCCCAGGGTGAAACGGATGGAACTGTGCGCCAGCTCATCCGGTTGTCCCAGGGCGCGCAGCACGTAGGAGGGTTCCAGGCTGGCGGAAGTGCAGGCGGAACCGGAGGATACCGCCAGATCCTTCAACGCCATCATCAGGGATTCGCCCTCCACGTAGGCGAAGCTGACATTCAGATTGTGCGCCACGCGCGCCGTCATGTCGCCATTCACATGCACCGCCTCGATACGGGAGACGCCATCGAGCAGCCGGTCGCGCAACCGGCGGACGCGCGCGGTTTCCGCCGCCATTTCCAGGCGCGCCAGGCGGAACGCCTCGCCCATGCCGACGATCTGATGCGTCGCCAATGTGCCGGAACGCAGGCCGCGCTCATGTCCGCCGCCGTGCATCTGCGCTTCCAGGCGCGCCCTTGGTTTCCTGCGCACATATAACGCGCCGATGCCCTTGGGGCCATAGGTCTTGTGCGCGGAAAAGCTCATGAGATCGACGTTCAGGGCGGAAAGGTCGATATCCACCTTGCCGGTGGCCTGCGCCGCGTCGACATGAAAAATAATCCCGCGCGCGCGGCACAGATCGCCTATTTCGGCAATCGGCTGAATGACGCCGATTTCGTTATTCACCAGCATCACCGAAACCAGCGCGGTATCGTCACGCAGCGCCGCCTGGAACGCCTCCAGATCGATCAGGCCGTTTTTTTGCGCATCCAGATAGGTGACGCGAAAACCCTGGCGCTCCAGGTCGCGCAGGGTGTCGAGCACCGCCTTGTGCTCGGTCTTGACGCTGATCAGATGCCGGCCTTTCGTTTCGCCATAAAAGTGCGCCGCGCCCTTGATCGCCAGGTTGTCGGATTCCGTCGCGCCGGAAGTCCAGACGATTTCTTTCGGGTCGGCATGGACGAGCGCGGCGACTTCATTCCGGGCCTCTTCCACGGCGGCGTCCGCCTCCCAGCCGAAACTGTGCGAACGCGAGGCGGGGTTGCCGAAGCGTTCGCACAGATAGGGCAGCATCTTTTCCGCCACCCGCGGGTCGACCGGCGTGGTCGCCGAATAATCCAGATAAATGGGTAGATGCATGTTGTATTGGCTCCGTTGGTTTTGTCTTGTTCATCGTAAAACTAACTCCGGTTTGAAACCCCGCCCTTCAGGGCGGTGCGAAGGTGAGACCCCGGCCTGAAGGCCGGGGTTTCGACCGTAGCCATTGGGGAGGGGGAGAGAAACCCCTTCCCAATGACGTTAGACCGGCAGCCCTGAAGGGCTGCCGCTAATTTCTTGCTGGCCGCGGCTTTTCAATTGCGCAGCGCCGTCAGGTTTTTCAGGCCGGCAAGCGCGGCCTGCAACGCCAAAAGAAAGGCGTCGATCTGTTCCTCCGTGGTCTCCGCGCCCAGGCTGACGCGCAGCGCCCCGCGCGCCAAGGCTTGGGGCACGCCCATCGCCAGGAGTACATGCGAAGGATTGGGATTGGCGCTGGAACAGGCCGCGCCGCTGGCGACCGCGAATCCAGCGCGATCCAGCCGCGTGAGCAATGTTTCGCCCTCCACGTTCGCAAAGGCGAAATAACTGGTGTTGGGCAGACGCGGCGCCTCATTGCCGAAGATCGTCGCGCCCAAGGGGACAAGCCCCGCTTCCAGCCGCGTTTGCAGACGGCGCAGCCGGGCGGGCAGGCTATCCAGCCTTGATGCCGCCAATTCGCAGGCCGCGCCAAATCCGACGATTGCCGCCACGTTCTCGGTGCCGGAACGCAAACCGCCTTCCTGCCCGCCGCCGGCAATCAGGGGAATGAGGTCCAGCCGCCGATCCGCCGCCAGCGCCGCCGCGCCCTTGGGGCCGTACGCCTTGTGCGCCGAAAGCGTCAGCGCGTGAACGCCCGCCGCGTTCAGGGCGCGGAAATCCAGCGGCAGCTTGCCCAGCGCCTGCACCGCGTCACTGTGAAACCAGCTTCCGCCCTGTTCTTGCGCGCTGGCGGCAAATTCCGCGACTTCCTGCAACACGCCCGTTTCATTGTTCGCCAGCATCACCGACCAGAGCCTGGGCTTTTGCGCCAGCGCCTCGGCAACGCCCGCGCGCGTGACGCGTCCTGTCGCGTCTGCCGGCAATTCGATCAGTCGCCAGTCCTGCCGCGCCAGTTGCCGCGCCGCGTTCAGGGCGCAAGGGTGTTCGACGGCGCTGAAGGCCACCGCGCCGCCTCCCTTGCCGAAGGCCGCCGCCGCGCCTTTCAGGAACAGGTTGTTGGCCTCGCTGCCGCCGCTGACGAAAATGATTTCCGCCGGATGCGCGCCTATCGCCGCCGCCACCTGCTGGCGCGCCACGTCCATCGCCCGCCGCGCCGTCCGCCCGTATCCATGCCGGCTGGAGGCGTTGCCGTATTGCGTCTCCAGATACGGCAGCATCGCCGCCAGCACCCTTGGATCCAGCGGCGTGGTGGCGTTGCAGTCGAGATAGACGGGAAGCGGCATGGGAGTAAAAGCGTGTTCAGGCAGAAATTTTGCGGGACGCCGTCTTGCTTTTCCGGCATGGTTTCGCCGTGTCCGGCGCGGTTTCGTCGTATTGACGCAGCAGGTCGTCCAGCGTGACAGAGGCCAGATAATCCTGCACCTTGCGGCTCAGGTTCATCCACAAATCGTGCGTCATGCAGCGGCGCGCGCCGCGGCAATCGCCCTGCCCATTGCATTGCGTCACGTCCACGCGCTCGTCTACGCTGATGATGATGTCGGCCACCGAAATTTCCGCCGCCGGACGCCCCAGATGGTAGCCGCCGCCCGGCCCGCGCATGCTGTTTACCAGCGACCCGCGCCGCAGGCGGGCGAACAGTTGCTCCATGTAGGCAAGCGAAATGCCGTGCCGCGCGCAAATGCTGTTGAGGGAAACCGGCCGTTCGGCATGACGATCGCGCATCGCCAGTTCCATCATGGCGGTGACGGCAAAACGTCCCCTGGTGGTCAAACGCATGGTGTCCAATTCCTGCAAGAAGGCGTCAAAAAGTGAAAACCCGCTTTTTGCCGGTTTGGGTTTGGTTCGCAAAAAAGGGCAACGAAACCCCAGTACCAGACGGATTTTGCGTTGGGTCTTCCCGATTTGAAGGCGAAAATTGTCTTGCCTTCAAACTCTTTGCGGGACGCAAGCCCAGATCTACCCGGCAAAAGCAGGATTTCATTTTTCAGCGCGCTGAATCAGCAATGAGGAACGAGGGTATCGGCTACCGGGGGGATTAGTCAACTATTTTACTCAGGTATTCGGGATCGAAGCCGGTGTTGGGCGTTTCGGCTTCCGGCGTCTTGATGCCTGCCGCCGCCAATTGTTCGCGCAGCAGGGCCAGTCTTTGATCCGTTTTTGCCGCGTGGTCGAGCAGGCTGTGCAAGGCCAGCGTCCATGGATCGTCGCCGTTGCCGACCGCGTAGGCGGAAAATCCGATGCTTTCGGCATGTTCCCGCGCTTCTTTTTTGATGGGCGGACGCTCATCCAGGATGCGTGCCGGGATCCCCACGGCGGTGGCGTTTTCGGGCACATCCCGGGTGACGACGGCGTTCGAGCCGATGCGCGCGCCCGCGCCTACGGCGATTGGCCCCAGAAGCTTCGCGCCTGCGCCGACCGTCACCCGGTCGCCCAGCGTCGGATGGCGCTTGCCGCCCTCCCAGCTCGTGCCGCCCAGGGTAACGCCGTGGTAGAGCGTTACATCGTCGCCCACGATCGCGGTCTCGCCAATGACCACACCCATGCCGTGATCAATGAAAAAACGCCGTCCAATGACCGCGCCTGGATGAATCTCGATGCCGGTCAGCCAGCGGGCAATGGCCGCCACGAAACGCCCCGGCCAGAACAGCCGCCAGCGCCACAGCCGATGCGCCAGCCGATGCAACAGCAGCGCGTGTATGCCAGGATAACAGGTCAACACCTCCCAGAACGAACGCGCCGCCGGATCGCGGCCAAATACCGAATGAATATCTTCGCGCAAATGCCGCAACATGAAGGCATTACCCATGGTCAAGGAAGGCGGATATTGTACCGCGAGAGGACGGAAGACAGATGCAGGGGCGCGGCGGTTCAGAAGGGCAAAGCCCGTTGAACTGTGTAGATTTCCCCTGACCCCTCCCCCGCAAGGGGGGATGGAAGCGTCCCCTCCCCCTTGCGGGGGAGGGTGGCGCGTAGCGCCGGGGGAGGGGACGGTTCAGGAGAGGGGACGTTCAGAGGGCAGATTACATGGACAGGATGTACAGGATGACAGGATAAAACCAGGAACCCGCCAAGGGTTTTCATCCTGTCCATCCTGTCGAAATGACGTTTTTAAAATCCCAGCCCCT
>JAITRP010000056.1 GCA_031288305.1 Zoogloeaceae bacterium
GTCTGGACAAGAGATACGACTTCGACGAAGCCAGGGACATCGCCAAGGCGTTTGGCTTGACCGCGCGCATCCGCGCCAGAGGGGAAGAAACCAGGGCCATCAAACAAGAGGCGGGCTTCAAGGCGCGCCGTTGGGTCGTTGAGCGTACCCACAAAGCCGGATGAATCGCTTTCGCCGGATCCTCGCGCGCCGGGAGAGACTCCCCCGGACTTTCATTGCCATGCCGCGCCTCGCCTCGCCTGCGGCATCATCACCTGGCGCGCTACCGGCCTGATGAAATAGGCTCTTAATCGCACCAAAAAGAGTGGGGGCAATTAAAATAATGCCATGTTAATAAATTGCCCCAGGCGAAGCGCGGCCATACTCCCTCCCCTGACAAGGGGAGGCTGGGGTTTGCAGCAGCGGAGCAGGCAGCATGGTCTGATGCAGATCGACTCGTTGCAACCCCCCCCCTTAATCCCCCTCTTGTCAGGGGGTGAAGGGTATTTTCAGACGAAGCATGACTGGCCCGCTCCCCTACCCGTTTGCGGCAGGAACAGATGTTATTCTTCTTCCGCACCCACGATGACCTCCGCCAGTCTGTCCATCGCCACATGGCGGGCGAAGGCGGCGCGGATTTCGGGCAGGGTGACGGCGCGGACGCGGGACGGGTATTGGGCGAGGTAATCCAGCGGCAGATTGTAAAAACCGATGTTGGCAATCTGGGAGAGGATTTTGCGGTTGCTGTCCAGGTTGAGCGGAAAGCTGCCCGCCAGGTACGCCTTGGCGGCGGCGAGTTCCGCCGCCGTTGGCCCGTCGGCAAGGAACTGTTCCAGCACCTGCCGAGTAACCCGCAAGGCTTCATCGGCCTGTTCCTTGCGGGTTTGCAGGCCGATGGTGAAAGGACCGTCCTGCTTCATGGGGGAAAAATAGCTGTAGACGCTGTAGGCGTAGCCGCGTTTTTCGCGCACTTCCGTCATCAGGCGGGAAACGAAGCCGCCGCCGCCAAGAATGTAATTCCCCACCAGCAAAGGAAAAAAATCCGGGTCGCCCTTGGAGATGGCGGGCAAGCCCAGATAGATGTGCGCCTGGGTCGACGACGGATGCGGCAACCGCTGTTTCACTCCGGGTTTTACACGCATGGGCGGCGCGGGCAGGGCGGGCAAAGCGGCGGAATCGGCAGGAGGCAGCGCGGCGGCAAGGCGTTCGGCCAAGGCTTCGGCGTCGGGACGTTGCAGGTTGCCGACGATGCTGACGACGGCGTTGGCCGCGCCATAGCGCGCGCGCCAGAACGCTTGCAGATCGGCGTGCCGGATCGCGGCGAGGCTTTCCGGCGTCGCGGCGTTGCCATAGGGATGTCCGGGATAGAGCGCCGCCCGGAAAGCGCGTTGCGCGACCGGGCCGGGACGGGTGAGCGCGTCCTTGATGGCGGCGATGCCGCGCGCGCGTTCGCGCTCGAAAACATCGGCGGCAAAATGCGGCTGCCGCAGGATGGTTTCCAACACGTCAAGGGCGGCTCCCATCTTCTCGGGCGCGGTCAGGGTGCGCAGGCTTACGCGGGCAAGGTCGTCCTCCACGCCGCTGGCAAGTTGCGCGCCCACATCCGCCAGATGATCGCTGATTTCCGTTTCCGTCATCGCCCCCGCGCCCATTTCCAGCAAGGCGCCGACAGAGGCGGCCAGACCGGCCTTTTCGGGCGGATCGAAGATCGCGCCGGCGGCAAAATCCAGTTGCACGTCGAGTATGGGCAAGGCCGCGCTGTGGACGAAATACACCTTCGCGCCCGTCACGGTCTGCCAGTGCTCGATGGCGACTTCGGCGCGCGCCGCGGCGGCAAACGCGAAAACGCAGAAAACAAAAAGGGGACGCAATTTTTTCAGCAACATGGGGAGTTCCTTGTTTTTGGCAGGCGGGAAGCTATTTTGCGGGAATCGGCTGCAACACGCCAACCGTCAGATTATCCGCATCGAAAAAAGTCCGCGCGGCGGTCTGGATATCCTCCGCCGTCACCATTTCCAGGCGCGCGGCATAGGCGTCGATATCCCGGTGATCGAAGCCCAGGACGGACATTCTGCCGATTTCCATCGCCTGCCCGAACACCGAATCCAGCTTGTAGATTTCTCCGGCCAGAAGTTGCGCCTTGCCGCGCGCCAATTCCCCGGCGGAGACGCCGTTTTGCGCGATGTCGTTGATTTCCGCCCAAAGCGCGGCTTCCAGCGCCTCCGGCGTTTGTCCGGGGACGGGATTGCCGTAGAGATAAAACAGCGCCGGGCCGCGATTCAGGCCGTCGTAGGAAGCGCCGACGCTGTTTGCCAGCTGCTTGTCGCGCACCAGACGCCGGGGCAAACGCGCGCCTTCGTGACCATCCAGAATGGCGACCAGCATATCCAGCGCGAAGGGCGCGACCGAGCCATCCATGCGTTCCACGCCCGGCGCTTTCCAAGCCATGAGCAAGAAGGGCAATTCCGCCGCGCCCTTGACGATGAGCCGGCGCATGCCTTTTTGCGCGGGTTCGCGCTGCGGCTTCGTCACCGGCAGTTTTTGCGCCTTCAGTTTTCCATAGTGTTGCCGCGCCAGACGAAATACGGCTTCATGTTCGACATCGCCGCTGATGACGAGTGTGGCGTTGTTGGGCGCGTACCAGGTTTGATGCCAAGCCTTGGCCTCCGCCGCCGTCATGTTTTCCAGATCGTTCATCCAGCCGATCACCGGGCGGCGGTAAGGGTGCGCCTGGAAGGCGACGGCATGCGTCTGTTCAAACAGCAGCGCCTGCGGATTGTCTTCGGTGCGCAGCCGCCGCTCTTCCATCACCACCTTGATTTCCTGCGCGAATTCCTCCGGCGCGACGGTGAGGCGCCGCATCCGGTCGGCTTCCAGCGCCATGACTTCGCTCAGGTTTTCCTTGGGCACCTGCTGGAAATAGGCGGTGTAGTCGCTGCTGGTAAAGGCGTTGTCGCGCCCGCCGACGGCGGCGACACGGCGGCTGAACTCGCCCGCGCCGACATTTGGCGTGCCCTTGAACATCATGTGTTCGAGCAGATGCGCCACGCCGGAAGCGCCATCGACCTCATCCATGCCGCCGACACGATACCAGACCATCTGCGCCGCCACCGGCGCGCGCGGGTCTTCGCGCGCCACGACCTTGAGACCATTGGACAGGGTCGTGGCAAAGGTCGTTTCCCCGGCGGCGGCAAACGCGCTATGGGCAAAGACGAGTCCAAGAACAAGACAGGCCGGAAACCGGCGCAAACAACGCAGAAATCTCATGACAGGAAGACCGGAAAGCGGTTGGAAACGGGGAATATCATACGCGATAAGGAGAAGCGTCCAAAAGTAATCTTTTTGCCGGTTTGTCTTGAATTTGAAACCTGACTATCCCTGGATCCGCATTGCCCCGGCAGGAGCGACGCATGTTTCGGGCGTCTACAAGGCGCGCAGCGCCGCTCTGAAACTCATCTATCCGGCCTCCCGCCGCCGTGAGGTGGCGGGGGTAAAGTGAGGTTTGCAAGTTTTCTTTACTGGAGGCCAGGATGAAATATAGTGGAA
>JAITRP010000085.1 GCA_031288305.1 Zoogloeaceae bacterium
TCGCTTTCGCCGGATCCTCGCGCGCCGGGAGAGACTCCCCCGGACTTTCATTGCCATGCCGCGCCTCGCCTGCGGCATCATCACCTGGCGCGCTACCGGCCTGATGAAATAGGCTCTTAATTGCCCCTCAAACTTTTTCAGGCGCGCCGCCATGTGGGAATGGTATCCTTGCAATCTTATGACGGCTTCTCCTCCTCCCGAATCCGCCGCGCCGCTCAAAAGCAAGCCGGGGTTGGCGCGGATTGCGCGTGCGCTGGGTTATTCCATAAAAGGCTTCGTTGCCGCCTTCCGGCATGAGGCCGCCTTTCGTCAGGAGCTTTTGCTGGTGGCCATTGCCCTGCCGCTGGGTCTTTACCTGGGGAAAAACGGTATCGAGCGGGCGTTGCTGGCCGGCAGCCTGCTGCTGGTGCTCATCGTCGAGCTCCTGAATTCCGCCGTGGAAGCCATTGTGGACAAAACCTCGCCCGAATTCAACGAACTCGCCGGACGCGCCAAGGATCTGGGCAGCGCCGCCGTCATGAGCAGCCTGATATTGGCGGGCGTGGTGTGGGGACTGGTGCTTCCGGGCTGAATTTGCGGCCACGTCATGTTGTTTCTTCATACGTCCAACCGTTACGAAATCCTGCGCGCCGAATTGCTGCGGCAACTTGCTAACGCGCCGCTCGATCCCTTCATCGCGCAGGAGGTCATCGTTCCCAGCGCGGCATTGCAGCGGGACGTGACGCTGGCGCTGGCGCGGCGGCACGGCGTGGCGGCGGGGGTGAATTTTTCCTTTCTCGCGCTCTGGCTGTGGCGGCGCATGGCGCGTCTGTTGCCGCGGGTGGCGCCGGATTCGCCCTTCGCGCCGGAACGCTCCTGCTGGCGCATCGACAGCATCCTGCAAGACGCCGCCTTCGTTGCCGCCGCGACGCCGCTGGCCAATTATCTTGATCGCGCCGACGCCCTGATGCGGCACGAACTGGCGGAAAGAATCGCCGCCCTGTTCGCCGCCTATGCCGTCTATCGCCCGGATTATCTCGAAGCCTGGCGACAGGAAAAGCGCGCCCTGCCATTTTCCGCGCCTGCCGCCGCGCGCGCCGATGAATTTTGGCAAGCGGCGTTGTGGCGGCGCTTTACGACGGAATTGACGGTCAGCGAGACGCATCCGGCGGCGGATTTCTTTGTCGCGCTGGAAAATTTGCGTAACACCGGACAGGACGCGGCGCAGATAGCGGGGATTGCGGCGGGCGTGCAGGTGTTTTGTCCGCCGACGCTGCCGCCGGCATATCTCGACATGCTGCTGCGGCTTGCCGCCTGGACGGATATCCGCCTCTACCTCTTCAACCCCTGCCGCGAATACTGGACGGAACTGGTCACCGCCAGACGCCAAGCAAGGCAGGAAGTGATCGGGCAAGACGGCTACCTGGACACGCGCCATCCATTGCTGGCCGATTGGGGACGGCAAACGCAGGCGTTCATGGCGATGATGCTCGAATACACGGACGGGCAGGCGGAAGAAACGTCACGCTTTTCCTCCGCCAGGGAAGAACTGCCCGCGGGAGCAACGCCCAGTCTGCTGGCGCGATTCCAGGACAGCATCCTCGATCTGACCCTGCCGGAAGCGGGCGCGTGGCCGCTGGCGGATACAGATCGCAGCGTGGAAATCCATGTGGCGCATTCGCTCATGCGGCAGATGGAAATCCTCCATGATCAATTGCGCCTGGCCTTCGAGGAAGACGCCACGCTGACGCCGGCGGAAGTGCTGGTGGCCTTGCCCGATCTGGAAGCCGCCCTGCCGCTGATCGAAGCCATCTTTGGCGAAACGGGGCAGGGCGGCATTCCCTATGTCATTACCGGACAAAAGGCGGCGCGGGAAAATCCGGTCGCCCGCTTGTTGCTTGCCTTGATGAAATTGACCCTGCCGCCCGCGCGCCTGCCGATAAGCCAGGTGTCCGCCCTGCTGCAAGAGCCGCTGGCAATGGCGGCGCTGGAATTGACGGCGGACGATCTGGCGCAGTTGCTTGCCGCCCTGCAGTCCGCGGGCGCGCGCTGGGGATTGGGCAATGCCCGTCACGGCTGGCGCGACGCGCTCGCCCGTCTGTTCCTGGGTTACGCCCTGCCCGCGCCGGAAACAGAGATTGCGCCGGTATTCGCCGGCATCCTGCCCGCCGGGTCTCTTGCCGGTTCGCGCGCTCGACTGCTGGGCGCGTTGTGGCAGTTGATCGAACGTCTGGAAAGACTCGCCGCGCTGCTTCTCCATCCGCGCGCCGCCGCCGGATGGCGCGCCCTCTGGCAAGAGGAACTCGCCTTCTGGCTGGGTGAGGAAAAAAATACCCTTGCGCCCGAAGAACAGGATGCGCGCGGCAGCGTGCTGGCCGCCATTGACGCCTTGTGCCTCGATATGGCGATAACGGAAGAAACGCGTGTCGATCCTGCCGTCGCCTGCGCCGCGCTGGAAAAGACATTGGCCTCCATGGCGGCGGGCGGCGTGCCCACCGGTTGCGTCACCTTCGCCGCGCTCTCCAGCCTGCGCCAATTGCCATACCGGATGATCTGCCTTTTGGACATGGAGGACGGCGTTTTCCCGCAACCCGAAAGGATGATGGAATTCGACCTCATGCCGCTGGAAAATCGCCCCGGCGACCGCCAGCAACGCCTCGATGCGCGCAACCTGTTCCTCGATCTCGTCCTTGCCGCCCGAGACCGCCTGTATCTGAGCTATACCGGCAAAAGCCAGCGCGATGACAGTTCCTTGCCGCCCTCGCTCCTGGTGGCGCAATTGCTGGAATTTTGCTGCCGCGCCGCCGGCTGCCCGCCCGAACGCCTGCAACTGCAACACCCCTTGCAGGCGTTCTCGCGCGACTATTTTATTTCTGCCGATGCGCGGGACGCTCGGCTGGTGAGCTTTCATCAGGAATACGCCCAAGCCTGGCAATCCCGGACACCGGAAATGCCCGCCAGGGAGCCGCTGTTTTTCATCGCGCCGCTCTCCACGCCGGTGGCGCAGCGGGCGTCATTGGCGCAGATGCGGGCGTTTTTCCGGCATCCGGCCAAGGCGCTCTTGCAGGACTGCCTGCGCCTTGCCTTGCCGGATGCCGCCGAAGAAGCCGATGACATCGAGCCGCTGACCGTGGAATCCCTGCCGCGTTACGCGCTGATGCAACGCCTCCTGCCCGCGGCGCTGGCGGGCGAGGACGCCAGCGCCCTGCAAAGAAGAGCGATGAGCGGCGTGGAATATCCCGGCGGCGCGTGGGGCGAAATCCTGGTTGCCCACGAAATCCGCACCCTTGCCGCCTATGTCGAAAGACTGCTTCCCTTGCGTCAGGCTTACGGACAACGCGAAGACGCACGCACGAATTTCACTCTCGGGGTGGAGGGTTTCGCGCTGAGCGGCGTCCTGCGCGGTTTTGCGCCGGAATCCTCCAGCGGCTTGCTGCGTTATCGCTGCGCCAGCGCCAAATTTGCGGATTATCTCGAAGCTTGGCTGGAACATCTTTGCCTTGGCGCATGGGCGCTGAAAAACGGCTGTCGCATTCTACCGAAGACCTGTCATATCGCGCTTGATACAACCTTTGTCTTTTCCCCGGTCGAGCAGCCCCTTGCCTTGCTTGCCGATTGGCTGGCGGCGTGGCGGCAGGGACAGACGTCGGTATTGTCTTTTTATCCCCAGACCGCCTGGACATGGATGCGGGAAGGCGAAAACAAGGCGCGCGTCGCATGGCAAGGCGGCAACTATGGCGACAAACCGCCCGATCCCGAAAAGGACGCGTGGTGGACGCTGGCGCTGCGCGGACAACCGGACGATCCGCTGGGCGCGGAATTCGCGCATTGGCGGGAACTTTTATTGCAACCCTTGCGGGCGCATTTGCGGACGGAAGAGGAAGCGCCATGAGCCAGCGCGACAATAATCTGAAGGTCTGGGCGTGGGTTTCCATCGCGGCGGCGTTCGTCACCATCGCCCTGAAGACCTGGGCCTGGCGCGTCAGCGGCTCGGTGGGTCTGCTGTCGGACGCGCTTGAATCGCTGGTCAATCTCGTCGGCGCGATCATGACCCTGTGGATGCTCACTATTGCCGCCAAACCCGCAGACGCGGAACACGCTTACGGTCACAGCAAGGCCGAGTATTTCGCCAGCGGCTTTGAGGGACTGTTGATTCTGCTGGCCGCTCTTGGCATAGGCTGGATGGCGATACAACGGTTTTTGCAGCCAACGGCGCTCATGGCGGTGGACGCAGGGTTGCTGGTCTCCAGCCTTGCCGCGCTAATCAATTTTCTTGTCGCGCGCGCGCTCCTGCGCGAAGGACAAAAACATCACGCCATCGCGCTGGAAGCGGATGCGCAACACCTGATGGCGGATGTCTGGACTTCCGCCGGCGTCATCATTGGCGTTGCGGCGGCGGCGATTTCCGGGTGGCTGTGGCTGGATCCGCTTCTTGCCCTGTTCGTTGCCCTGCATATCCTGTGGACGGGCGTACGGCTTCTTTACCGTTCGGTCGCTGGTCTCATGGACAGCGCCCTGCCGCGCGAGGAACAGGCGCAGATCGAGGCTATCCTGAAAACCTGGCGGGGGCAGGGCATCGAGTTTCACGCCCTCTTGACCCGCGAAGCCGCATCCCGCGTGTTCATCTCCCTGCACGTGCTGACGCCGGGCACATGGAGCGTCCAGCAAGGACACGATCTGGCGGAACGGATCGAAGCCGACATTCGCCGCGCCATCCCGCGTGCGCATGTCATCACACATCTTGAACCCATCGAAGACCCGGTCTCGCGGGAAGACCTGACGCTGGATCGCCCCATGCCATGAACGACGGACTGGATGTGCTCAACTGCCCGCTTTCCGGCGGAACAATCCTGATCGAAGCCTCGGCGGGAACAGGCAAGACCTGGGCCATTTGCGCGCTGGTGCTGCGCTTCGTGCTGGAACAGCAACGCGCCATTGGCGAAATTCTGATCCTCACCTTTACCCGCGCCGCGACTGCGGAATTGAAAGAACGGGTACGGAAGCGGCTACTGGAAACAATGGAATTCCTGGAATACGGACGACACGTCGATGACAATTTCATCCCTGTCCTAGTTGCCGCGCTCGAGGAAAAGGGCAAGAGTCGCGCCGAAATGCGGGCGTGCCTACGCCGCGCTCTTGTCCTGTTCGATGAAGCCGCCATTTTCACGCTGCACGGATTTTGCCAGCGCGTCCTTTCCGATACGCCCTTTGCCGCGGGACAACCTTTTACGCAGGAGTTCGCCAGCGCGGAACGCGGCAATGACGCCTTGTTGCGTGAAACCGTTGCCGATTACTGGCGGCAGGCGATGCTGCAAGGCAGGGTTGCGCCCGCACTGCTGGATGGACTGGCGGCGGAAAAATTCAACCCGGACATGCTCTTTCGCCTTGCCCGCCGCGCGCTGCAAAAGCCACTGGCGCGCGCGCTCTGGCCGGAGACGGCGGCAACGACGGCGGCGGCATCCGACGCGATATTCGCCGAGGCGCTGGCGGCAGCCAGAAGATGCTGGCAAACCAGGCGCGAAGAAATCGTCGCCTTGCTGGAAGATGCGTGCGTGCAAGGCGTCCTGAACCGGCAGAGCTTTCGCTCGGGAGCGCCGACCCTCTGGGCGGAGGAATGGGACGCCTGGTTGTCCGATAGCAGAACGGCGCCATCGGACAACCTGCAAAAGTTTCGTCAGAGCGTTCTGGATGCCAGGACGACAGGCAAGCAAACGCCGCCCGCGCACCCGTTTTTCGCGCTGGCGGAAATGCTGTGCCAGCGCGCTGCCGAGCGACAAACCCGGCGGCAAGGCGCGCGGCTTGCCCTGTGCAGGGAATTTCTCGACGCCTTGCCGGAGGAACTGGCCGCGCGCAAGAGACGCCTGCGTCAGGTGGATTTCGACGACATGCTGGGCAATCTCGACCGCGCCCTCTTCGACAAGCGAAATGGCGCGCAGTTGGCGGCGCGCCTGCGCTGCGACTATCCGGTCGCGCTGATCGACGAGTTTCAGGATACCGATCCGCTGCAAGCGCGCATTTTCGAGCGCATCTACGCTGCCGGGAGCGAAACGGAAAATCCCGCGACATTGTTTCTGGTGGGTGATCCCAAGCAGGCGATTTTCAGTTTTCGGATGGCGGATTTGCACACCTATCTGACAATGCGCGACAAGACGAATCGATGCTATACCCTGGATCGGAACCAGCGTTCCGTCTTCGGCATATTGACCGGACTGAATGCCCTGTTTTCCGCCAATCCTCGCGCCTTCCTGCTGGGCAATCTGGATTTCAGGCCAGCCCGGCGCGGCGAAAAACCCCTGCCGGATTTCATCGACGCCAGCGCGCCCACGCGTAAATCCTGGCAACTCTGGCAATTGCCGACAGACGAAGACGGCGAGGCGCCAGATAAAAGGAGCGCGGAAAAATGGGCGGCAAGAGCCACGGCGGAAGAAATCGCCCGTCTGCTGGATGCGGCGAGGCGTGGTTTGCTGCGCAAGGGAGACACGCCGCTGACGGCGAAAAACATGGCGGTGCTGGTGCGCACGCACGCGCAGGGCAGCCTGATGCGGCGGGCACTGGCGGGCGTGGGGCTGCAAGCGGCAGAACTGACGCAAAGCAGCGTTTTTGCCAGCACGGAGGCGCAGGAGGTGAACTGTCTGCTCCACGCCCTGTTGCTGCCGCAGGACACGCGCCGGGTCAAGGCGGCGCTGGCGACCACGCTGATCGGCTGGACCGCGACAGAAATTGCCGCACTGGACAACGACACGCAACACACCGAACTTGACGTTGTCTTGCAGCGTTTTCAGCGGGGACAACGGCTGTGGCAGGAAAAAGGCATACTTGCCGCGCTTTCCGCCCTGGCGCGGCAATACGCGTTCAATACCCGTCTGCTCCGGCAGGCGGAAGGCGAACGGCGGCAAACCAATGTGCTGCATCTGTTTGATCTGCTGCATCAGGCCGCGCGCACGGCGCGTGAACCGGAACAGCTCACGCGCTGGTACGCTGCCCGTCTCGCGGAACCGTTCGCGGATGAGGCCAGTCTGTTGCGTCTGGAATCCGAGCGCGATCTGGTGCAAATCGTCACCATCCACAAGGCCAAGGGACTGGAATTCGATGTGGTGTTCTGTCCCTTTTTCTGGGAAGAAAACGGCAAACCGAGGAATGACGGCCTGCCTGGATGTTTTTATCATGATGTGGATGGCAATTTCGTCATCGACTATCGCCCCGATCCTGAGCATCAGGAAGACGGAAAGGAGCGCCACGCGCTCGAGCAGGCGGCGGAAAGCGTGCGTCTTCTCTACGTGGCGCTGACCCGTCCGGTGTATCGCTGCTATCTGGTCTGGGGACAGTACAAACACAAAAACAGCGACCTTGAAAGTCGCAAAAGCCTGCTGAATTGGCTGGCCGCGGGCAGGGATCATGCGCCGCGGGACTGGCTGGCGAGCGACGGCAGGAGCAAGACGCTGCCCACCTCTCAGCGCCTGGCCGAGATCTGGCAAGAGCGGGCGCGTGAGATGGATGCCGATTGCGCGGGATTGCCCGCGCCGGGAGGCCGTCCCTTTGCCGCAGGCGGGACGGATGCGCCACAATATGCCGCGCTGCGCGCCAAACGCCGGCTTTTCCCCGATTGGCGCATGGATAGTTTTTCCGGTCTGCTGCGCGGCGCACGCTGGGGCGGCGAAGAACAGGATTCGGACGGGGACGCGACGCGCGAAGACGAACGTATGGAGGCCAGCGCCGTCCCGCCGTCGCTTTTTGCGGACGATCCGCTATTGTTTCCGCGCGGCGGGCGTGCCGGGGATTGCATACACGCCCTGTTCGAGCGCATCGACTTCACGGATGCGGCAAGCTTTGCGCCCGCCGCCGCCGCCGCTTTGCAACAGCATCCGCAACCGGGCGGCCTTGCGCCGGAGCGTCTGGCCGCCATGCTTTGCCGTCTGGCAAAGGATGTGTTGTCCGCGCCCCTGCCCTTGCCTGGCGGCGAGCTGCGCCTCCATCAATTGCCGCGTCCGCGGCGCCTGACGGAATTCGCCTTTCATCTGCCCGCGCAGAAACTCGACCCCGCGCGTCTGCAAGGCTTGATGGCCGCATACGGCGAACCGTTGCCGCAACTGGCGGCCACGCCGCTTTCCGGCTATCTCAAGGGCTATATCGATCTGGTGTTTGCGCACACGGGGCGTTATTACGTGCTCGACTGGAAAAGCAACCACCTGGGCTTTTATCCAGAAGACTACGCCGTGCCCGCTCTGAAGCAGGTGATGACCACTCACGCCTACACCCTGCAAGCCCGTCTCTACCTGCTGGCGCTGCACCACTACCTGCAATTCCGCCTGCCCGACTACGACCCCGCGCGCCACTTGGGCGGCGCCTGCTATCTGTTCATCCGCGCCCTGAAACCCGAATGGCAAACCCCGGACGCACCTCCCCCCGGCATCGTCCTGCTGGCGCCGCAATGGGAACAACTACAAGCATTGGAACAATTGATGGAAAACGTCAAAAAGCAAGAAACCACGTTTTGACGTTTTACAAATACCCTTCCCCCCCGCCGATGTAGAAGAATTCCGGGCGGGGCGCTCGGAAGGGGAGGTCGTTTTTCAGGCGTTGCACGAGATCGGCGTTGGCGATGAAGGGAATGCCGAAGGCAATGGCGTCGGCTTCCCCGGCAGCGAGGATGCGGACGCCGGTTTTCTTGTCCAGGCCCTGGTTGGCGATGAGATTGCCGCCGAAGGCGCGTTTCAGTTGCGGTCCCAGGAGTCCCGGCCCTTGCGCTTCGCGGGTGAAGATGAAAGCGACGTTGCGCTGACCAAGCGCCTGGGCGACATGCACGAAAGTGGCGGCGGGAGATCGGTTGCCCATGCCGTTTGAGTCACAACGCGGGGAAAGATGCACCCCGACGCGCCCCGTCCCCCAGACCGAAATGGCGGCGTCCGTGACTTCCAGCAGCAGGCGGGCGCGGTTCTCGATGGAGCCGCCATAGTCGTCGGTGCGCTGGTTGGCGCTGTCATGCAGGAACTGGTCGATCAGGTAGCCGTTGGCGGCGTGGATTTCCACGCCGTCGAACTGGGCGAGCTGGGCGTTGCGCGCGGCGCGGCGGAAGGCTTCGACAATATCGGCGATTTCATTCGTTTCCAGCGCGCGCGGCGTGACATAGGGCTTGGGCGGGCGCAACAGGCTGACATGCCCGGGCGCGGCAATGGCGCTGGGCGCGACCGGCCGCTCGCCATTCAGATACAGCGGATCGGAAACCCGTCCCACATGCCAGAGCTGGGCAAAAATCCGCCCGCCCGCCTGATGCACGGCGTCGGTCACCAGACGCCAGCCTTCCACCTGTTCCTGCGTCCAGATGCCCGGCACATTGGGATAACCAATGGCCTGCGGCGAGATCGGCACGCCCTCGGAAATAATCAATCCCGCTTCAGCGCGCAGCCGGTAGTATTCCGCCATTATGTCACTGGGGATATTCCCTGCGGCGCGGCAGCGAGTCATCGGCGCCATGACGATACGATTGGGCAGCAACAGATCGCCCAGTTGCAAGGGATCGAAGAGTGAAGGGATGGACATGGAAAAGCTCCTCTTGAGTGTACGTCGAAAAGTAAAACCCTTTGGTAAAACCTTTGCAGAGTACAAAACCCCTCTGCGGGGTTGCGTTGCCTCATGGGCAAAGATGAGATTATGTGCCCGTTTGTGACGTGAAATATCCAATATACAGGATTAACGTGCAAATTTTTTAGCGCGCGCCAAAAAGCAAAACCCGTACGGTCTGCGCGGTTGTCGTAGAGGCGCACGCTCCGCGCCTGCAAATCATTCCGCCGCTGGCCCCTGCGACTGTGCGGATAAGTGGTGGGTTCTGGGCGCCTTTTCCACGACCTGGGCCGTAATTTTTCCACGCGCCAGCGTCAGGAACAGGGTGTCGCCTGGAAATGCCGTTGCGGCGTCACGCAACAGGCTGCCGTCGGCGCAGGCGGCGATGGCGTAGCCGCGCGCCAGTATGGCTTGCGGGTCGAGTTGGCGCAGTCCCTGCGCCAGTTGCGTCAATCGTTGTTGCCGGTGGCGCAAAAGATACTCTGTCGCCTGTTGCAGACGTTGGCGCAGATGGGAGAGCGTCTCGCCCTGCGCTTCCAGGCGTGGGCGGTGGCGCATGAGCGATGGGGACAGCGCGCGCAAGGCGTCTCGTCTTTGCGCCACGCCTTGCCGCGCGGCGCGTTGCAGGCGAAGGGAAAGAACGGAGAGATTTTCGCGGCGCAGCAAGAGTTGCCGGGCGGGGGAAGGCAGGCGGGCGTCGAGGCAATCCAGGCGTTGCGCCCAGCCGCGCAGGCGGTTTTCGCAGCCCTGCGCCAGACGGCGGCGCAGGGCGTCCAGGCGTTCCAGCAGGTCCTGGCGCGCCGGACAGATCAACTCCGCCGCCGCCGTGGGCGTCGGCGCGCGCAGGTCGGCGGCGAAATCGGCGATGCAAAAATCGGTTTCATGTCCGATGCCGCTGACGACTGGCAGGCGTGAGGCGCGGATGGCGCGCGCAAGGACTTCTTCGTTGAATGCCCACAAGTCTTCCATGCTGCCGCCGCCGCGACACAGCAGAATGACGTCGTGATCGGAAGCGGCGGCGGCGGTCAGCGCCCGCGCGATTTCCCGTCCCGCGCCTTCGCCCTGCACTGGCGTGGGGAAAAGCGTGAGGCGCGCATGCGGCGCGCGGCGCGCGAAGGTCGCCAGCACATCCTGCAAGGCGGCGGCCTGCGGGCTGGAAACAATGGCGACACGGCGGGCGAAGGCGGGCAGCGGACGTTTTTGCTCGACGGCAAACAAGCCTTCGGCTTCAAGGCGCGTCTTCAATTCCAGGAACTGCTCGAACAACACGCCCTGTCCGGCCAGGCGCAGGCTTTCCACACCGAGCTGATAATCGCCGCGCGCTTCGTAGAGCGTCACCAATACCCGCGCCCTGACCCTTTGTCCGTTTTCCAGGCGAAAGCCGACAAGCTGCGCCTTGTTGCGCCAGAGCACGCAACGCGCCTGCGCTTCGGCGTCTTTCAGCGTGAAATAGACATGCCCGGAAGCGGCGCGGGTCAAGCTGGAAATTTCCCCCGCCACCCAGAGCAGGGGAAACTGCGCTTCCAGGGCGCCGCGTACCGCGCGATTCAGTTCGCCGACAGAAAGAACCGCCTCTTGCGTCGCGAAGTCCGCCGTGTCAAAAAAAGAAGAAATCAAGGGCTTGTCCAACATGGGGGCGCAGTTTACTCCACAGAAATTCAACGCCTTGTCAAGCCGGGAAATTTTTTTTGCTTTTTTCTATTGACAGCCGATTTATTTTTCAACTCTTTGATTTTATTGTGTTTTATGTGGAGCCTATTTTTGAGGCAACCACGAGACAATGCCCGTAACCATGGAATTTTGACCGGTTAGTGACACGATACCCACAAAGTTATCCACAGTTTTTGTGCAAAACGCCCCGGAGCGGCGTGGCCAAGCCAAAGGAAGAGAGCAACGCCCCCTTCCGGCAAGTTTTGCCGCTTGCGGTCAGGGGACAGGAGACAGAGCCGACCGCTGGCGCGGCCTTTGGGATCAGGAATCAGAAAACCCCGCGCGTTCTGTCCCCTGTCCCCTGTCTCCTGTCTCCTGTCTCCTGATGCCCTATGGCACGCTTACTGCTTTTCCACGTTGTGTATCGGCGGGTTTGCCGGTTCAGCGAGCAAGAAAGGGGCTTGTTTCGCGCGCCCTTTTTTGGTGTAAAGCCCAAGACAAACCGGCAAAAGGCGGGGTTTTGCTTTTTGCCGACACAAGACGAGAGGAGTCGCGCCATGATTGGCGACATCAAGGGTTATCTGGCGGTTTATTCGCAGGCTTTGGATTTACGCGCGCATCGGCAGCAGGTGTTGGCTTCCAACATCGCCAACGCGGATACGCCATATTACAAGGCGCGCGATTTTGATTTCAAGGCGGCGTTTGCCGGGGCGATGGAGCGGCGGGCGGCGGGCGGGCATTTGACGCTTGCCCGGACGCATGGCGGGCATTTGCCGTTGGCGGCGGGCGGGCTGGAGAGCGTGAACCTGCAATATCGCACCGAGTATCAGTCGGCGGTCGACGGCAATACGGTGGATATGGATGTGGAGCGCGCGCAGATTGCGGACAACGCGCTGCAATACCAGATATTGACCCAGTTCATGACGCACAAGCTGCAAGGCATGCGAACCGCCATCAGCAGCAACCAAGGATGAGGCGAAGGTCGATCATGAGTCTTTTCAATGTTTTCCGGGTCGCCAGCAGCGCCATGTCGGCGCAGTCCCTGCGGCTCAACACGGTGGCTTCCAATCTGGCAAATGTGGACAGCGCGGTTTCTGCCGATGGTCAGCCCTATCGCGCCAAGGAAGTGGTGTTCCAGGCGACGCCCATGGGCAACGCGGGCGAAGCTTCGCAGGGGGTCAGGGTTACCCGCATCGTGGAATCCGCCGCGCCGCCGCGCATGACCTACGATCCCGGCAATCCGCTGGCGGACGAACAGGGTTATGTCGCCATGTCCAATGTCGACGCGGTGGAAGAAATGGTCAACATGATTTCCGCGTCGCGTTCCTATCAAACCAATGTCGAAGTCATGAATACCGCCAAGCAGATGCTCGTGCGCACGCTGCAAATCGGCAATCAATAAGAAAGCGTAAAAATGAAAACATGTTTTTTTTCCCCGGTTCGAACAGCAACGGAACCCCAGGGCCGCGCTGGCTTTGCCTGGTTTCAAACCCAGGACAAACCGGCAAAAAGCGGATTTTTACTTTTTGACGTCTTTCAATAAAGAGGGGGAATATCATGTCCATCAATAACGACATTGTCGACGCGGTCAATGCCAGATCGTCGGGTTACGGCGCGGCGGCGGCCAGGGCGGCGAGCGCGGCGGAGGAAATGAGCGATCGGTTCATGACGCTCTTTCTGGCGCAGTTGCGCAACCAGGATCCGTTGAATCCGATGGAAAACGCGGAAATGACTTCGCAACTGGCGCAGATGAACATGGTTTCCGGCCTGGAGCAACTGAACGCCACCATGCACACCTTGCTGGGCAGTTATGGCGAGGCGCTTTCCTTGCAGGCGGCAAACCTGATCGGCAAAAATGTCCTCGTTCCCGGCGATCGGCTGGCGCTCGCGGAAGAGGGCGGCCTGTTCGGCCTGGATCTGGAAAGTCCGGCGGACAAGGTGGAAATCAGCATCATGGATGCGAATGGCGTGGAGATTGCGCGGCAAAGCCTGGGACAGTTGAATGCCGGATCACAAGCCTTTTACTGGGACGGCACGGACAAAAACGGCGACGTCGCGCCGCCTGGCGCGTACCGTTTTTCCGTCCTTGCCACACTGGATGGGGAATCGGTCAACGCGCGCGCCTTGCAGGTTGGCACGGTCTCTGCATTGATACGCGGCAACGACGGCTTCGTCATCGAAGTCGCCGGCGTCGGCAACGTCACGCTGGATAACGTGAAACAGGTATTTTGAAAACGGATTCACCAGGAGAACATCATGGCATTTCAACAGGGCTTGAGCGGGCTGAACGTCTATTCCAAGGGGCTGGACGTGGTCAGCCACAATATCGCCAATGCCAGCACGGTCGGCTTCAAAGCCTCGTCGGCGCATTTTGCCGATGTCTATGCCGGGGCGCTGAATGGCGCGGCGAATTTGCAGATCGGCATTGGCGTCAGTCTGGCGGCGGTGCAGCAGCAATTCACCCAGGGCAACCAGACCACCACCGGCTACGGCATGGACATGATGATTAACGGCAACGGATTTTTCCGCTTCCAGAAAAACCCTGGCGACCTGACGCCCTATTACAGCCGCAACGGGCAATTCCATCTGGACAAGGACGGCTATGTCGTCAATTCCAATGGCTGCTTCTTGACCGGCTACGATTCGCCCGACGGCCAAACCATCAATACGGCCTCCATCGTGCCGCTCACCGTCGGCACCGGCGCGATTCCGCCCCAGCAGACCGGCTGGTCTACGCTGGTCGACCAGAGCAAGGGCGGACTGATAGTGGGGGTGAATCTGGACGCGCGCGACGAACGTTCGGCGGCGGCGCCGGGAGCCACCGGATGGGAACAGCTCACTCCATTCGCCTGGGATCCCACCTTCCAGGCGAGCATGTTCAATTATTCCAGTTCGGCGGCGATCTACGATCAGGCCGGGACCATGCACACCCTGACCAATTACTATGTGCGTCAGGGCAACACGGGCGCGTTGGCGCGCACCTGGGACGTGTATACCGTTGTCGACAACAAATATCTGGTTTCCGCCACGCCCAACCAACTGGAATTCAACGCTGACGGCACCCTCTTGACCACCAATGCCCGTTTTGAGCTGGATATGTCCAACACCGCCATGCAGGATGGATCGACCTGGGATTTGACCACCGATACGATTGTTCCGCCCCCGAATGGAACCTACAACTGGTTCAAGAGCACGACTCCGGGGGGATTCGCCTTTTATCTCGATCTGGGCGAAATGACGCAGTTCGGAATGCCGGACAATGTCGACAGCATCAAGCAGGACGGTTACATCGCCGGATCGCTCACCAATCTTTCCGTTTCGCAGGAAGGCTATGTAATGGCGAGCTACAGCAACGGGCAGAACAAGATGATGGGGCAGGTCGTCCTCGCCGAATTCGCCAATCCGCATGGACTGCAAAGCACCGGCAGCAACATGTGGATCGAGACCTACACCTCCGGCCAGCCCACCATCGGCGAACCCGGCGGCGGCACGCGCGGCATCATCCAGTCCGGTTCGGTCGAGGATTCCAACACCGACCTGACGCAGGAACTGGTGAACATGATTGTCATGCAAAGAAACTATCAGGCCAACGCCCAGACCATCCGCACGCAGGATCAACTCCTGCAAACGCTGGTGAATCTGCGCTGATGAGGTAGGAAGATGCGCCGCTTTTTCCTTTCTCCTCGCGCGAATCTTCCGTGGAGCCGCGCATGGATCGCCTGATCTATACCGCGATGACCGGCGCCAGGCATGCGTTTCTGCAACAGGCGGGCGTCGCCAGCAATCTCGCCAACGCCAGCACCATCGGCTTCAAGGCGCAGATGCACCGCTTCGAGGCTGTGCCGGTGCTTTCCGGGGCCATGCCCAGCCGCGCCTTTGTCGTCGACGCCTCCATACAGGACATCTTCGACGAAGGCCCGATCCTGCGCACCGACAACCCGCTCGACATCGCCATTGATGGTCCCGGCTGGCTGGCGATACAGGACAGAAGCGGCCAGGAAGCCTACACCCGCGCCGGCGCGCTGGAAGTCAACGTGAATGGCGTGTTGCAAACCAAGAGCGGCTACATCCTGCAAGGCGACGGCGGGCCCATCGCCATCCCGCCCGACAACCACATCGCCATCGGCGGCGACGGCACGGTTTCCGTCATTCCCGCCTTCGGCAATCCCAATGTGGTCAATGTGGTCGGGCGTTTGAAACTTGTCCTCCCGCCGGAAAACAACCTCACGCGCGGCAACGACGGCCTGTTTCGCCTGAAGGATGGCGGCATCTCGCCGATGGACGAAACAGTGCGCGTCGCTTCCGGCAACCTTGAAGGCAGCAACGTGAACGCGGCGGAGACGATGGTGCAACTCATCAGCCTCTCGCGCCAGTTCGAAATGCAAATCAAACTGCTGCAAAGCGCCGATCGCAACGCGCAGACCGCCGACAAACTTTTGAGCCTCTCATGACAAAGTCGTCAAAAGGTAAAAATCCACTTTTTGCCGTTCTATCTGGCAAAGAAGGCAACGAAACCCCAAGACCGCGCTGGTTTTGCGTGGGGTTTTAACGGTTTGAAGGCGAAGCTTGCTTTGCCTTCAAACCCTGACCAACCCGGCAAAAAGTGGATTTTTACTTTTTGACGAAAGGAAAAGCATCATGATTCGCTCGCTCTGGATTGCCCGCACTGGCCTCGACGCCCAGCAGACCAACATCGACGTCATCGCCAACAACCTTGCCAACGTCAGCACCGGCGGATTCAAGAAATCCCGCGCCGTATTTGAAGATCTGCTCTATCAGGTCATTCGCCAGCCCGGCGCGCAATCCACCCAGCAGACGCAGATTTCCAACGGTCTGCAACTGGGCACCGGCGTGCAGCCCGTCTCCACCGCCCGCATTTTCACCCAGGGCAATTCGCAATTCACCGACAATGCGCTGGATGTCGCCATCAACGGCCACGGCTTTCTGCAAATCCTGCTGCCCGACGGCACTACCGCCTATACCCGCAATGGTTCCTTTCAAAAGGACAACCAGGGCAACATCGTCACTCCCGACGGCTACCCGCTGCAACCAAACATCAACATCCCGGAAAACGCGCTGGAAGTGAGCATCGGCAAGGACGGCATCGTCACCATCACCCAGGCGGGCAACATGCAGCCGGTGCAAATCGGCGCGATTCAACTCGCCACCTTCGTAAACCCCGGCGGCCTGCTTTCCATGGGCAGCAACTTCTTTTTGGAAACCGGCTCTTCCGGCGCGCCCACCCCCAACACGCCCGGACAAAACGGCGCGGGCGCCCTGGAACAAAAATACGTCGAAACCTCCAATGTCGATGTCGCCGAAGAACTGGTAAGCATGATCGAAGCCCAACGCGCCTACGAACTCAACTCCAAGGTCGTCTCCACCTCCGACCAGATGCTGGCCAGGCTGACGCAAATGTAAAGAAACCATCAAGAAGTAAAAACCCGCTTTTTGCGCGGCAAAGCCTTGTCTGGCTTCGCCAGACCAGCCTTCGGCCTTGTGCCGGGTTGGTTAAGCCTGTTCATAGGCGCTAAAGGCAACGCAAAACCAGCGCGGCTTGCGGTAGTCCATCATGCGAAATGAACCCTATGAAATTCAAAATGCCTGAAGACAGGGCAAACGCTTTTGTCCCCCTCCCCCCTTTGCAAGGGAGGGGTCAGGGGAGAGCAACCGTGTCAAGCGTCAGAAAGATTCGTCCATGCGGTTTTCCTTTTCATGATGATGTTCAAGATGGTCAGGAGTTTTCTCATGCAGGCGGTCATGGCGACTTTGCAGGGTTTGCCGGCGGAGGTCAGGCGCTCGAAGAATTGCCGGATCGCGGGATTCCACTGCCGGGCCGTCCGCGTGGTCATGCACAGCACGCCGCGTACCTCACCGCGTCCGCCCGGAAGTATCGCTGTCCGCGCCGTTTGCCGCTGTCGCCGTTGAAGGGCGCCACACCAACCAGCGCCGCGATCTGTCCCCGGTTGCGTTGCCCCGGTTCCGGCAGACGGGCCAGCAGGGTGAAGAGCGTCACCTTCCCGACGCCGGGCGCCGCTTCCAGCCATTCCACCTTCT
>JAITRP010000196.1 GCA_031288305.1 Zoogloeaceae bacterium
GTTGTCCTTCTCCGCGCCATCGAAGCGCCCGCTGGCCTGATAACGGCGCAGCCGCCCCAAAGCGTCCCAGGCGCGGCTGGATTGCAAGCCGCCTTGCGTTCTCTTGATTTCCCGGTGCAGACCATCCCGCTCGAAATCGGCCAGCGTTTCTCCGGTAAAGAGAATGCCGTGCACGTGACCACTGCCGTAGCGTTGCAGGCAAGTTGCTGTCCCTGCGGCAGGGTCGGGCAGACGGTCTCGTCCTGTACATGGAAAAGACGCGGCAAGGCGTGGCGAATCCATGCGCTATAATCCTTGCATGACTTGTCAAGAGCGCGCGCCATGAACCGCAGGAAACTCCCCATCGGCATCCAGACCTTCGCCAAGATCCGCGAGGCGGACTATTACTACGTGGATAAAACCGCCTTCGCCCTGAAGATGATCGACGAGGGAACCGCCTACTTTCTCTCCCGTCCGCGCCGCTTCGGGAAGAGCCTTTTTCTCGATACCCTGGCGGAACTCTTCGCGGGCAACGAGCCGCTGTTCCGGGGGCTGCATTGTTATGATAAGTGGGATTGGAACGTCAAGTATCCGGTGATTCGCATAAGCTTCGCGGAAGGCGTCATGGCGAGCCGGGCGAATCTGGAGGCGCGTATTCACCGCATCCTGGCGGAAAATGAGCGTCTTCTGGGGGTGGAAAAGGACGAAGGAGACATTCCCGACCGCTTTATCGCCCTGATCCAGGCGGCGGCGGCCAAACGGACAGCGGGCCGTGGTGCTGGTGGATGAGTACGACAAGCCCATCCTGGACAATCTCACCACGCCCGACCTTGCCCGTGAGATGCGCGACGGCTTGCGCAACTTCTATTCCGTCATCAAGGGACAGGACGCGCACGTCAAATTCGCCTTCCTGACTGGCGTCTCCAAATTCAGCAAGGTCAATATCTTCTCCGGCCTCAACAATCTGGCGGACATCACGCTGTCGCCCGATTTCTCCAACATCTGCGGGTACACAGATGCCGATGTAGACACGGTATTTGTATCGGAACTCGAAGGTCTGGATCGGGAGGAAATCCGTCATTGGTACAACGGCTACAACTGGCGGGGTGAATCTGTCTATAATCCTTTTGACTTGCTGCTCCTGTTCAAGGAGCGTGAATTCCGCCCCTTCTGGTTCGAGACCGGCACGCCGACCTTTTTGGTCGACATGCTCACCGAGCGTAAAGTCTTCTTGCCGAAGTTGGACTATCTGGAAGCCTCCAATACGCTGCTTTCCACCTTCGAGGTTGGCGACATTTCCACGGAAGCCCTGATGTTCCAGTCTGGTTATCTCACGATTGCCGGGGAGAAAAAGCGGGGCAACAACATCTCGTTTGCGCTGACCTATCCCAATCATGAGGTACGGAGCGCGCTTACCGGCAATGTCATGGGCGCGTGGATCGGGAATC
Organism: Zoogloeaceae bacterium; assembly: GCA_031288305.1. Classification (GTDB taxonomy): domain Bacteria; phylum Pseudomonadota; class Gammaproteobacteria; order Burkholderiales; family Rhodocyclaceae; genus Azovibrio. The sequence continues at coordinate 1,428 of JAITRP010000196.1, forward strand.
CGCACAAGGCGGAAGAAAGCAGGTTCGCCCTGTACGACGCGCTGGAAATCAATGATTTTGAACGAATCCGGGAAATCTTCTTTTCCCTTTACGCCAGCATTCCGCATGACTGGTACCGGAAGAACGAGATTGATCGATTCGAGGGTTATTACGCCAGCGTGTTTTATGCTTCCTTTGCCGCGTTGGGACTGGACATCATCCCGGAAGACGTGAGCAATTTCGGGAAGCTGGACATGGCGGTCAAATTCAATGGGCAGGTTTATCTCTTCGAGTTCAAGGTGGTGGAGGATGAAGCGGGAGGCACGGCATTACAGCAGATCAAGGAGAAGAAGTACGCCGACAAATATCCTGAGCAAAATCAGCCCGTTCATCTGATTGGCGTGGAATTCAGCAAGAAGAAGCGCAATGTGGTGGGGTTTGAGGTGGAAAGTTTGGGCAAGAATCAAAGCCAGTCCGCTTGATAATAAAAGCCAAATGGCGCAATGCCCGATGAGGCATGGCACGAATATAAATTCGTATAAGATACTATTCCAGAGTCCGGTCTTCGTCCATTTCGGGATAGACGAAATGAGCGGAATTTGTTGGCGACGATGAAGGAAAGCAATTTCACAAGACAAACCGATGGTGCACAAAAACAATGGAAACGTGCGTCTTCTTCAACCAGAAAGGAGGGAAATTGACCAAAAAATAGGCAGAGCCTGAAAAAATTTGCAGGATTATGCAATGTGGATACATAAATCCGGGGGAAAAGTTTGAAAAATCGTCCTCCAGATTGTTCATTCCGCTTATTGTACAGTTGCACAGGGCACCTATTTATTCAGGCCAATCTATCAGCAAAATGTCACCTATATACTTTTTGATCCATTCATTCCTTCTTTCTGGGGCTGTATCAAAATCAGAAACATCATCATACCCTAAGTCCAGAGTCATTTTTCCTGTGGCTGTCAGGCAGAATGTAGCAGTCGTCCAAGATGCAAGACCTGCATCTTTATAAGCGTTTTCAAGGTTAACAAATTCATTGAATAATTTGTTTATCCCATCTACGTCTTCATATAATCCATATCTGCCGTTCTTTTTCAAGTAGAAAACGTCCGCACTCCATGTATCGTCAACCTGTTCTCTTTCGATACCAGCAAAAGCCTTTTGGAAGTCTTTTGGCAACAAGTCAACAAGTAACTGTCCTATTGCGGTATAGTGCCGACCAAAATCAGGAATTTCAGTGTTCATGCCAGTTCCTTTCTAGGGAAAGAGTCGATAAATGCAGTTATGGTAACACACCACCAGAATTATTACCATACCTACGAACTGGTTGTAGTTTTCCGTCAACCCAATAACGTACAGTAATCGTATCCGGTCTCAGCGAGGTTCCCGGGTAAGTTGGCGTAATTTCCACCCTGACTGTTTTCCCCTCTTGCGCCATCTTGTCCAAAGAATTCTCCAATCTCTTATAAGCACCATTGTTAAAATTCCCATCTTGTGCAAAGTGGTTGAAGTCATCCATAGGCCCATCGAAACGACGACCAATGTAATGTCCACCTTGGTCTGTCGGTAGATGATCTTCCCCTCCGGCGTTCTTTTGTGCTTTCATATTTCGTCCCTGTGCCGGATTCCGCTTTAGATCACCTTCAACCTTGAGCACACGTCCTTGCTCATCCAGATGGTAAGTGTAACCGTTACGGGTGACAACCTTGGCTACCTTCGGCTCGATCTTCACCCCATCTTTCGCTTCCGCACCCGGTGCTTTTTCTGGCGCATCGGGCGTCTTTGGCGCTTCCGGTTTTCCATCCGGCTTGAGCGCGGTTTTCAATGCCTGCCTGCCTCCTCCCGCGACTCCCATGACATAAGGCCCTATCTCCGCCATGCTGCGAACCCACGATGCCAAAAAGCCCCGCTCGTCACGCGCTTTCGTGATATTGCTCGCCATCACGTCAAAACCTTCCCGCAGCGCGCCGTGAACCTGATCCTGCACCTCATCCACCGCCGCGCTGCTGCCGCCAAACCCCAGATAGACCGGCAGTTTGTCCATCATGTTGAAAATCCTCATCACACCCGCCCCCACGGCGCTGTGCACTTTCTCCCGGGTCGCGTCCACCGCGAGATTGTCAAAGCCAAACCCCAGATAGGTTGGTATGCCATCGCCAATTTCCCCCGCGGTCTTCAGCACATCCACGCCAATATCCTTCAATTCCAGGGCCGCGCCATTCACTTCATGCCAGAGCGTTCCCAGCACTTCTTTCCCGTTTTCCACAACGCCCGCGCCAAATTCGCTCGCGGTCTTCAGCAGATCTGTTCCCCCCACTTCTTCCCCACCTCCCGCCACTTCCGATTGTGCCGATCCCCGCGGCAGCGTATGCAGTTCTCCCAGCGCGTTGAACGGCCCGTCCGGGCTGCTGCCGTTCATCAAGACCAGATCGCCATCCCGCGTGATCGGCCTGCCGTTGGCGCGCACCGTCTTCGCCCCCGTCAGCACCCTGTCGTAGCCTCCGTCCCGCGAGACGCCGGTATTGACGCCGCTCCCCGCATTGCCCACGTTTCCGTGGATCACGCTGTCGATCGTCAGCACCCTTTCCCCGCGCGCGAAAACGTTCGGCACGTAACGGCATTCGTGATCCAGCGTCCGCGAAATGTCGAACGGAATCACGCTGTCCCCCACGCGGCAGAAGTCCGGCGTGATGTTGGTGACGATGAACTGGCCCTCTCCATCCGCGATGTGCTGGTTCGCCTGCTGTGATTGCGCCGTCTTTTCCGCTTCCCGCTTTCGCGTTTCCTCTTCTTTTGCCAGCTCCTTATCCTTCAATCCGGGAGGAATTTTGAAAAATCACCTCCCAGATTATTTATTCGTTCCGCTTATTGTACAGTTACACAGGACACCAGTCTTATTATTTTGCAAATAAAAAAGGTTTTAAATCCAATCCATCTACTTCTCGCTGTATGCCATCCTCATTATACATTGAGATTGCTTTATCACTATCATCAATATATTCACCATGAAATTCGCTTAATGCCATACCAAGTTTAAGGAAGAAAATACTACCCAAACATTCATATGGAGAGCCGTCTTCCTGCGCAAGAAGAAACAGAGCTTCCGACTCTTGCATTTGGAATATTCTTTTCCCTTTAAAAGACGCATCAATTTTCGGACCAAAACCGAAATGTATGACAGTGTTAAACACTTTGTCATATGAGACGACAGCATTGTCATGACGGTACTCAACACGATCCCCTAAATACCCTTTATCAACAATCGACGGTTTTCCAGCAATAGAGGCTACATCTTCTGGCGTCATGCCGAATCGTAGCTTGCCAAAACCAACAAAGGGAATGATCTCAAATTCATTGGATGAAGCCTCTTTCATGGCTGTCTCCTTCTCAAGGTTTATATTTTCTGCCGCAATACAGGCTTCGACGCCATTCTATCATGGTTGCCGTCAGGATCGAGCGTGTATGCGTCCAGGTTTTTCCGGAGTTTGCGGCGTGTCGGTCGGGCAAGCAAAATATGCCCTATTGAAATCCCTCCCCCCACCCCCACCTTCTTCGCATTCGCTCAGTAAAGGAGTTTTCCCATGCGGCTCGACAAATTGACCACCATCTTCCAGCAGGCGCTCGCGGACGCGCAGAGCCTTGCCGTTGGCAACGACCAGCAGTTCATCGAACCCGTGCACCTCTTCCTGGCGCTCATCAATCAGGAAGAGGGCGGCGCCAACGCCTTGCTGGCGCGCGCCGGCGTCAACGTCCCCGCCCTGAAACGCGATCTGGAAGCAGCGTTAAAGCGGCTGCCGCAGGTTTCCGGCCACGGCGGCGAGGTGACGGTGGGGCGCGATCTCGCCAATCTGTTGAATCTCACCGACAAGGAAGCGCAAAAGCGCGGCGATGCCTTCATCACTTCGGAAATGTTTTTGCTCGCCCTTGCCGAGGACAAGGGAGAAGCGGGAAAACTGGCCCGCCAGCACGGACTGCGCAAGAAGGCGCTGGAAGCGGCCATCGACGCCGTGCGCGGCGGCGCCGGGGTGGAGAGCCAGGATGCGGAAGGCCAGCGCGAATCCCTGAAGAAATATTGCGTCGATCTGACCGAGCGGGCGCGGGCGGGCAAGCTCGATCCGGTGATCGGCCGCGACGACGAAATCCGCCGCGCCATCCAGATACTGCAACGGCGCTCGAAGAACAATCCCGTGCTGATCGGCGAACCCGGCGTCGGCAAGACCGCCATCGTCGAAGGACTGGCGCAGCGCATCATCAACGAAGAAGTGCCGGAAACGTTGAAGAACAAACGGGTGCTGGCGCTCGACATGGCCGGGCTTCTGGCGGGCGCGAAATATCGCGGCGAATTCGAGGAACGCCTGAAGGCGGTCTTGAAGGAAATCGCCCAGGAAGAAGGCCGCGTCATTCTCTTCATCGACGAATTGCACACCATGGTCGGCGCGGGCAAGGCCGAGGGCGCGATCGACGCGGGCAACATGTTGAAACCGGCGCTCTCGCGCGGCGAATTGCATTGCATCGGCGCGACCACGCTGGATGAATACCGCAAATACATCGAAAAGGACGCGGCGCTGGAGCGGCGTTTTCAAAAGGTGCTGATCGAGGAACCGACGGTGGAAGCGACCATCGCCATCCTGCGCGGTCTCCAGGAAAGATACGAATTGCACCACGGCGTCGACATCACCGACCCGGCCATCGTCGCCGCCGCCGAACTTTCCAACCGCTATATCACCGACCGCTTTTTGCCCGACAAAGCCATTGACCTGATCGACGAAGCCGCCGCGCGCATAAAAATGGAAATCGACTCCAAGCCGGAAGTAATGGATAAACTCGACCGGCGCCTGATTCAATTGAAAATCGAGCGCGAGGCGGTGAAAAGGGAAAAGGACGAAGCGTCGCAAAAACGCCTGACCCTGATCGAGGAAGAAATTGGTCGCTTGACCAAGGAATACTCCGATCTGGAAGAGGTCTGGAAAGCCGAAAAAGCCCAGGTGCAAGGATCAGCGCACATCAAGGAGGAAATCGACCGGCTGAAGGTGGAAATGGCCGAATTCCAGCGCAAGGGACAATTCGACAAACTGGCCGAATTGCAATACGGCAAGCTGCCGCAACTCGAAGCCCGCTTGAAGGCCGCCGAAGCGGATAACAGTGAAACCGGCAAGGAAGGCAAAACCCGGACGCGCCTGTTGCGCACCCAGGTGGGCAGCGAGGAAATCGCCGAGGTGGTGAGCCGCGCCACCGGCATTCCGGTTTCCCGGATGATGGAGGGCGAGCGGGAAAAACTCCTCAAGATGGAAGAACGCCTGCATCGCCGCGTGGTGGGCCAGGACGAAGCCGTGCGGCTGGTGTCGGACGCCATCCGCCGTTCCCGCGCCGGCTTGTCCGACCCCAACCGGCCTTACGGCTCCTTCCTTTTCCTCGGCCCCACCGGCGTGGGCAAGACGGAATTGTGCAAGGCGCTCGCCGAATTCCTTTTCGATGACGAGTCGCATCTGATCCGCATCGACATGAGCGAATTCATGGAAAAGCACTCGGTCGCGCGCTTGATCGGCGCGCCGCCGGGCTATGTCGGCTACGAGGAAGGCGGCGCGCTTACCGAGGCCGTGCGCCGGAAACCCTATTGCGTCATTTTGTTCGACGAGGTGGAAAAGGCGCATCCGGACGTCTTCAACGTCCTCCTGCAAGCCCTGGACGATGGCCGCATGACCGATGGCCAGGGGCGCACCGTGGATTTCAAGAACACGGTGATCGTGATGACTTCCAACCTGGGCAGCCAGATGATCCAGCAGATGGCGGGCGACGATTACCAGGTGGTGAAACTGGCGGTGATGGGCGAAGTCAAAAGCTATTTCCGCCCGGAATTCATCAACCGCATCGACGAAACGGTGGTCTTCCACGCCCTGGACGAACGGCACATCCAGGACATCGCCAGAATCCAACTGGGCTACCTGGAAAAACGCCTCGCCCAACTGGAAATGCGCCTTGAAGTGGAAGATTCCGCGCTTGCCGAACTCGCCAAAGCCGGCTTCGACCCGATCTATGGCGCGCGCCCCCTGAAACGCGCCATCCAGCAGGAACTGGAAAACCCGCTGGCAAAAGCGATTCTGGAAGGGCGGTTTGCGGCGAAGGATACGATTCGGGTGAAAGGGGAAGGCGGGAAAATTGAGTTTGGGAAGTGAGCCGAAGGCGCGAAATTTCTTATCGCACCCGGAGTTTACTTTTTGACGCGCGCTTATCCGTCCCGCGTCTTCAACGGTTGCTGCCCGCCACCAGCGCGATTTCATATAACCGGCATTCCAGCGGGCCGTTCATCAGCGGGATTTTGCGCGAAGGTTTTAAGCGCAGGAGTTTGGGAAAACGGCTGTCGGCAGTGAAAAAGAAAGCGCGCCAGCCGGGGAACTGGCGTTTCAATACGCCGCTCATCGCCGGGTAGAGTTCGGCAAGCCGATCCAGTTCCCCCATGCGCTCGCCATAGGGCGGATTGACAACCAGGATGCCTGTGTCGGCGGGCGCGGCGAGATCGAGAAAATCCTGTTCCATCACCTCTGCCGCGCCCTCCAGTCCCGCTTCGCGCAGATTGTGGCGGGTGGCGCGCACCGCTTTTTTATCTTTGTCGCTGGCCCATATCTGCAAAAAGCGCGTCTCCTGCGCCGCGCCCAGCGCCTCGCGGCGTATCGCCTGCCAGACTTCGCGCTGATAGGTCTTCAACGCCTCGAAGCCGAAACGCGCCCGCTCCAGGCCCGGCGCGCGCGACAAGGCCATGCAGGCGGCTTCGAGCAGGAAGGTGCCGCTGCCGCACATGGGATCGACAAGCGGCATTCCCGGTCGCCAGCCCGCGAGCCGCAAAATGCCCGCCGCCAGATTCTCCTTCAGCGGCGCCTCCACGTTGGCGTGCCGCAAACCCCGCTGCCACAGGGGCGCGCCGGAAGTGTCCAGATAGAGCGCGCATTCCCTTTCCGTGAGAAAGACCTGCACACGCACATCCGGCGCGCGGGTGTCCACATTGGGACGCTCGCCGCACCGCGCGCGAAAACGGTCGCACAACGCGTCTTTCACCCGCAAGGTGATGAAATCGACGCTCTTCAGCGGCGAATGACTGGCCGTGGTCTGGACGCGAAAGCTGCTGTCGACGGCAAAATACGCTTCCCAGGTTTGCTGGAGCGCCAGGCGATAAATGTCTTCCTCGCGCCCACAGGGCGCCTGGGCAACGCGCCAGAGGATGCGGGTTGCCAGCCTCGAGTGCAGGTTGACGCGATAGCAGCTCGCCCAATCGCCGCCAAAGGCGACGCCGCCGTGGACGGCGCGCGCTTCCCGCGCGCCCGCCGCCTCCAGTTCCTCGACGAGCAAGCTTTCCAGTCCGCGCGGGCAGGGAGCAAAAAAACGTTCCATGTCAGGAAGGCTGCTTCAGGACGACCAGCAACACGATGGCCAGCAAGAGGAAAGTGGGCGCTTCGTTGAAGACCCGGTACCAGAAATGCGTATACCGGTTCTCTCCCCTCTGGAAACGGCGCAGCAACAGGCCGCAGTAAAAATTGTAGGCAACCAGCAGGAGCGCCAGCAAGAGCTTGATGTGCAGCCAGACGCCGCCAAAGCCGTATCCCAGCCACAGCCACAGTCCCAGCGCCAGCGCCAGCGCGCCCAGCGGCGTCATGAACCGGTAGAGCTTTTCCGCCATGACCAGAAGACGCGCCCGCTCGGCTGCGCTTTCCTGCGGAACCATCGCCAGATTGACAAAAATGCGCGGCAAATAAAACAGCCCGGCAAACCAGGAAACGACGAAAAAGATATGCAGAGCCTTGAGAACGAACAGGAACATGGGAAAAAATCCTTGTAAGGAAGCGTCGAAAATAACCCCTGTCTTTTACCAGTTTGTCTTGGGCTTCTCCCCTGCCAAAGGGTTTGAAACCGGGCAAAGCCTGGCTTCAAACGTGTAAACCCAACGCAAAACCAGACCGGCCATGGGGGGCGTTGCCCTTGCGCCAAAAAAGGACAAGCGAAGCTCGCCCTTTCTTGCTGACTGGACCGGCAAAAGGCAGATTCTACTTTTTGCCGCTTTCTTGCGATACAGGATTCAGGGGATTCAGGTCGATTTGGGGATACAGCAGGCGCAGACGCATCTCGCGGGCCAGGCGCGTATTCTCGACGCGCCGGGATTCCTGCCAGAAACGCCATTGCGCCGGGGGAATCCGTTGTTGCAAGTCCGCGCGCGAGCAGCGCGGCGGACGCGGCAGGCGCAGGCAGTCCGCCACGGCGTCGAAATAATCGCCCATTTTCAAATCGCTGGCGTCCACCACATTGAAGCTGCGTCCCGCGCCGCCCAAAAACAGGGCGCGGCAACAGGCGCGCGCCAGATCGTCGGCATGGATGTGACCGCTATGGACATCCTCGGCGGCAAATGGCACGGGCAATCCCGCTTCCAGCCGCGCGCGCGGCAGACGCTCGCCCGCGCCATTCCTGTCTTTCGTGGCGTAGATTCCCGGCGCGCGCAACAGCACGACGGAAACCCGATGCGCGCTGCCCCAACGACGCAGACAATTTTCCGCGTCCAGCCGACGGCGGGCGGATGCCGAATGCGGACGACGCGGCTGCGTCTCATCGATTCGCGCCCCGCCGCAATCGCCATAGACGCCGGTCGTGCTCACATACACCAGCCGCCGTGGTAGAATCCCGCTCCGGCTCAGGGCCGCCAACAAATGCCGGGTGCGCACATCCTTCGCGCCGGTTGCCTGCGGCGGCGCGAGATGCAACACCCGATCCGCAAGCCCCGCCAGACGCGCAAGGCTTTGCGGCTGATCCAGATCGCCTGCGACCGGACACGCGCCCAGCGCGCGCCAGTCGTTTGCCGGCTGGCCTTCCGGGCGCACCAGCGCGAACACGCGAAAGCGTTGCGCGAGCCAGGTAACGGCGCGCCGGGCCACATCCCCGCTGCCGACGATCAACAATCTTTGCATGGACGGCATTCTAGCCTATTCCGTACAGTTTCTCCCACGCCTTCTCCCACGCCTTATCGAAACCCATGAGCTACCAAATCACCCTGCAACCCGGCGCTGTCCAATACATAGCCGAAGCTGACGAAACCTTGCTGGACGCCGCCCTGCGGCAAGGCGTAAACCTTCCCCATGGCTGCAAGAACGGCGCGTGCTGCGCCTGCAAGACCAGACTCCTCCGCGGCGATGCGGATCGGGGCGCGTACCAGCCCCACGCCCTGGCCGCCCACGAAGTCGAAGAAGGCAAGCTCCTGCTCTGCACCGCCTATGCCAAGAGCGATCTGACGCTGGAAAACCGCCAGGCGACGCGCGAGATTCCGGTAAAGCTCCTGCCCGCGAGAGTGGAAGCCCTGCGCCGCGCCGCCCATGATGTCATCATTCTTTCCCTGCGCCTGCCCGCGAGCGAGCGTTTCACCTTTCGCGCCGGGCAATACATCGACATTCTGCTGCCCGAAGGCCAGCGGCGCAGCTATTCCATCGCCAGCGCGCCGGAAGAGGAAGGGATGCTGGAACTGCACATTCGCCGCGTTCCCGGCGGTCGCTTCACGGGGCAGGTGTTTGAGCAAATGAAGGTCAAGGACATCCTGCGCTTCGAAGGGCCGCATGGCGATTTCTTCCTGCGCGAGGAAAGCGACAAGCCCGTCATCCTGATCGCCAGCGGCACCGGCTTTGCGCCGATCAAGGCCATCGTCGAGCACGCGCTGGCGCAAAACATCGTTCGTCCCATGCGAATCTACTGGGGCTGCCGCGCGCGCGCCGACCTGTACCTTCCCGATCTTCCCGCGGCCTGGGACGCCAAGCATGCGCACATCCGCTTCATTCCGGCGCTTTCCGCCGCCGACGCCGACTGGCGGGGAAGAACCGGATTCGTGCATCAGGCGGTCATGGCGGATTATCCGGATCTTTCCCAACACGAGGTCTATGCCTGCGGCAATCCGGCAATGGTCGATCACGCGCGCCGGGAACTCATCGCCCAGTGCCGCCTGCCGGAAACGGCGTTTTTCGCCGATGCCTTTACCTTCAATGCGTAAATCTTGAGCGCCGCCGATCCCCTGACCATCCTTTTTTCCCCGGAAGGCCCGCTGGCGGCGAACATCCCGGAATTCCGGCTGCGCGCGCAGCAGGTGGAGATGGCCAGGCGCATCCAGGCGGCCATCGAGGCGCAGAGAATCTTCATCGCCGAAGCCGGCACCGGCACCGGCAAGACTTTCGCCTACCTCGCGCCGGCGCTTGCCTCTGGCGGCAAGGTGATTATTTCCACCGGCACCAAGACCTTGCAGGATCAACTGTTCAACAAGGACCTGCCCTTGATGCGCAAGGCATTACAGGCGCCGACGCAGGCGGCGCTGCTGAAGGGACGCGCCAATTACCTCTGTCCGTACTACCTGCGGCGGGCGGAGACGGAAGGACGCTTTCACAGCCGGGAAGAAGTCGGGCATCTGGCCGCCATCCGGAAATTCTCCAAGCATACCCGGAGCGGCGACAAGGCCGAATGCGGCGCCGTGCCGGAAAATTCTCCGGTCTGGGCGCAGGTGACTTCCACCCGCGACAACTGCCTGGGGCAGGAATGCCCGGATCACAGGGAATGCCATGTGCTTGCCGCGCGCAAGGCGGCGATGGAAGCGGATCTGGTGGTCGTCAATCATCACCTGTTCTTTGCCGATGTGATGCTGCGCGATGAGGGACTGGCGGAGCTTTTGCCCGCCTGCAACACGGTGATTCTCGACGAAGCGCACCAGTTGCCGGAAGTCGCCGCCCTGTTTTTTGGCGACAGCGTTTCCACCAGCCAGATTCTGGATCTGGCGCGCGACGGCAAGGCGGAAGGGTTGGCGGGCGCGCGTGATTGCCGGGACTTGCAGGAGAGCTTGTCCGCGCTGGAAAAAGCGGCAAAGGATTTGCGCCTCGCGGCGGGCTTGGAAGGCGGACGTTTTTCCGCGCATCAACTGGAAATCGCTCCTGGCTTTGACGCAGCCATGCGGCAGCTTTTGCGGCAGTTTGGCGCGACGGCGAAAATCCTCAAGACGCAGGCGGAACGTTCCGAAGGTCTGGAAAAATGCTGGCAACGGCTGCTGGAACTCGAGGCGCGTATCCAGGCATGGCATGGAAACGCGCCGATGACGGAAGAGGAGGCCGACAAGAAGATCCGCTGGGGCGAGACCTTTGGGCAATCCCTGCAACTCAATGTCACGCCGTTGTCGGTAGCCGACGTTTTTACGCGCCAGATGGCCGGTCATCCGCGCGCCTGGATTTTTACCTCCGCCACACTCGCCGTGCAGGGACGTTTCGACCATTACCAGGCGGAACTTGGACTTCTTGACGCCGAAACCGGCTGCTGGGACAGTCCCTTCGACTACGCGCGGCAAGCCTTGCTCTACGCGCCGCAGGGCTTGCCCGAACCCAATTCCTGGGGTTACACGGAAGCGGTCGCTGCGGCCGCCTTGCCCCTGGTGCGCGTCGCGCGCGGCGGCGTGTTTTTTCTGTGCACCAGCTTGAAGGCCATGCGCCGCATCCATGAGCTGCTGCAACAGGATTTGAACGAACACTGGCTGGATGAGGCCGCCCGCCCGCCGCTGTTCTTGCAGGGCGAATGCGGCAAGAACGAATTGCTGGAACGCTTCCGTCAAGCCGGGAACGGCATACTGGTTGGCAGCCAGAGTTTTTGGGAAGGCGTGGATGTGCGCGGCGATGCCCTGTCCCTGGTGATCATCGACAAACTTCCCTTCGCGCCGCCCGATGACCCTGTGCTGGCCGCGCGCATCGAGGAAATGCGAAAGGCCGGGCGCAACGCCTTCATGGAATACCAGTTGCCGCGCGCCGTCATCAACGTCAAACAGGGCGCTGGTCGCCTGATCCGCACCGAGTCCGACAAGGGCGTCCTGATGATCTGCGACCCGCGCATGTTGAACAAACCCTACGGCCGCCGCGTCTGGCGCAGCCTGCCGCCAATGCGCCGCACCCGCGAACTCGATGTGGCGCTGGAATTCATGCTTGCGGCAAAAAGCAAAAATCTGCTTCTTGCCGGGCAAGTCAGAGGTTGAAGGCAAGGCAAACTTCGCCTTCAACCGCGAGAACCCAACGAAAAACCAGCGTGACCTTGGGAGCGCGATTAAAAGTGGAGGAAAACCTATGTGAGCACTCCCAACCTCATCATTGCGAGCAGGGAAATTGCGTGAAGTTGCCGTATAGTGCGGGTAAAGGCGCTTGCTTGTCTGCTTCCCTCTGACAAGGGGGGATTGAGGAGGGGTTTGCAGCGGCAAATCATGTAAAAAGCCAATTTTGTCGCTGCAAACCCCTCCTGTCCCCTTGTGTGCGGTCTCGCCACATCTGGCTCCGCCAGACCAGCCTGCGGTTGTCCTTCCGCCTTCGGCTCCAGTAGGGGAGGAACGCAATGGCAAACGCTCGATCACCATGATGAAGGCATTCATGCGATTGCCCTGTCATTGCGAGGAACGAAGCGATGCGGCAACAGACGGAGGTTTCGTCGTCAGAACGGCAAGGCAAACGGAAAAGCCGTCTGGATTCCACGAGCGCCTGCGACGCTCTCACAATGACGAGTTTAACGGCAGGCGCATGGACTTTGCGTTCGCGCTTCGCTTGGCAAATCTTTTTCTCCCCCGTTTTTAACCGCACTCCGGAATATCCAGAATGGAAAGCAGCGGCAACGCCGCCGGTGCCTCTTTCTGATTCCTGATTCCCGATTCCCGATTCATACTCCTTGTCCTGTATCTGGTACAGTTCCACCCTCATTTCTTCTGAAAGGATACAGATGAAATCGCAACTTCCGGAAAACGCCTCTTTTTCCGGCGATCAAAAAGACCAGGGCGTGTTCGCACTATCGCAGAGCATCGATGATCAGGACGAAATGGATAAAAGCACAGAACATCCGATCAAGTTTTTCGAAGCGGGAGAAGATTCGGCGAAAGCCTTTGAGCCGACGGAACAGACGCTC
>JAITRP010000089.1 GCA_031288305.1 Zoogloeaceae bacterium
GGGAAGAGGCCGAGGACGGAATCTGTTCCCTGTGGTGGTTCAGCACGAAAATCGGGCGCATCGACTTGAAACAACGCTCCGCAGTCGTCGGAAAGTCTGTATGAAATGTCTCTACCATGTCTCAGAACATGTGTTTAGGATGTCTCCGGTCTGAACACCACTCCCCCGCGATGGGGGGATTGTCGCGTCGAATCGCGCCTCGCTTTTGACGAGGCGGATAACCCCAACGCAAAACCGGCGCGGCCTGCGCGGTTGTCGCAGGGCGGCAACCTGTCCCCCTGCAACCGGGTGGATGAGCGGGCAGCGGGTTGCGTTGCCTTTGTTCCAAAGAAGGGCGAGCGATACAGTCCCTTTTTTGCCGGCTGGAACGGCCAAAAGCGGGCTTTCACTTTTTGACGCCTGAATAATCGACGATGAGCGGCGCGTGATCGGAGAAGCGTTTTTCCTTGAAGACGCTCCCGAGCGCGGCGGATGCGGCAAGGTCCGGCGTGGCGATCTGGTAGTCGATGCGCCAGCCGACATTGTTTTCCCGCGCCCGTCCCCGGTTTGACCACCAAGTATAGGCGCTCTCGCCAGCCTTGGGGTAGAGTCGGCGGTAGACATCCACCCAGCCCAGTTCATCGAGCATCCGCGAAAACCAGGCGCGTTCTTCCGGCAGGAAGCCGGAATTCTTCTGGTTGCCCTTCCAGTTTTTCAAGTCGATTTCCTGATGGGCGATATTCCAGTCGCCGCACAGCGCCATTGCGCGCCCTTCCGCCATGAGCGCCCGCAAATGCGGGAAAAACGCCGCGAGAAAGCGGAACTTGGCCGCTTGCCGCTCTGGCGAGGCGGAACCGGAAGGCAGATACAGCGAGATTACCGAGAAATCCGCGAAGTCCGCGCGCAGATAACGCCCCTCGGCGTCGAACTCGGCATTGCCAAAGCCGCGCGTCAGCGCCAATGGCGGCTCGCGGCACCACAAGCCCACGCCGCTATAGCCCTTTTTTTGGGCAAAATGAAAGGCGGCGTGATAACCTTCCGGCGCGGACATGGCGGGCGTCAGGTCGTCTGCCTGCGCCTTCAGTTCCTGAAAGGCGATGACATCGGCTTTGCTGGCGCGCAGCCAGTCCTCGGCGGATTTCTTCCATGCGGAACGAATGCCGTTGAGATTCAGGGAGATAATGCGTAACATGGGAAGCCTATCGGAACAACACACGCAGCCCGGCACGACATGGATTTTCGTTTGTCATTCATTGAATTTGCGGTTGAACAGCGCGTTTTGCGTTTTGGCGAATTTACAACCAAGGCGGGTCGTTTGTCGCCTTATTTTTTCAACGCCGGACTGTTCGATCATGGCGCGTCCCTGCGCCGCCTGTGTCAATTCTACGTTCAGGCCATTGAAGCCGGCGGCATTGCCTTCGACATGCTTTTTGGCTCCGCCTACAAGGGGATCCCGCTGGCGGCCGGCATCGCGCTGACCCTTGCCGAAAAGGGGCGCGATCTGCCTTTCGCCTACAATCGCAAGGAGGCCAAGGATCATGGCGAAGGCGGATTGCTGGTGGGCGCGCCGCTGGCGGGGCGGGTGTTGATCGTCGATGATGTGGTTTCCGCGGGGAATTCGGCGCGCGAATCCGTGGAAATCATCCGCGCGGCGGGCGCGGAACCCGCGGGCGTCGCCGTTGCGCTGGATCGCATGGAGCGCGGGCAAGGCGATCATTCCGCTACGCGGGAAATTGAGGCAAACTACGGTCTGCCGGTCATTGCCATTGCCAGCCTCGATCATTTGCTGGGGTTTTTGCAGCATCATTCGAATCTTGCCGACCATGCCGCCGCTGTGCGCGCTTATCGGCAGCGTTACGGGAGCTTGCCTGATGATTCGTCCAACTGATTTTCACCTTTTCCTGCCCGGCCTTGCCCTGTTGGGTTGCGTATCCGCGTCTGTATTCGCCGCCAGCAACGAAAACATCTGCTGCAACGACGAGACCGGGCAACTGACCTGCGGCGACGTGCTGCCGCCGAAATGCAACGGACGGGCGCTGAAAATCTACAACCGCCAAGGTCTCTTGATCCGCGAGGTCAGCGCGCGCGCGCATGTGCCGGAAGAAGGGCAGGCGGTGGAACCGGCAGGCAGGGAGCAGGAAGAAATCAATCGCCACCGCGTCCAGGATCGCAAGGATCGCGCCCTGCTGGAAACCTATTCCAGCGTGGCGGACATCGACAAGATGCAGGCGCGCAACGAAGAAGGCGTCCAACTGGCCATCAGGAACGCAAGCGAATTGATTGCCGCCGCGCGCAAGCGCAAGAACGCGCTGGACATCGAAGCCGAGTTCTACGCCAAGAGCAAGGCGCCCGCCGAGCTGACCCGGCAAATCCATAACGAGGAAACCACCATCAAGGCGCAAAGTTTGCTTTTGGCGGCCAAGCAGAAGGAACTGAAGCAGATCCGCGCCAAATACGCCGAAGACCGCCGCCGCTATCTCCAGTTGATGCAGGAAAAGCGCGATCAGTAGTTCCGGGGACAGGGGACAGAAGAAAGAGGAAAGGAATTGGTGATGTTTGAGGCGGCGGAACTGGGGCACGTGATCGACAAGAAGACCTTCAAGGAGGAGGTGACGCGCCTGCGCGCCGATTTGCTGGAAGCGCAGTTCGAGTTGCGCGAGAAGGGCGATTTCCCGGTCATCATCCTGATCAGCGGCGTCGATGGCGCGGGCAAGAGCGAGACCATCCACGATCTCTACGACTGGATGGATCCGCGTTATCTTTCCACCCAGACCTTTACCGACCCCAGCGACGAGGAATCCGAGCGGCCTTTCATGTGGCGCTATTGGCGAGCCTTGCCGCCCAAGGGCTGGATCTACGTGTTTTCCGGCTCCTGGTATTCCCTGCCCATTGCCCGGCGCATTTCCGGCGAGATCGACCAGGCGTTCTTTGATCAGCGCATCGACCAGTTCAACCGTTTCGAGGCCATGCTCGCCAACGAGGGCGCGCTGGTGCTGAAATTCTGGTTTCATCTTTCGCGCGAAGGGCAGAAGAAGCGGCTGCGCAGTCTGGAAAAAGATCCGCGCACCGCCTGGCGCGTGACCAAGGAAAGCTGGGAACGGCTGAAGACCTACGGTCAGTTGCAGGAGGTCGCTTCCCACCTCCTGCGCATGACGAACACGCCCTGGGCGCCGTGGATTGTGGTGGAAGGCACGGACGACCGCTACCGCTCGCTCACCGTTGGCAAGATGGTGCTGGAGGCGCTGCAACAACGTCTGGCCGGGCAGCGCGAGCGGCACTATCCGGTCGCGCCGCCGATCACCCACAAGATCGATACGCTGGACGTGCTGACCGCGCTCGATCTGACGCAGCGCATCGAGAAGCCGAAGTATGAATTGCGCCTGGCGCGCGCCCAGGGGCGGCTTTCGGAACTGGCGCGCTCGCCGGAATTCAAGAAGAAGCATTCGCTGGCGCTGGCCTTCGAAGGCCAGGACGCGGCGGGCAAGGGCGGCAGCATCCGGCGCCTGGTCGCCGCGCTCGATACGCGCCAGTACCAGATTGTCCCCGTTGCCGCGCCCACCGAGGAAGAACGGGCGCAGCCCTATCTGTGGCGTTTTTGGCGGCACATTCCCAGGAATGGCCGCATCACCATCTTCGATCGCACCTGGTATGGCCGGGTGCTGGTCGAGCGGGTGGAAGGCTTCTGTTCGGAAGCCGACTGGTTGCGCGCCTACGCCGAAATCAACGATTTCGAACACGAGCTTTCGGCGGACGGCGTGATCATCGTCAAGTTCTGGCTGCAAATCAGCAAGGAAGAACAGTTGCGCCGCTTCAAGGAACGCGAGCAGATCGCCTTCAAGCGCTACAAGATCACCGACGAGGACTGGCGCAACCGCGAAAAATGGGACGCCTACCATCAGGCGGTCTGCGACATGGTGGATCGCACCAGCACCGGCGCGGCCCCATGGACGCTGATCGAAGCCGAAGACAAGAATTTCGCGCGTGTAAAGGTGCTGGAGACGGTATGTGATCGCCTGGAAGAAGTGCTGCGCGCCGAAAACCCGGCAATGGCGGCGGGTACGGGAGGAACGCAGGCGGCGGAACCCGCGCCGGAGAACCTCAGGACGCCGAGGAAAACAGCAAGGGCGGGCGAGAAGAAAGACGGCGCAAGGCAAGATCCATGAGCGAACAGCGGGAAAGCGGCGCTGGCGTCGAGGGCGCGGCGGAAAAGGCCGCCGCCGATCTTGCCGGATTCGTCGCCTGGTTTCGCCAGGTTACGCCCTATATCAACGCCTTTCGCGGCAAGACCTTCGTGCTGGCCTTTGGCGGCAAGGCCATTGCCGGTCCCCTGGCCAAGACCCTGGCCTATGACGTGAATCTGCTGGCGAGTTTGGGGATACGCCTGGTGCTGGTGCATGGGGCGCGTCCGCAAATCGAGGAAGAGCTGCGCGAGAAGGGGCTGGAATCCCGCCACCACGGCGGCTATCGCATCACGGACGCCGCCACGCTCGATTGCGTGGTGGATGCCGTCGGCAGCGTCTATCTCGAAATCGAGGCCCTGCTGTCGCAGGGACTGCCCAATACGCCGATGGCCGGCAGCCGGATTCGCGTCATCGGCGGCAATTTCATCACCGCCCGTCCGCTGGGCGTGCTCGACGGCGTGGATCTGCAATATAGCGGCATGGTGCGCAAGGTCGACGCGGAAGGGCTGAAAGCGCAACTGCAACTGGGCAACATCGTGTTGCTTTCCTGCCAGGGCGCATCTCCGACCGGCGAAATTTTCAACCTGCGGATGGAAGAAGTCGCCGAAGCCGTGGCCGTGGCCCTGAAGGCCGACAAGCTGGTGTTTCTCACGGATAGCCAGGGCATCCGCGACAAGGAAGGACGTCTGCTGGATGAACTCACCGCCGACGCCGCCCAGTCCATGCAGGATGCCGACTGGCTTTCCCCGGACATCCGCCGCGGCCTGCCCTGCGCCGTGCGCGCCAGCCGCCAGGGCGTGGGACGGGCGCACCTGATCGGCTACGCGCAGGATGGCGCGCTGTTGCAGGAACTTTTTTCCCGCGAGGGCATCGGCACCGTCATCTCGCGCGAATCGCTGGAACGTATCCGCGAAGCCCGCGCCGACGACATCGGCGCGCTCATCGCGCTCATCGAGCCTTTGGAGGCGGAGGGGATTCTGGTGCATCGCCCGCGTGAACTGCTGGAACGCGAGATTGAAAAATTTTCCATCATCGAACACGACAACATGGCGGTGGGCTGCGCCGCGCTGTATGACTATGGCGCGGGCGTCGCCGAACTCGCCTGCCTGGCGGTGGATGCGGCGCAACGCGGCTGGGGCTATGGCGAACAACTGGTCGAGCGCATCCAGAGCCGCGCCCGCGCCGCCGGCGTCAGCCGCCTGTTCGTGCTGACCACCCGCGCCGTGCATTGGTTCATCGAACGCGGCTTTCATCTCGAGGACATTGATTCGCTGCCCGCGCAAAAACGCCAGATGTACAACCTGCAACGCCGCTCCAAGGTATTGCTCAAGACGTTATAAAATTCATCGTAAAACGAACTCCGGTTTGAAACCCCGCCCGGAAGAATCGGCGCGAAGGTTGATCCCCCGGCCTGAAGGCCGGGGGATCAATCCGTAGCCATTGGGGAGGGGAGAGAAACC
>JAITRP010000054.1 GCA_031288305.1 Zoogloeaceae bacterium
GCGGCAGGCAGTCTTCGATCTGTTGATATTGGGATTCGGTGATTTCCATCATCAAGCTCCAGTAACTTCTTGGTACCGAAGCATGACATCTTTCAGGGGTAGTGTGAACACGCCCTAGAAGGGCAGGTTCAGTCTGGGCCAGGATTGCGTCAGGGCGCGGCGAAAATCTTCCTGGATGCGGGTCAGGGCCTGGGGCGTGTCGGCTTCGAAGCGCAGGACGGCAACTGGCGTCGTATTGGAAGCGCGGACGAGGCCAAAGCCGTCGGCGTATTCGATGCGAATGCCATCGAGCGTGATGCGTTCGCGCTCATTGGTAAAGGTCGCTTCGGCCTTGAGTTTTTCCACCAGCGCGAAGGGTTCGCCTTCCGCCATGCGGATATTGAGTTCCGGCGTGGAAATGGCCTGGGGCAGGGCGTTGAGCACGGGGTTGGCGTCGGGGTTGCGGCTCAAAATCTCCAGCAGGCGCGCGCCGGCGTAGAGGCCGTCGTCGAAGCCGTACCAGCGTTCGCCGAAGAAGACGTGCCCGCTCATCTCTCCTGCCAGCGGCGCGTTCGTCTCTTTCAGCTTGGCCTTGATCAGGGCGTGGCCAGTGTTCCACATCAGGGGTTTGCCGCCGTGCGCGCGTATCCACGCGGCCAGCAGGCGCGAGCATTTCACGTCATAGATGATTTCGCCGCCCGGCGCGCGGGCGAGCACATCGGCGGCAAAGAGCATCAGTTGGCGGTCGGGATAGATGATTGCGCCGTCCTTCGTCACCACGCCCAGGCGGTCGCCGTCGCCGTCGAAGGCGATGCCGATTTCGGCGTCTGTCGTTTTGAGATGCCGGATCAGGTCGGCAAGATTCTCCGGCTTGGAAGGATCGGGATGATGGTGGGGAAAGCGGCCATCGACCTCGCAAAAAAGCGGCACGATGTCGCAGCCCAGGCGGCGGAAAAGCTCCGGAGCGAAAGCGCCGGCGACGCCATTGCCGCAATCCACGGCGATCTTCATCGGACGGGCAAGGCGAACATCGCGCAGGATGCGTTCCAGATAGGCGGCGCGCACATCGCTTTTCGTCCGCTTGCCGCGGGGAGGACGCTCTTCGGGCAAACCGGATTCCATGCGCCGCTTCAACGCCTGGATGGCCTCCAGCGCCAGCGTTTCCCCGCCGATGACCATCTTCAGGCCATTGTAGTCGGGCGGATTGTGGCTGCCGGTGACGGAGACGCAGGACTGGCAGCCGAGCGCGTGCGCGGCAAAGTAGGTGACGGGCGTGGGCACACAGCCAATATCCACGGCATCGACGCCCGCCGCGCAGATGCCCGTCATCAGCGCGTCCGCCAGTTCCGGGCCGGAAAGCCGCCCGTCACGCCCCACGGCAATCGCGCGCTGCCCTTTTTCCAGCGCCAACGCGCCCAGCGCGTATCCGATCCGGCGCACGCCGCCGGCGGTCAGGGTGCGTCCCACGATACCGCGAATGTCATAAGCTTTGAAGATTTCTTCGGAAAGTGGCATGGCAGCGTTTCCAGGAAAAGTCAGACGGATGATGTCGAGAACATGAATGCTTTCGATGGGTAATCGATTGGTTTTTTTGACACTCAGGCATTGGGGCGCTCTTCGTTTTCCGGCGATTTCGTTTCTGGCTTTTGGGGATGCGGCAGGTCGTCGTCCATCAGGATGCGAAATCCCGGACCTTCCAGATCGTCGAACTGTCCGCCCTTGAGCGAGCGCCAAAAGATCAGGGCGATGACGAAAACGAGCGCAACGGAAAAGGGAATGAGCAGGTAGAGGCTTTCCATCAGACTTCCTTTTTCTGGATGCGCAAGGCGTTCAGCACCACCAATAGCGAGCTTGCCGACATGCCGATGCCCGCCGCCCAAGGGGTGACATGTCCGGCAATCGCCAGCGGCAGGGCGAGGAGGTTGTAGAGAAAGGCCCAGGCGAGATTCTGGCGGATGACGGCAAGCGTGAAACGGCTCCTGCGAAACCCGATGGCCAGGCGTTCCAGGTTTTCGGAAAGCAGCACCAGGTCCGCCTGGGTGCGCGCCAGTTGCGCGCCAGAACCCATCGCGATGGAAACCTGCGCCTGCGCCAGCACCGGCGCGTCATTTACGCCATCGCCCACCATCGCCACTACCGCGCCCGCCGCCTGCAAGCGGCTTACCGCGTCGCGCTTGTCCTGCGGCGACATTCCGCCTTTCGCCGCGCCAATGCCCAGTTCCGCCGCGATGCGCGCCACGACGGGCGCGGCGTCGCCGGACATCAGCAGGGTCTGGCGTCCGGCGGTCTGGAGGCTGTGGATGAGGGCGGCGGCTTCGGGACGCGGGGCGTCGCCCAGACGGAAAAAAGCCAGCACGCCGCGCCCGCCGTCTCCGCCTTCGCCCAGGGCAAGCACGGTGTCGCCCGCCGTTTGCCAGCCTTCCGGCCAGCGCGCTTCGCCCGCGTGGGCAAATACGTAGTCGGGACGGCCAATGTACAGTTCCTGTCCCGCGACATTGCCGCGCACGCCTTGTCCGGTTTCGGCGATGACGTTTTCCGCCGGAGGCGGCGCGCCGGCAAGGCGTTCCCCGGCGGCCTGGCGCAAGGCGCGCGCCAGCGGATGTTCAGACCAGGCTTCCAGTCTGGCGGCCAGCCGCAGGGCGGTTTCCTCGTCTGCCGCCCCTACCGGCGAAATATCCAGGAGACGCAGTTTGCCGGTCGTCAATGTGCCGGTCTTGTCGAAGACGAAATGGGTGGCGCGCGCGAGGGTTTCCAGCGCGTGACCGCGCGTCACCAGCAAGCCTTCCTTTGCCAGCGCGCCGGAAGCGACCGTCAAGGCGATCGGCGTTGCCAGCGCCAGGGCGCAGGGGCAGGTAACGACCAGCACGGAAACGGTAATCCACAGGGCGCGCTCGCCATCGACGCCATGCCAGGCAATGGCGGTGAGCGCGGCGACGACAAGCAATATCAGCACGAACCACTGCGCCACCTTGTCGGCCACGACAACGATGCCGGGTTTCTCGGCGGCGGCGCGTTCCATCAGGCGGATGATGGCCGAAAGCCGCGTCCGCTCGCCCACGGCGCCTACGCGCACCACCAATGGGCTTTCCATGTTGAGCGAGCCGCCCGTCACCGCGTCGCCCGCCTGTTTCTTCACCGGCAGGCTCTCGCCGGTGAGGAGCGACTCGTCGGCATTGCTGGCGCCTTCCTCCACCGCGCCATCGCAGGGAATGATGTCGCCAGGGCGCACCAGCACGCGATCCCCGGCCTTCAGTTCGGAAACCATGACCTGTTCGGCTTCCCCGCCCGTCTTTGCCGCGTGCGAAAGACGTTGGCAGAAGGCGGGCATGAGCTTTGCCAGCGCCTCGCCAACGCTGACCGCCTTTTGTCGCGCCGTCATCTCCAGATAGCGACCGCCCAGCAAGAAGAACACGAACATGGCGACGGAATCGAAATAGACTTCGCCCGTCCGGGTCACGGTCGCCCAAACCGAAGCGGCAAAGGCCGCGCCGATGCCCAGCGCCACTGGCACATCCATGCCGACGCGCCGGAATTTCACGTCCCGCCACGCGCCGCGGAAAAAAGGCGCGGCGGAATAGAACACCACGGGCAGGGTGAGGAGCAGGCTGGCCCAGCGAATCAGGGTTTCGATATCCGCCGTCATTTCGCCCGCGTTCGCCAGATAGACCGGGACGGCGTACATCATCACCTGCATCATGCCGAACCCCGCCACCCACACCCGCCACAGCGCCTCGCGGCGCTCGCGGCGCGCCAGTTCCTCGTAACGCGAGGCGTCATACGGATGGGCGCGATACCCTATGGCGGCGATGGCGGCAAGGATGCCGGAAAGCTTTATTCGCGTCGTGTCCCAGCGAACGCGGGCGCGGCGGGTGGCGTAATTGACGTCGACGCCGGTCACCCCGGACAGTTGCCCGATATGCCGTTCGTTCAGCCAGACGCAGGCGGCGCAGGTGATGCCTTCGAGCATCAGCGAGGCTTCGCGCTCGCGCTCGCCCAGATCACGCACGAAACTTTTCTGGAATTCAACGTGATCGAACAGCGCCAGTTGTTCGAGTATGGCGGGCACGGCTTCGCGCGGCGATTCCGGCAAGGCGTCGCGGCTGGCGTAGTAATCGGCAAGCCCGTTGGCGACGATGGCCTCGGCCACCGCCTGGCAACCGGCGCAGCACAGGGCGCGGGGTTCGCCGGCGATGTCGACGGAAAAATCCGCGCCGCCGGGGATGTCCAGGCCGCAGTGATAACAGCGCGCCTCCGCCACGGACGGGACGGAGGCAAGAGCGGGCGCAAGGCTCATGAGAATTTCAGGATCGCCACGGAGATGTTGTCGCCCTTGTGCTCGCCACGCGCGCGCGCCAGGCGGATGAGCTGGGTGGCGACTTCGCGCGCGCTGCCCGTCATCATGATTGCGCCCAGTTCGTAATCGTCGAAATAGCCCCACAGTCCATCGGAACAGAGCAGGAAACTATCGCCCGCCTGCACGTCGTCCAGGGAGCCGAAATCCACCCTCGGCGCCTCGTGTCCGCCCAGGGAGGTGAGCAGGATGTTGCGGTTGGGATGCGTCTCGGCTTCTTCCTGCGTAATCTTGCCCGTCTGGATCAGATGCTCCACATAGGAATGATCCGTTGTCCGCGCCCGCAGATGCAGGCCGCGAAAAACATACAGGCGGCTGTCGCCGCAATGCGCCCACAGCACCGAATTGTGCGGACACAACATCAGGAGCACCGCCGTGCTGTGCGGATCCTTTTCATTGATGAAGCGGGAAGCCTTGATCATGGTATGCACTTCGTTCAGGCTTTCCGTCACGAAATTGCGCGGGTCTTCTTCCTCGCTCCATCGCTGGAAGTTGCTGCTGAGCGTATGAATTACCTGTTCCGCCGCCAGCGCGCCGCCCGTATGCCCGCCCATGCCGTCCGCCACGGCCGCCAGCACCACGCCAGGGATATGTTGGTGCGCCACCAGCGTCAGCCTGTCCTGTTGCTCCTTGCGATCTCCCTGGTGTTGCGCGACACACGCGTCGAGTTTCAGACTCATCAATTCTCCCGGCAGTTTATTTATCCATGCGAACACAGTTCGCAAACCATGACAGTATACCGCCCCTGCGCGGCAATCTTCCATCTATGGTCGATTTAGGGTGCGATCCAAAGTGGAGGGAAAATCGCCTAGGACGAAGCGCGGCCGCACTCCCTCCCCTGACGCAAGGGGAGGATTGGGGAGGGTTTGCGGCAGTGGAACGGATACCATGGCAAGGCCACAGAACCTGTTTATCGGCTTTCGAGCAAGATGCCCGGGAAGGTCAAATGGAGCAGGCACGAGCAAGAAATTAGCGGCAGCCCTTCAGGGCTGCCGGTCTAACGTCATTGGGAAGGGGTTTGCATCCCCTCCCCAATGGCTACGGTCGAAACCCCGGCCTTCAGGCCGGGGTCTCAACC
>JAITRP010000071.1 GCA_031288305.1 Zoogloeaceae bacterium
GCCTGCGAAGGAGATGAAACCCGGCAATTGGCGCGTGATCCGGGGTATTCTCCTGTCGTTCCGCCCAAGCGCAACCGGATCAATGCCTGGGAATACGATCAAGTCCTGTACCGCCGCCGTAACGAAGTCGAGCGTCTGTTCCGTCGGCTCAAGGGCTTTCGCCGAATCTTCTCCCGCATCGAAAAACTTGATCGGATGTTCTGTGCTTTTATCCATTTCGTCCTGATCATCGATGCTCTGCGATAGCGTGAACACACCCTAGGTTGATGGCGATCATCATCGTGTTCCTGGAAGTTGCGGTGCTCGCCTCGCGCCGGCTATCCCTTATCGCGCAGGCATTCCAGCATTCCGCCCGTCGCGACGCCCCGGATCAGCCACTGGGTGGCGGCATCTTCGCGGGCATGGTGCATACGCTGTGCTCGCCGTACCTAGGCGGGTTGGCGCTGCTCATCCTGTTGTACTCGGTCACCTCGACCTTTTTGTACTTCCAGCAGGCCAGCATCGCCGAAGCCGCGTTTCCCGATCATGCGGCCCGCATGGCGTTCTTCGCCAACATCGACCTGATCATCAATTTGCTCACCCTGATGTTCCAACTCTTCGTCACCGGCAGGATGCTTGCGACCGTGGGTATCGTGACAACCCTGTGCGTCCTGCTGCAACCTGACCAGCCTCGCGGGCTTCGCGGCGCTTGGCCGCCAAGCCCCGGCATCGCCGTCATCGTGGTTGCGCAGGTGACACGCCGGGTGACGGACTTTGCGCTGGTCGCCCCGCCCGGAAATCCTGTTCACCTCCAGCGTGCGAAGACCGCTACAAAGCCAAGAATTTCATCGACACGATGGTTTATCGCGGCGGTGACCAGCTCGCCAGTTGGGGCTACGCCGACCGATGGCCATGGGCATGACCCTCGCGCAGATTCCCTTGAACGCGGTGCTGCTATCCACAGTCTAGCTGGGCCTGAGCGTCTGGCGTACCCATCAAGCATAGGAGCAACAGGACGTATAATCACAGCGTTTCCATTTGATCCGTGAGCCTGCCATGTTGCGCAAGAAACTGCCCATCGGCATTCAGACCTTCCGTGAAATCCGGGAGGACGACTGCTATTACGTTGACAAGACCGCCTTCGCCCTGCGCATGATTCGGGAAGGCAAGGCGTATTTCCTCTCCCGTCCGCGCCGCTTCGGTAAAAGCCTGTTTTTGGATACCCTGGCGGAATTGTTCGCGGGCAATGAGGCGCTGTTTCGGGGGCTTTTTTGTCACGACAAATGGGATTGGAAAATCCAATATCCGGTAATCCGCATCAGTTTTGGCGCGGGGATTTCAAGTGGGCGGGCGGAAGATCTGGGTGTGCGCATCCGCGAGCTTCTCAAGCAAAATGCGCGGCGTTTGGGGCTGACGTTGGAAGATGCCAGCATCCCGGGGCAGGCAGTTCTCCCAGTTGATTCTGGAAGCCGAAGTCAAATTCGGCCAGCGCGTCGTGGTGCTGATCGACGAATACGACAAACCGATTCTGGATAACCTGACCCGGCCCGATCTTGCCCGTGAGATGCGCGATGGCTTGCGTGATCTTTATTCGGTCATCAAGGATCAGGACGCGCACATCAAATTTGCCTTTTTGACGGGCGTCTCCAAATTCAGCAAGGTCAATATCTTTTCCGGCCTCAACAATCTGGCGGACATTACGCTTCATGCCGGATATTCCGACATTTGCGGTTATACCGATGCCGATGTCGATACTGTATTTGCGCCCGAACTCGAAGGGTTGGACAGGGACAAAATCCGGCTTTGGTACAACGGCTACAACTGGCGAGGCGAAGCCGTCTATAATCCCTTCGATCTTTTACTGCTTTTCGATTGCCGCGAATTCCGCCCTTTCTGGTTCGAGACCGGCACACCGACTTTCCTGGTGGACATGCTCACTGAGCGCAAGGTCTATCTGCCCGCCCTGTTGAAAACAAAAGCCTCTTCCCGGCTGATTTCCGCGTTCGAAGTGGGCGATATTTCCACCGAAGCCCTGATGTTCCAATCCGGTTATCTCACCATTGGCGAAGAGAAAAACCTGGACGACAACATCGTATTTACGCTGACCTATCCCAATCGGGAAGTCCGGGGGGCATTGACGGGCGATATTCTGGGACGTTGGGTCAACAATCCGCGGAAAGCGGAAGAAAGCAGTTTTGCCTTGTACGAGGCGCTGAAAGCCAACGATTTTACGCGCATCCGGGAAATCTTTTTTTCGCTCTACGCCAGCATTCCCTACAACTGGTATGTCAATAACGACATCGACCAATTCGAGGGCTATTACGCCAGCGTGTTCTATGCCACCTTTGCCGCGCTGGGAATGGACATCGTGCCGGAAGACGTGAGCAATCAGGGGAGGCTGGATATGGCGGTCAAGTTCAACGGACAGGTTTATCTCTTTGAATTCAAGGTGGTGGAAGATGAAGCCGAGGGGAAAGCATTGGCGCAGATCAAGGAGAAGCAATACGCTGAAAAATACGGTTCGTTTCGGCAACCCATTCATTTGATCGGGGTAGAATTCAGCAAAAAGACGCGCAATGTGGTGGGGTTTGAGGTGGAAAGCCTTGGAAAATCCTCATGACGAAAAAATTCAAGGATTATTACGACGACGCCTATGTCCGGATGCTGGCGGCGAAGTTCTCCGCCGTCACGCCGGTCTTTCGGACAGGAGCGTTCTTGCGGGCGCTGACGGAGCAACTGGATAACCTGGAGTTTTCCGGGCGCATCGACCGGATTGCGCTCGCGCTGGATAATAACCTGCCCGGAACGTATGTGGAAAAACTCGCCGTGTTTACCGCGATTCTGGGCGCGCCACTGGCGACGGAGACCGGGATGTTTACCAAAGGCTGGTGGCTCTGGCCAATCGTTCGTCATGTCGAGCATCACGCCACGGCATGATGCAAATCATGCTGACCTGGAGCCGGGATGCCGATGTGCATGTGCGCCGCCTTGCCAGCGAAGGGGTGCGCATTCGCCTGCCGTGGGCAAAAAAGCTCACCGTGGCGCTGGAGCGTTTCGAGGAATTCCGCGCCTTGCTCACGAACCTGAAGGACGATCCCTCGCGCTTTGTGCAAAAAAGCGTCGGCAACAACCTGAACGACCTGTTCAAGGAAGCGCCGGACAAGGCGGTGGCCATCGTCCGGGACTGGGAAGCGAAACCTTGTTCCAAAGCAACACAATGGATCATCCGGCACGGCAGCAGAAGCCCGAAAAGCAAAGCGCCTTGAAACCACATTGTGCCGTTTGAAAGCGCCAACGAAATTCCAAGGAAGTGTAGCCTACGCTCGCGGTATAATTCCAGTATTTTCATCTTGGTTCGCACTCTTTCCATGACCCGCAAGAATCTTCCCGTTGGCATCCAGAACTTCCACGAAGTCCGCGATGAATTATTCAAAAACAAGAAACTTGATTTGGGAGAGTTGCATTCATTCGGTTTTCGTGAGGAAAACGGCAGGCATATCTATTCTACAAAGATTGTGAACGGTCAATTTCAAATGCTTGTTGCCGTAGCGAATAATGGCATGGTTACTACAAAGGTAATTGATCTTTCGTCGGATGAAGAATATGTGCTGCACCATATGCCGGAAACCGTTGGATCGTTTGTGGGCGCGGTCAGAACCGACTTTGAAAATGTACTACGGCAGATTGGCGAAAGATGTTTTGAATCAAATATTTTCAAAAGTGACTACGCACAGAAAATAATACAATATGTACGTGATGCCTATCATGACGAATTGGAATTTTTATGGCCGAAATTTCCGCAAAACGCAATTTTCAGAAGAAGAGATACTGTCAAGTGGTATGGAGCATTGCTGGTGCTATCCAAAAGAAAACTTGGAATTGATTCTGATGACATTGTTGATATTCTGGATCTGCGAATGAGTTCAAATGATATTGAATCGACGGTTGACCACAAAAAGTATTATCCCGGCTACCACATGAACAAAAAACATTGGGTCACAATCTGTTTGGACGGCTCTGTACCTGTAAATGAAATCTTCGAGCAAATTGACGCAAGTTACAAATTGGCAAGCAAATAAAGATAACGCCAGCGCCGCTCGAAGAAAACCTCACCGCCTTGCATATATGGCTGGAAATCTCTCTTTCTGTTCAAGTTTTCAGGCTTCATGGCAAGTCCCATCATTCACAGTGCCGTCCCCTTTCGAGGAACGAATAACTTGCGCATATCAACACCTTCCAATTCAAGCAGCTTCACTTTCGTTCCGATGCCGCCCGCGTAACCTGTCAGGCTTCCGTTTGCGCCAACGACACGGTGGCACGGAATGATGATGGAGATGGGGTTATGCCCGACCGCGCCGCCGACTGCCTGGGCGGACATGCTGGCTTTGCCTGACTTCGCCGCCATCTTCTTCGCGATCTCGCCATAAGTGACAAACTCGCCGTAAGGAATCGAGCGCAAAATGCCCCAGACCCCTTGGCGGAATTCGCCGCCGATGGGGGCCAATAGCAGGTTGGAGGTGTCCGGCTTTTTCCCCGCGAAGTAACGGTCAAGCCAGGTTTTCGTCTTGCTGAATACGGGAATATTGTCCTGTTCGACCGCTTTTTCGGGCAATGTGCCCCCGTGGTATTTTTGCCCCGCTATCCAGATGCCCACGAGGTTTTGTCCGTCGCTGGCGAGTGTGAGATTGCCTACGGGTGATGAATGAAGCGTGGAATAATACATTTTGCGTCTCCTCACAACGTATTCCAAAGATTGATGATCGCATAGCCGCGCCAGGGACGCCAGTTTTCCGCCAATCGCAGCAATTCCTTTGGCGCATGGGAGGGCAATGCTTTTTTCACGCCGTAATCCGTTTCAAGAAAGGCGTCTGTAAAACCCATTGCCCGCATGGCAATATAATTTGCCGTCCAATTCCCGATGCCGCGTATTTTGAGGAGTTTCTGGATTTCTTCCTCAGGGCGGGCGCAATAATCAAAATCGATTTCGTTTTGCGTAAAACCCCGCGCAAGTTCCCGGATTGTTTTTACGCGCGCCGAAGTAATGCCCAATTTGCCGAAACGATTTTCCATGGTTTCTCCAAGCGCCATGACATCTTCCGGGGAAGGAAAAATATGCGCAAGTCCGTGGATGCCGGTTTGTATCGGCATCCCGAATGTTTTGGCAATCCTCGCCGCCAATGTTCCCGCTGCTTTCACGGTGATCTGCTGTCCAAGCACCGCCCGAACCGACATCTCGAACGGATTGAAGCATCCGGGAAGGCGCGTACCAATGACGCAGAGGTCTGGACGAATATCGTTCATGGAGGAAAGCGTTTCATGCACCGCGTTCGGGTCGCAATGCACATCGAATTGCCGTTTGATTCGCGCCAGAACCTGCGGCAATACGGGGAGCAGACTTTCACTTACCGTGACGGACAGCATATTTTTATCGGGGTTGTTTTTCACGCCGAGCCAGCCATCCACGCGCTTTTTGTCTGTGCGCGCCAAACGGACGGTGCGGAAATACGCCCCATCCGTCACGGTTTCCACGCCGGCTATGGCGCGTCCGGCAAAGAAGCCCAGCATCGCTGCCCATCCATAGGGCGGGCGGTATCCCAACGCCAAGGT
The DNA here is from genome assembly GCA_031288305.1 of Zoogloeaceae bacterium. Classification (GTDB taxonomy): domain Bacteria; phylum Pseudomonadota; class Gammaproteobacteria; order Burkholderiales; family Rhodocyclaceae; genus Azovibrio. Next base: position 5,587 of record JAITRP010000071.1, read on the forward strand.
AATGCTGTCGCGCCGTTTTTCCCCAGGCGCTCGTCTGCACAGGTCGGTGGGCGTGCATTTATAGCGTTCCCTGAAAAGGTCGTTGAAACGGCGCAGACTGCCGAACCCCGCAGCCATCGCCACTTCGAGAATGGACAAATCGGTGTCGGTCAGCAGGCTTTTCGCCAGGAGCAAACGGCAGGTCTGAAGGAACTGAACCGGCAGGACGTGGTATTCGTCCATGAACACGCGGCGCAGGTGACGGTCTGTGCAACCGAGCCGTCCGGCGATTTCGTCGATGCGTTCGCCGCTTGCGCAACGGTCTTCCAACATCCGTGCAGCCCGCAGCGCCAGATTTGCGGAAGCATCGGCCATCGACCTCCCCGGCGCGATTTCCGGCCTGCACAGAAGACACGGACGGTATCCGCATTGCTCGGCCTCCGCCGCCGTTTCATAAAACGTGCAGCTTGCAAATTTGGGTTGTCTGGCCTTGCACACGGGACGGCAATAGATGCCGGTCGATGCGACGCCCACAAAGAAACGACCATCGAACCGGGCGTCTTTCGCCACGAATGCCGCATACAGGGCATCTCTATTTGCCAGCACAGCCGCCACCCTCCAAACCATCATTTGCGTCTACTTTACGACATCCTCAAACCGGAGTCTGGCTGTTTTCGGACATGGAATTTTGAAATCTTGAAGACTTCGCCGGATTCGGCGCAAGGATTGCTCGCCATGATGATGGCAAAACGCTTGCCAACGCTTGCCCCGCAGTCGCAGGCGTGAGGTTTGCCGCGGTATAATTCCAGCATTTCCATCCAATCCGTGAGCCTGCCATGTCGCGCAAGAAACTGCCCATCGGCATCCAGACCTTCCGTGAAATCCGGGAGGATAACTGCTATTACGTCGACAAGACCGCCTTCGCCCTGCGCATGATTCGGGAAGGCAAGGCGTATTTTCTTTCCCGCCCGCGCCGCTTCGGCAAAAGTTTATTTCTGGATACCCTGGCGGAATTGTTCGCGGGCAATGAGGCGCTGTTTCGGGGGTTGTATTGTCACGACAAATGGGATTGGAGCATCCGGTATCCGGTGATCCGCTTGAGCTTTGGCGCGGGGATTTCCAGTGGGCGGGCGGAAGATTTGGCCGTGCGCATCCGCGAGCTGCTCAAGCAAAATGCGCGGCGTTTGGGGCTGGCGTTGGAAGACGCCAGCATTCCGGGGCAGTTCTCCCAGTTGATTCTGGAAGCCGAAGCCAAATTCGGCCAGCGCGTGGTGGTGCTGGTGGATGAATACGACAAACCCATTCTCGATAACCTGACCAAACCCGATCTCGCCCGCGAAATGCGCGATGGTCTGCGTGATTTGTATTCGGTCATCAAGGATCAGGACGCGCACATCAAATTTGCCTTCCTGACCGGCGTTTCAAAATTCAGCAAGGTCAATATCTTTTCCGGCCTCAATAATCTGGCGGACATTACGCTATCGCCTGGTTTTTCCAATATCTGTGGCTATACCGACGCCGATGTGGATACCGTCTTCGCCCCTGAACTCGAAGGATTGGACAGGGAAAAGATCCGCTATTGGTACAACGGCTACAACTGGCGCGGCGAAGCGGTCTATAACCCCTTCGATCTGCTGCTCCTCTTTCGGGAGCGCGAATTCCGCTCCTTCTGGTTCGAGACCGGCACGCCGACCTTTTTGGTCGATATGCTCACCGAGCGCAAGGTCTATCTGCCCACGCTCCTGAAACTGGAAAGCTCCTCCGAACTGCTTTCCGCCTTCGAGGTCGGCGCGATTTCCACCGAAGCCCTGATGTTCCAGTCCGGCTATTTGACCATTGCCGAGGAGAAAAACCTGGACGACAACCTCCTGTTTACGCTCACCTATCCCAATCGCGAAGTCCGCAGCGCGCTTTCGAGCAATATCCTGGAACGCTGGGTCGGAAATCCGCAAAAGGCGGTGCAGAGCCGGTTTGCCTTGCATGAGGCATTGCAAGCCAACGATTTTACGCGTGTTCGGGAAATCTTCTTTTCGCTCTACGCGAGCATTCCCTATAACTGGTACGTCAATAACGACATCGACCAGTTCGAGGGCTATTACGCCAGCGTGTTTTATGCCACTTTCGCCGCGCAGGGAATGGACATCATCCCGGAAGACGTGAGCAACGCCGGAAGGCTGGATATGGCGGTCAAGTTCAATGGGCAGGTTTATCTCCTTGAATTCAAGGTGGTGGAGGATGAAGCGGAAGGAAAAGCATTGGCGCAGATCAAGGCGAAGCAATACGCCGACAAATACCGCGCGCTCAATCAGTCCATCCATTTGATCGGGGTGGAATTCAGCCGATCAGCGCGCAATGTGGCGGGGTTTGAAGTCGAGGCAGCGTGAAACTTGAAAAATTCTTGCAAAACGTTCTCCAACATGCACAGAGCAGGCGTATCAGGTTTTTGCCGATGCATTAAGCCTGCATTGCAGGGCTATCTCATAGGCTGTCTGCAAGTCCTTAGCGATGTGCCGCCCCGCTTTTCTATGCTGAGTGATGATTGTGTCCTTGTCGCCGTCGCTCAATTTACCGGTGAAGATAAGCCAAGAGAATAGATGTGGAGTCGTCTGTGCGTATGAATGGATCAAGTCCTTTGCCAACTGCCAAGCCTTCTTGTCGTCAGTGATGAACCCATGGCGGATCTTCATGGCGAAGGCAATTGAGGAAAGTTCGCCTTTACCCAATTTTTTGCGTTTCTCCAATATCGCGATGGTCTGGAGGTCATCAATACTGCACGAGTGGACTTGAAAGGCGCTACGCCGCTGCTCGGCTCGCAGACGATCCATTAATGTCTGTTCGTTTGGTGAGTTCGATGTTCTTGGCTTGAACAGACACTCATAATAGACGAAGTTGGTCATGCAAAAATCGCACTGAGCGCCTTTGGCCGTAGCGTTCAGCATGGGCGAGGATAAAATGTTCCAAACCGAACACGTGTCGACGACGTTGATCAGATGGAATGTTGACGGATTAATGTCCATGAAGCGTCCGACTGAAAAGGTTGGCCAGTTCAAGCAATTCAGCTTGGCTGCACAGCAGCGCCTCGACCAGTCGGCCTTGACTGATTATGCCGTCTCTGTAAGCGTCGAAGCAGAGTGCGACATAGTGGTCTGAGAGACCGCGCTCCAACAATTGTTCTTTGCGTGAGCGTTGCGTGGAGTTGAGTGACTCAGGAAGTTCCGGATCAATTTTATTGTTCCGGGGAATGCGTAGTCGGGAGATTCTGTCATAGGTAGCTTGATTGGCAAGCTTCGCATCGCGTAGCGCGATGGCTAACGCCGAGCAACTCACCCGTAGCTTGTTAGCCCAGTCGATCGCTTCGGAATCATTCCACTTATTTGGGTCTGGAAGTTTTGATAGAAATGCTGGAGGCATCAAATAGCAGGAGGCAAATCGGTTCGCACGGATTTCGACAAGATCATCCTTGTTGGGATGTTCGAAGCTGACAGTGGCTCCTTGACCAGCATCGAAGATGGCATGAGCCATTTCGTGCGCTGCGCTGAATCGTTGCCGGTAGATGTCCTCATTGTAGTTGACCAAAGCACATTTACCCGCAACTGGGTGTGCTATGAACAACCCGGAGATGTTTGAGTTGCCAAGTTTTCGGCGAAAGACATGTACCCCCACGCTTCGAAATTCAGCATACACATCGCGGGGAACTACATTGTCTGCATGGCCCATTGCTGATCGCAATCGAATTGCTGCGGCCTCGGCATGTCTCTTGAAGTAGTTACCAGAGGGTGAGAATGTGAAAGCCCCCGGTGCGTGGCCCAATTCCTGTATTAAGAAGTCCTCGGTTTCGCAGAGATAAAGAAAGTTTTGAACTGCCCACCGGTCCTCCTTGGAAAAATCGGAACCATGCATGCGATAAAGCGTCTCGGTCTGTTCAAAAGGGGCGACCTGTTCGTCTGAGATGAAGAACTTGAAATCGCAGCGATAGTGGTCTGCAAGTATCAAGACCTCGTCACCAGTTGGTTCAACTTGCCCTATTTCCATTTTTGCAAGCCGACCTTGGTCGATCCCTGTCGAGCCTGCGACATCGACGATGGATTCTTGGAACTGCTCTCGGTATTTTGCAAGCTTGCTACCTAACAAGCGAAGATCAATGGGCATAGATGGCGATTCACCAGATGTTGACTCCAACAATTCTACTTTGGTTTACCAGCTTCGGCGAATATAGAGTACGTCATTGTTTATGAGGAAAACATTGCCAGACGAATACCCGTCATTTCTTCGCAAAGCCGCCAGAGGCGTTCCGCCGTTGCTTCATCCAGCGCCCACGGCCTGACGCCGAAAGGGGCGGGGCTGCCGTCCGGCACGACGGCGGCAATGTTGCAGTCTTCCAGATAGACGCCGCCCATGTCATTCAAATCCTCGCTCACGGCAGCCCAAACGGTCGTTGCCGCGCCCTGTTGCACGGTCTTGTACAGGTCGCCAACATTTTTCGGCTGGCGAACGAAGTTCAGCACTTCCGTGACATGAAGGGCGCGCGCGAGTTGGGCGTGTAATCT
>JAITRP010000036.1 GCA_031288305.1 Zoogloeaceae bacterium
ATGTCTTCCTGATGGGGGCACGGTGAGAACGCGCATGCTGCGGAACCGAATCGTCCTCTTGGACCTTCCTTGTCCGCAAATCTTCAAGCACTGAAATAACGAAAAATCCGAGAAAAAAGGATCGTCTTTCCCTTCATTTTTTTCCCTCAAACAAATCAGGGTTTTTAGAGGTTCCCCATACAAATTCCTCACGTTCCCATAACAGAGGAATATTATCCCATATATACGTAAATATTTTAATGGAACGGAGTACTAGATGCGGCAAAGCCGCACAAAAAGTAGGTTTTCACTTTTTGACGTTTCCCCTTATGTGGAGTTTTACTTTTTGCCGTATAACGGAAATAATGCGCGCATGACGCTTTTCGCCCATCTGTACAAATTTGCCGCACCCGCCGCGTTTTATCCGCTGGCGGGACGCCTGATTCCCTGGTTCTGGGGCCTGACGGCCCTGTTTGGCGTGATCGGCCTATGGCTGGGACTTGCCGTCGCGCCCACGGATTTCCAGCAGGGCGAGGGGTATCGCATCATCTTCGTGCATGTCGGCGCGTCCTGGATGTCGATGTTCCTCTACCTGGTCATGGCCTTCTGGGCGGCCATCGGGCTGGCTTTCAACACCCGGCTTTCCGGCATGATGGCGGCGGCGCTGGCGCCGACCGGGGCGCTCTTTGCCTTCATTTCCCTGTGGACAGGCGCGCTCTGGGGCAAACCCATGTGGGGAACCTGGTGGGTATGGGACGCGCGACTGACTTCGGAACTGATCCTGCTCTTTCTCTACATCGGCTTCATCGCCCTGACCCGCGCCATCGACGAGCCCCGCCGCGCCGACCGTGCCGGCGCGGTGCTGGCGCTGGTGGGCGTGGTCAACATCCCCATCATCTATTTTTCGGTAAAGTGGTGGAACACCCTGCACCAGGGCGCGTCCGTTTCGCTTGCCAAATCGCCCAGCATGGCCGCCGTCATGCTCTGGGGCATGTTGTTCTGCGCGCTCGCCATGTGGATGTACGCCATCGCCGTCTCGCTCATCCGGGCGCGCGGCATCATTCTGGAACGCGAGCGTCACGCGCACTGGGTGAAGGCGCTGCTGCAAAATCCCGCGGAACGCTGATTTTCGAGAATCCTTTATGTACTGGAACAGTCTTTCCGATTTTCTCGTCATGGGCGGCTACGGCCTGTATGTCTGGGGATCCTTTGGCATGACCGCGCTTGTCATGCTGCTGGAAACCTGGCTGACCCTGCGTCGGCAACGCGCCATCCGGCAGCGCCTCACACGGCATTTTGCCGCCATGCAAAAAGAAGAAAAACAGGAAGAACGCGGCAACGCCGAAGCGGAGAAATGCGCATGAAAACGCGCCACCAACGCCTGTTGCTGATCGCCGCCGCGCTGGCCGCGCTGGCGCTGATTGTCGCGCTCGTGTTTTCCGCGCTGAAGGAAAATGTGGCGTTCTTCTATTCTCCCGCCGACATCAAGGCGAACAAAGCCCCGAAAAACAAGCTCTTTCGCGTGGGCGGACAGGTGGAAGTCGGCTCGCTCAAACGGCAGGAAGACGGCGTGACGGTGCGTTTCATCGTCACCGACGGCATCGAGTGCGTTCCTGTCCAGTATAAGGACGTCCTGCCCGATCTCTTCTCGGAAGGCAAGGGCGTGGTCGCCCAGGGACGGCTGAACGATGACGGCGTATTCGTCGCTCAGGAAGTGCTTGCCAAGCACGATGAAAACTACATGCCGCCGGAAGCCGCCCAGGCGTTGCAAAACGCGCACGCAGAAGGAATCGGGAGATCAAGAAACCGATGCCGGATACCCGGCGCCTGATGCCTGAAGATGATCCCCGAACTTGGACTTTTCTCGCTCATTCTCGCCTTGCCGGTAGCCCTGTGCACGGGCATTCTCGCCCTGTGGGGCGCGCAACGGGGGCAGCCCGCCTGGATTGCCCTGGCCAGATCCGGAACCGTGGCGCTGGCGCTGCTGGTTGGCGTCTCCTATCTCTGCCTGACCTGGTCGTTCCTCCAGAACGACTTCTCGGTACTGTACGTGGCGCGGCAATCCAGTTCGTCGCTGCCGCTCATCTATCGCGTTGCGGGCGTTTGGGGCGGGCATGAAGGTTCCCTGTTGCTCTGGCTCGTGATGCTTACCGGCTGGGCGGCGCTGGCGCGCTTTTATTCGCGCGCCCTGCCGGACGCCCTGCGCGCGCGGGTATTGGGCGTGCTGTGCCTGGTGGCGGCGGGCTTTTTACTCTTTATTCTTTTTACTTCCAATCCTTTCCTGCGGCTTATTCCGGGCGCGGCGGAAGGACGCGAACTCAATCCCATGTTGCAGGACCCCGGTCTTGTCATTCATCCGCCGTTGCTCTACATGGGGTATGTCGGTTTTTCCGTCGCCTATGCCTTTGCCGTCGCGGCTTTGCTGTCTGGCCAGCTGGACGCCGCCTGGGCGCGCTGGTCGCGCCCGTGGACACTGGCCGCCTGGGCGTTCCTGACGCTGGGCATCGCCGTTGGTTCCTGGTGGGCCTATTACGAACTGGGCTGGGGCGGCTGGTGGTTCTGGGACCCGGTGGAAAACGCTTCCTTCATGCCCTGGCTCGCGGGCACGGCGCTCATCCATTCGCTGGCGGTAACGGAAAAACGCGGCAGCTTCAAGAACTGGACGGTGCTTCTGGCGGTCTCCACGTTTTCGCTCTCGCTTTTGGGCACTTTCCTCGTGCGTTCCGGCGTGCTCACTTCGGTACATGCCTTTGCCAACGACCCGGCGCGCGGCATTTTCATCCTTGCCTTTCTCGTCGCCGTCATCGGCGCGTCGCTCCTGCTCTTTGTCTGGCGCGCGCCCAAGGTCGGACTGGGCGGGCGCTTTGCCCTCGTTTCGCGCGAATCCCTGTTGCTCGTCAATAATCTCCTGCTCGCCGTCGCCACCGGCGCCGTGCTTCTGGGAACGCTGTACCCGCTGATTGTCGACGCGCTGGGCATAGGCAAGATTTCCGTCGGCCCGCCATATTTCAACGCGGTCTTCGTGCCGATCATGGCGCCGCTGCTGTTCCTGGTCGGCATTGGCCCCTTCGCCCGCTGGAAGGCGGCTTCCCTTGGCGAAATCCTGCGCGTCAACAAATGGACGCTGGGCCTTGCCGCCCTTGCCGCCCTGACGCTGCCTCTTGTCTATGGCGGCTGGCGTCCCTTGGCCGCGCTGGGCGTTTTCCTCGCCGCCTGGATTTTTCTTGCCGCCACGCTGCACTTTGTGCGGCAGGCGCGGGCAACACAGGGCGGCGGCGGTCTTCTCGCTTCCGTTTTGAAGCAATCCCTGCATTTCTGGGGGATGCACCTTGCCCATGTCGGTCTTGCCGTATTTGTCGCGGGCGTGAGCATCGTGGGCGCGTATGAAGCGGAAAAGAGCGTGAAAATGGCGCCCGGGGATACGGTCGGCATCCACGCTTACCGCTTTCGCTTTCTTGGCGTTCAATCCGTGGAAGGCCCGAATTACCAAGCGCTGCGCGGCGAAATGGAACTTTCGGAAAACGGTCGCGCGCCGCGCCGCCTGTTTCCGGAAAAACGCTTCTACCATCATTCCGCCATGCCCATGACCGAAGCCGCCATCGACGCCGGATTGTGGCGCGACGCTTATGTCGCGCTCGGCGAACCCCTGGATCGCGAACGTCCCGACGGCGAATGGGTGGTGCGCGTCTATGTGAAGCCGCTTGTAGACTGGATTTGGGGCGGCGCCTTCCTCATGGCGCTGGGCGGCCTGCTGGCGCTTCTCGACCGCCGCTATCGCAGCCGGCGCGCGGCCACACAGGAGAACACCCCATGAACAACCGCTATCTCTGGCTCTTCGTCGCCTTCGCCCTCCTGATCGTCCTCCTGGCGGTTGGCTTGACCCGCGACCCGCGCGAGATTCCCTCGCCGCTCATCGACAAGCCCGCGCCGGAATTCGTCCTGCCGCGTCTGGACAACGATCAGCCCTTCACCCCCAAGGACATGGCAGGCCGAGTCTGGCTGTTGAACGTCTGGGCTTCCTGGTGCGCCTCCTGCCGCGACGAACATCCGTTGCTGGTTGATCTCGCCCAGAAGAAGCTCTTGCCCATCGTCGGACTGAACTACAAGGAAGTGCGCGGCGATTTGAGCCTGGACGCCACAAAACTCGCGCTGGAAGCGGAAAAACGCGAGGCCGCCGCCCGCGCCAACCTCTGGCTCGCCACGCATGGCAACCCCTACACCCTTTCCATCCTCGATCTCGACGGCAAGGTCGGCATAGACTACGGCGTCTACGGCGTTCCCGAAACCTACCTGATTGACGAGACCGGCATCATCCGCTTCAAACAGATCGGCCCGATCACGCCGGAAACGCTGGAAAAGAAACTCCTGCCGCTGATTGCCCAGCGGGATCAGAAGACAGAGGACTGAACTGAATGGACAAACCTTTTCTCCCCTCTTCCCTTGTGGGAGAGGGGAGGGCGGTTCAGAATCGCCATTACTGCGGTTTCCGCTCTTTTCTCTTCTTTGCCCCTTGCCTTGAACTACGTAAAGCGCCCGCCCGCCCGCATTGCGGCGCAACCCGCCAGGAATTGGGCGGCGGCAAGGCGCCTGCCGCCGGGTTTTTGCAGCTCCGTGAGCAGCAGCGCGTCTTCGCCGCAGGCAACGCAAATCCCTTCCTTGCCGGCGGCAAGCACCGTGCCGGGCAAAGCGGCGGTCGGACGGGCGATCAGGCGGGCGGCGTGGATTTTCAGCAGTTCATCCGCAAAGCGGGCGCGCGCGACAGGAAAAGGCGTAAAGGCGCGAATCTGGCGATCCAGTTCATGGGCGCTTTTTTGCCAGTCCAGCCAAGCCTCGGCCTTGTCGATCTTGGCGGCGTAGGTCACGCCCTCCATGACTTGCTGCACGGCGGACAGCGGCAGGCGGGGCAATGTTTCGACAAGAAGTCGCGCGCCCAGCGCGGCAAGCCGGTCATGCAGACTGGCCGCGGTATCGCGCGCATAAATGGGTATCGCTGCGCTTGCCAGCAGCGCGCCGGTATCCAGGCCGGCATCCATCTGCATCAGGCTGATGCCGCTTTCCGTGTCGCCCATCAGGATGGCGCGCTGGATGGGCGCCGCGCCGCGCCAGCGCGGGAGGAGGGAGGCGTGGAGGTTGATGGCGCCGAAGCGCGGCATCTCCAGCACGGACTGCGGCAGAAGGAGGCCATAGGCGGCGACGATCAGGGCGTCGGCTTGTTGGGCGCGGATGCGCTCCCGGACTTCCGGGTCGGTTTTCAGGGAAAGCGGCTGCAAGACTTCCAAGCCGTGCCGCAAGGCCAGCTTCTTGACCGGCGAAGGCTGCATTTGCATCCCCCGCCCCGCCGGGCGGTCGGGCCGGGTCAGCACGAGCGACGCCGCATGCCCGGCATCGAGCAGGGCGGCGAGCGCGACGGCGGCGAATTCCGGCGTTCCGGCAAAAACCAGCTTCATGAGGACTTCGCGAAGGCTTTCATAACGCCTGGGCGCTTTTTCGCGCCTGCTTGGCGAGTTTATCGCGGATGCGCGTCTGCTTGAGCTGCGAGAGATGATCGACGAACACCTTGCCTTGCAGGTGGTCGATCTCATGCTGGATGCAGACGGCCAGCAGACCATCGGCGTCCAGAAATTGCGGCCGGGCGTCGAGATCGAGGTATTCGACGCGCACCGTGGCGGCGCGTTCCACCTTTTCGTAGATGCCGGGAACGGAAAGACATCCCTCCTCATAGACCTGCTGCCCATCCCGGCGCGTGATGCGCGGATTGATGAACACGCGCAGTTGATTGCGCTCTTCGGAAATATCGATGACCACAATCTGCCGATGCACATCGATCTGTGTCGCGGCCAGGCCAATGCCCGGCGCGGCGTACATGGTCTCGGCCATATCCGCGGCCAGGGCGCGAACCGACGCGTCGATTTGCGTAATGGGCGCGGCAATTTTCCTCAGCCTGGGATCGGGAAAGCGCAAAATGGAAAATAAAGTCATGAAAATGCTTGCTCAATTAAGTCATTACGTGCAGAATCTCAAGTGTTTTCGAGAAGTGGAACAGCATGCGCTTTCAGAAACAGCACAAAAGAGCGTGGTTGATTGGCAGCGAGCGCTGTTTCCCTTTGTCCGGCAGTTCCGACGCACACGAGGAAAATCACATGTTCCGCATTATATCTGCCTTGCTTCTGGTTGTGGCGATGGCCGCTGCGCCCGCATTCGCCGACGCCCCCCCCCTCACCCTGGCCGACAATGCGCCTGATCGTTATATTGTCGTCAAAGGAGATACCCTCTGGGATATTTCCGGCAGGTTTTTGAATGAACCCTGGCGCTGGCCGGAAATCTGGCAGCTCAATCTGGCGCAGATCAAGAATCCGCACCTGATTTATCCCGGCGATATCATCCTGCTGGATTACGCAGACGGGCGTCCGCGCCTGCGACTGGGCAAGCCGATAGGTTCCGGCAACGTCAAGCTCTCGCCGGAAGTGCACAGCGAGCAAATCACCAAGGCCATTCCTTCCATTCCGCCCAACGCCATTGAACCGTTCATTTCCCGTCCCTTGGTAGTGGGCGCCCATGAACTCGATGACGCGCCGCAGTTGGTGGGCATGGATGATTCCCGCATCATCATCGGCCACGGCGACGAGATTTTTGCGCTGGGCGTTACCGACGATCATCCCACATGGCATATCTACCGCTTGGGCGCGCCGCTGAAGAATCCCGTTCCAGACAACTTTTTCGGCGAAACCAAAAAGGACGTGCTTGGGCCGGTGGAAACCTACATGCGCGGGCCGCTTCCCGCCATTACGCCAGTCGGCACGGAAAAACCCGTCGATCCCGTCGAAGCCACGGCAGGCAAGCCGGGTGAGTTGCTGGGCTACGAAGTCGTCTATCTGGGCACCGCCCGCCTCAAGGAACGCGGAGGACCAGGCGAGGTCAGTACGCTGGAAGTCCTGACGGCGAAAGAAGAAATCCTCCAAGGTGATCTGCTGATGCCCGCCGAGGAACCTGTCCTCGAATCCTACATGCCGCACGTGCTGGAAGGCGATTTGGCGGGCGGACAGGTCGTTTCGGTCTATGGCGGCGTGGGCGTGGGCAGCAAGTTCTCGGTCGTCGCCATCAACCTGGGGGAAAACGCGGGGCTGGAGCCGGGGCATGTGCTGGGCATCTACAGCAAGAGAAGCGCGACCTACCGCGACAAGAGACAGCGCGCCCAAACAATAGCCCTGCCGGACAAGCGCAATGGCATACTCTTCGTGTTCCGCGTATTTGACCGCGTTTCCTACGGGCTGATCATGGAGGCGGCGCGACCCGTGGTCGTCGGGGATGGCGTCAAAAAGCCCTGAAACGGAGGATGCGGCGGGTCTGTCTGACTGGCTCAGACTGACCCTGATCCCTGGCATAGGCGGCGAATCGCAGCGCAAGCTGCTCGCCGCCTTTGGTTTGCCGCACCATGTCTTTGCCGCCGGACATCTGGCGCAACGCCAGATTATCGCCAGCAAGGCCGATTTGCTGACGGAAGCGCACAGCGCCGCACTGAATGAGAAAATCGCCGCCGCGCTCATTTGGGCAGAAAAACCGGATTGTCATCTCATTACCCTGGTGGACAAGCGTTATCCGCCACAGCTTCTGGAAATTCCCGATCCGCCGACCCTGCTGTATGTGCGCGGTAATCCAGCGGCGCTTTCTCGTCCCGGCATCGCCATGGTCGGCAGTCGCAACGCCACGCCACAGGGATGCAAGGTTGCCGAAGACTTCGCCCGCACGCTGGCGGATTCCGGATTTGCCATCATCAGCGGCCTGGCGCTGGGCATAGACGCCGCCGCGCACAGCGGCGCGCTGACAAGCAGGACGCGGCAGGCGGAAAACACCATCGCCGTCATCGGCACGGGCGCGGATCGACTCTATCCGGCGCGTAACCAGGCATTGGCGCAGCGCATCGTCGAACACGGCGCCATTGTTTCCGAATTTCCCTTGGGCACACCCGCCATTGCCGCCAATTTTCCCCGCCGCAACCGCGTCATTTCCGGTCTGGCGCGCGGCGTGCTGGTGGTCGAGGCGGCCACGGAAAGCGGCTCGCTGATTACCGCGCGCCTGGCAGGGGAACAGGGACGCGAGGTTTTTGCCATCCCCGGCTCCATCCATTCCCCGTTTTCCAAGGGTTGCCATCGCCTCATCCGCCAAGGCGCGAAACTGGTGGAATCCGCGCAGGATATTCTGGAAGAACTGACGGGCGCATACCCGGCGGCGCCAACGCCAGTACCGCTATCCGCGCCGGATGCCGTCGCAACCGGCGCGGAATCCCGCGTTCTTGCCCAACTGGGTCATGATGTCTGCACACTCGATGAATTGGCGCTGCGCACCGCCCTACCCGCCGATGCCCTGCTCGCCCTGCTCTTGAATCTGGAACTGGAAGGCCAGATAGCGCCCCTGCCTGGCAATCGCTACCAGCGGATATACGGCAAAAAGTGAAAACCCACTTTTTGCCGGTTCATTCAGTTAGAGTTAGCAAAAAAGGGCAAGCAAAGCTCGCCCTTTTTTGGCGTAAAGGCAATGCAACCCCAAGACGCGCTGGTTTTGCGTGGGGTTTCAACGGTTTGAAGGCGAAACTTGCTTTGCCTTCAAACCCAAGATAGACCGGCAAAAAGCGGGGTTTTACTTTTTGACGTTTTTTATCGGGACTGGCGCGCGCGTTCGCGCATACGCTGGTGGGACAGACGCACATTTTCTCGCGCCCGTTTGATGATCATTGCCCGAATGGGCGCGTGCGCATCCATGTTGGCGCGGCGATTGAGAACTCCGGTACTCATTTGCCCTGGCTCCTGTGAAAAATGGAAAGCGGCACTGCGTGTTGCAGCGCACAAAGCGCAATTTTCCACGAAAACATAGGCAAGTCAAGAAGAACTTCCATCAAAAACACAAATTTTTGTTGCGGCGCAACAACAACGCAACGGCAATGGATGGATACCGACTTCGTATCGGCGCACAATTTCGCGCGTTCGCTACCCGGTCACCCGCAGCTTGATTCCCGCCAGCAGCGTTTCCGGAGAAAGACTCATGACGCTGGCCATTTCGCCCGCCATGCAAAAGCCGCAGCGCTCGCACAGTCCCTCGCTCTTGCCGTTGCATTCGGCAAGGCGGCGGCCATCGACCATCACGAAATTCGCCATCCAGCAATACTTCTTGAAATCGCGGCGCCGCATGCGCTCCAAGCCCGCGAGGGAATTCATGATCGGATACCCCTTTTTCTTGTAGGCTATCGCCTTGTCCAACACCGTGTGGCGCGTTTTCTCGTCCAGTTCCAGCGCCTCCGTTCCCGCGAAAGGCGTATGCAGGTTGATGGCAATGGAATTTATGTTGGGGTGATCCCTGGCGAATTCGATGGCCGCATCGAGCGACGCGTGATTCAGGGCATTGACCACCATATTGACGCTGATGCGGGGATGTCCGCTGCTCTCGATGTGCCGCACCAGCCGCTCGAAGGCGCCCGCGCCGCGAATGACGTCATGGCTCTCGCCCACGCCGTCCATGCTGACCCATATGGAATCCGCCTCGATGCCGGGAAAGGGGCGGGTGGCGTTGGTGGTCACCGTGACCGAATAAAAACCTATCTGCCGCGCCAAGCGCAAGAGACTGTTCAGGTCGTGCTCGCCGTCGCGCCACAGGGTTGGCTCGCCGCCTTCGAAATCGACGAACCGCGATCCCTGCCGATAGCAATGCAGCAGGTCGTCGCGCACTTCCTCCAGGGTTTTGCTGATCGCTTCCTTTTGCGCGTAGAAGGTGCAGTGTCGGCATTTCAGGTTACATTTATTGGAAATGAAGACGACGGATTGCAGGGGAATCTTCTTGCCCAGGATGCGGGTCTTGAAAAACCACAACGGCAGGTAAAGAAAGGATTTCATGCCCCGATGAAGCTCAATGGCATGCCGATCAGGCACAGCGAGGCCAGCAGGTTTCGCGCCAGGAACCAGCGGATCATGAACCAGTCGATGCCGATGCTTTCGATGTGCCGCCATTCCGACATGGGTCCCATCCAGGGTTTGCGCGAAAATTTCGATTCCGGCTGTCGCGTATAGGCGCGCATCATATGAAAAAGCGCCATCGCCATGGGCAAGGTGAGCAATAGCAGCGCGTACAAACGCGAAAGATCGCCGCGCCAGATGCCGAAGCCGATGATGGCGTAGGGCGAAAACAGGACGAAAAACAGTACCGCCAGCATGCTGGCGTGGCGATTCAGGAGTACCGCCAAGGTCCGCTTGCCGATCTTTTTATCGGGAATGAAGTCGAGGATGGAGTGCACATAGACGATATTCATCACCAGCAGCCCGACCGGGATGGAGATGAGAACCAGCGTGGCGCTTGTTTCGCCGCAAGCGGCATAGTAAACGCCCAGCATGTTCATCGGCCCGAAAAGGAGGCCGATGGTGATTTCACCCAGTCCCCGATAGCTCAAGCGCACGGGCGGCCCGGAATAAAACAGCGACAGGAGCGCCGTCGCGCCGGCAATCCAGAAAATCATCCAGCCGCGAAAATAAAAAATAATCCCGCCCAAAAAAAGCGCGACGCTCATGAAGACGCGCGCCGCCAGCAGCAATTGCGCGAGCGTGGCTTCGCCGGAAGCCAGATACAGGCATTTGCCGACCCTGGCGCGAAAGCCCTCGTGTTTCAGGTGGTCGCGGTAATCGGTCTTGTGTTCCCGGTAATCGAAGTAATCGTCGAACAAATTGGCCGCCAGATGCCCGCAAACCACGCCCAGCACGGCCAACAAGGCCAGCGCGCCGGAAAAGCCGCCCGTTTGCGCGGCAAGACAGACTGCCAGCAGCGCAGGCAAGAGACTTTGCGGCAAGGCCCTGGGACGCGCGTTGTGGCACCAGAAATGGAGGATATGCAACATGGAAGACGTGACTACAAGGAGCGGAGAAAGAAGGGAAATTCTAAAGCGATGCCGAATTATGGTCAAACCGGGTCAGAGGACGGAGGACAGAAGACAGAACGCTCGCTGCGCTCGCTTTGTAATCTGTATCCAGTCCTCCGTATCGTGTATTTGACGTAATGCATGCTTGTATTACAACAGACCACTGACCACAAAGACCGCGCCAGCGACCGCTCTGTCCGCTGCTTATGGTATGCTAACCATGTTAGCCCTTTTCCGAAGGTAAACCCGAGCAAGAAATTAGCGGCAGCCCTTCAGGACTGCCAGTCTAACGTCCCGCCCTGAAGGGCGGGCTTCAAACCGGAGTTGATTTTACGATGAACACCCACCATGTCCAAACGACAATCGCCATTTGCCTTCTCTGCGCCGCATGCACCAGTTTTCCCCGGCAGTACGCGCCGGAGGAGATACAGGAAATCCGCATGCTGGTGCGGGCGCATCATGGCTATCTTTCCGCCGTATCGGTAAGTGACATGCGCATCACGCGCCAGCGCATCCGCGCCGAACTCGTGATGACCGATACGCAGGGGAAAAGTGAACCGGAAACCCGGGGTTTCGATATGGAAACCCCGGAAAATCTATGGCGGCATATTCTACAAGGATGCGCACTTTCGTCCCTGGAGCGCGTCGAACGCGGGAGAAGCACGCTGGTTCCCGGGGACGGCGAAGATATCACCTTCACCGTCACCACCGGACAACGCGAGTTTTCCTTTCTGAACGGCCACGGAGAAGCCTACAAGCAACTGGAACAGGAATCGCCATGCTTATACACACTGCATTGTGTGCATTACCACACGCTCAGAGGGGTCGAAATCCCGCCGGAAACCTTGGAAAAAGCCTGCATCCAATCTTCCCAATAGCGCGAAGAACAAGCATATCCCGCGCGGCATCCAAACCGGGTTTTCCTTTCTGGCTTCCTGACGTCAGCCAAAATTCCTAGCCGCAAAGTCCCAATTGACCAGGTGCTCAAGGAAGGCTTCGAGAAATTTGGGGCGCAGGTTGCGGTAGTCAATGTAGTAGGCGTGTTCCCAGACATCGACGCAAAGCAACGGGGCATCGCTGGTCGTCAGGGGATTGCCGGCGGCGCTGGTGTTGCTGATGTCCAGCGTGCCGTCTGGTTTTTTCACTAGCCAAGTCCAGCCGGAGCCAAAATTGCCGACAGCGGCGGCCTGGAATGCCTTTTTGAAGGCATCGAGGCTGCCCCAGCGGGCGTCGATGGCCTCCGCCAGCTTTCCAGAGGCCGCGCCGCCGCCTTTTGGCCACATGCTGTTCCAGAAAAAAGTGTGATTCCACACTTGCGCCGCGTTATTGAAGATGCCGCCAGCAGGCGCTTTGCGGATGACGTCTTCCAGCGGCAGGTCGGCATATTCCGTATCCTTGATCAAGGCATTGAGATTGACCACATAGCCGTTGTGATGCTTGCCATAGTGGTATTCAAGGGTCTCCGGCGAAAGATGCGGCGAGAGCGCGTCCTGGGCGTAGGGAAGGGAGGGGAGTTGATGTGTCATGTTGTATTCTCCGTTGATTCTTTTTGAGGAAGGGGAAGACAGATTGTAGGAAGATTCGCGCATGGCGTCCAGCGACTGCGGCTACGAGGGTGCAATCCAAAGTGAAGGAAGTCAAGATGATATTGATCTTCAATAGGCATGCCATTACTGGTTTTTCATGGTCGAGTATGGCTTGGGCGATCAGGGAAAATGCGGCTTTGCAGCCTGCAAAAGGCTCTGTTGCACACAAGGGGGGGGGTTGCGGCGGGTTGATCTGCGTTAAATGTCGCATCCCGGACGATTCGATACAATTTTCACGTTGGCCGCTGTTTTTTGCGCGTGAAGTGTTGGGAGAGGTGGTAGATTCGCTGAAGGAAAAGAAAGGAGAGGAAGATGGAACTT
>JAITRP010000123.1 GCA_031288305.1 Zoogloeaceae bacterium
CGTATCAAGCAATTCCGCCGTATTGCCACCCGCTATGACAAACTCGCCGAACGATTCGCCTCCTTCATCGCAGTGTGTGCCTCTGTCATTTGGCTCGATTGATTGTCAACAGAGCCTAAACCTTCGGGAAAAAGAATTGGTGTATCCACTGACGCCAACACAAATTCACGCGCTGCCCGTTGCCACAAGGTGCGGCTTGCCACCGGCGAACTCGTGAAATTCGCCTCGGTCGATTCCTTTCGTCTGCGCTTGGGCGCGCAATGGCAAAACCAACTAGGCGAGGATAAAGACACTCACACCTATCTGGGCATTGCCTGGGAACACGAATTCGACGGCCGGGCAAAAGCCAGCATCTACGGCTACCACTTGGACACCGCTGCCCTTTCGGGCGGCACCGGCATCGTGGAAATGGGCTTTGCCGCCAACCCCTACCACAAGTCCCTCACCTTGGACTTCGACCTGCAAGGCTACGCGGGCAGGCACGAAGGGGCGAAGGGGAGTATCCGGGCGAATTACCGGTTTTAGGAAAACGTCAAAAAGTGAAAACCCGCTTTTTTTTGGGGGAAAGGCAACGCAACCCGCTACTCATCCGCACGGTCAGCAGGGGCGCGAACTGCGTTTGCCCGCCCGCCGTTTCCGGAGAAGCCTGGGCTGCTCTGGCGGCGTTGAAGTCGAAGGCTTTGAGAGCGGGTTCCGAAGTGGGGCCATGGTCGTTGGAACCATCCCAGATGTAATTGCAGGCTTCCAGTAATTCCTTCGGCCATTTGCGGCGGGGAAGGATACGGTCCAGACCCATGTAGAACAGTTCAGTCGGAATGGACAGCAGACTATAGGGAATCGCGATAAGGCTCATAAGCGTAAAGGCAAGCAAGTTGGAAATGCCGCCGAAAAAGCCATTTTCACGAAAAAGCCCTACGATACGTTTCGCCGTCTGTTTGGGCGAAAAGAACATTCCCAACACCATTTTTATGATCCCGCCCCAAAGCGTAAACGCCTCACTGACGTGATCCAGCCCGTACTCTGATTTGGAATCATCGCCAAAAGGCGGCAGGGCGGCGGCTCCTTGGTCCATGTAAAGCCGGATGTATTCCCAGATCATCTCCGCGCGTTGGCTGGCATGATAATCGCCCAGTGTGCTTGTTTCATAGACGTTGATGCAGACTTCCTCCATTTTCTTCTTTTTGGGATTGAAGCGGTAATCCATGACCAGATGGAGGGTGCCCTCGCTGCCGGAGCCACCACCATACGCCACCACGATCCCGCCCTTGGAATAGGCCGTCATCTCATCCCAGTTCCGGGTACACAGCCGGTTATCCAGCCAGCACGTCACCGTGCGCGCCTTGCGGTTGAAAATGATGGGTAGCTGCCGACGCCAGCCAACGAATATCCAGGACATGGCAAGAGACCAGAAAAGGAGAATAGCCAAAAAGATCAGGACATCTTCCCTGTCTATACGGTCTATGCCAAAAGTAAAAAAAAGAATCATGAAAACTCATGCCTTCTACCAACAGATAATGAAGAGAATCCAATAAAAAGACCAGTAAAGCTATCAATGGAAACAACAAAATCATTATCGTCAGAAAAGTCGCCCACCACGACATGCTGGCGCGTCCGCCATACATGCTTCCGCTCGCCGTACGCACGAACAGATAGTCTTCGGTAATACGCATGATGTTGTTGCCCGCCTTCGCCGGAACATCCGGCGGCGGATCGCTGGGACGCAGGGCATTGACGTCGGTGATGAGCGCGTTGTACTGCTCTTCCGGGATGGATTGTTTGTTCTTCGCGCGCGAGCGCGCCTGCATGATGCCCGCCACGATCAGCGCGGCGACGGTGACGGCGACCGTACCGATCAACAGGGCAAGTTTGGCGTCGTTCATGGCGTGTTGCTCCAAAAAATGCGGTTTTATTTTACGATTGTGTATTTCAGGATCAGCGTCCCCAAGGGAGGGTTTTCGGGAACGTAGCGACAACCCTGTTCATTTCGATTTATCCTTGATTGCGAATGTCATTAATTATCGCCTCTCCCAACGCCGCGAACACCACACGCAAAAGCCTCCGGGCGGGGCACGAACGTCTTTTTGGGAACGAGAGGAATGCCGAGGAGAAAGGCTACTACCGGGCGGCGGGAATGACAAAGAATATTCCGGCCTTGGTTCCTGTTTCACTGCCGCAAACCCCTTTTCTTGTCAGGGGAGGGCAATCCGCGCGCTTTCAAGCGTATCGCCTTGCCGGGGCGCGATCCAAGTGGAGGGAAAATCGCCCAGGACGAAGCGCCGCCGCGCTCCCTTTGCAGGGCGCCAGACCTCCCTTGCTGGAGCCGAAGGCAAAAGGACAGCCGCGGGTTGGTCTGGCAAAGCCAGATGCAGCAAAGTCTTTGCAGACTGCGAAGCTGCACACAAGGGGAGGGCAGGGGTTGCGGCAGTGGAACAGGAATCAGGGTTCGATGCAAGCTGAACCACCGCAAACCCTTTATAGGGCGCAACCCCTTTGCAGGCCGCAAAATCCCCCTCAATCCCCCCAGACACCCTGTGCCCCCTTCACAGGGGGGGCGGGGGAAGACAACCGTGCTTTCCCTGATCGCCAAGCCATGCTCAACCTTGAGAAACCAGCAACGGCATACCTATTGGAGATCGACGCCACCTTGACTTCCTCCACTTTGGATCGCACCCGATACGCTATATCTAGTTGATCCTCGTCAACGAACCACTATATATTGTGCCTCCTCCCTTGACACTGCTTGGCAACGTCCCTAGACTTCGCCTTCGCGCGGTCAAGGGAATCCGGTTGGTTTGACCACCGTTTCATTCCCTTTCCAGGTCATTCGTGACGCGAAGACAAGCCGAAGACAGTGCGCATGGCGCGGCACAAGGCGAAGTCGGCAAGGTCACGGATGATTTGGAAAGGGGATCATGCCGGAGCTGCCCCCGCAACTGTAGTCGGCGAGTCTTGCGTCGTTTGAGGCGCTGCCGCGTCACTGGATTTTTCCGGGAAGGCGGACGCAAGGCGGCAACCCGAGAGCCAGGAGACCTGCCGCGCGTTCTTGATTGTCTTCGGAAGCGGGGCGTCTTTCCGGACGGCGACTTCTCGCGGCCTGCCGCGCGCCATCCGCCAACCCTGCTTGCCACATGCCTACGGGGAGTATTGGAAAACATGCTGCACGATTCATCGGTTTTGGGAAACAATGTACAGGAAGCCATCGAGGCGCACGTACCGAGTTTTGGCGGGAGCGTCGCCAAAGAAATGACCGCCAGCCTGGAAGTCATTCGCCGCAATGGGGCGATTGCGCCCTTTCAATCCGAAAAAATCGCGCTGGCTATGACGAAGGCGTTTCTGGCTGTGGAGGGGACGCAGAGCGCGGCTTCTGTCCGTGTCCGGGAAGTGGTGGCGCGACTCACCCGCAATGTGGTGGAAGCCCTGTTGCGCCGCCGTCCGGCGGGCGGCACGGTGCATATCGAAAGCATCCAGGATCAGGTGGAACTGGCGCTCATGCGCGCGGGAGAGCACGATGTGGCGCGCGCTTATGTGCTGTACCGCGAGCGCCGGGCGGAAGAACGTGCCGCCCAGGAATCCCGGCAGGGGAAGAGCGCCGATTCCGGTATTCATGTCACTGTGGCGGGTGAACAACGTCCGCTGGATGTCGCGGCCCTGCGCGCGCGTCTTGCATCCGCCTGCGATGGATTGGGCGAGGAAGCCGACGCACAGGCCGTGCTCGCCCTGACGCTGAAAAACCTCTACGACAACATGCCGTTGTCCGAGGTCTACACGGCGCTCACGCTGGCCGCGCGCACCCTGATCGAGCAGGACCCGGCCTATGACAAGGTGACGGCGCGCCTTACCCTTTTTGCGTTGCGCGAAGAAGTCCTGGGCCAGGGAACCAGCCAGAATTCGGCCTTGGGCGCGGTGACTGCCGCAACCCGCGATTATTTCCCCCGCTTCGTGCAACTGGGCATCGAAGCCGAACTCCTCGATCCGCGCCTCGCCGAATTCGACCTCGAACGTCTGGCGGCGGCGCTCGATTCCGGGCGCGACCTGCAATTTACCTACCTCGGCCTGCAAACCCTTTACGACCGTTATTTCCTGCACATCGAAGAGCGCCGCATCGAACTGCCGCAAATCTTTTTCATGCGCGTGGCGATGGGACTGGCGTTGAATGAGATCGATCGGGAAGCGCGCGCCATCGAATTCTACGACCTCATTTCCCGCTTCGATTTCATGTGCTCGACGCCGACGCTCTTCAATTCCGGCACCCGGCATTCCCAGCTTTCTTCCTGCTACCTGACCACGGTGGAGGACGATCTGGAAGGCATCTACCAGGGCTTGAAGGAAAACGCCCTCCTGCAAAAATACGCGGGCGGATTGGGCAACGACTGGACGCCGATCCGCGCCCTGGGCAGTCGCATCAAGGGCACGAACGGCAAGAGCCAGGGGGTGATTCCCTTCCTGAAAGTAGTCAACGACACGGCGGTGGCGGTCAATCAGGGCGGCAAGCGAAAGGGCGCGGTCTGCGCCTATCTGGAAACCTGGCATCTGGACATCGAGGAATTCCTGGAGTTGAGGAAAAACACCGGCGATGAGCGCCGCCGCTGTCACGACATGAACACCGCGCACTGGATTCCCGATCTGTTCATGGAACGGGTGCTGGCAAATGGCGAATGGACGCTCTTTTCTCCCGACGAGACGCCCGACCTGCACGAAAAATTCGGGCGCGCCTTCGCGCAAAGCTACGTCGCCTACGAAGAGAAAGCGGCGCGCGGCGAGATAAAACTCTTTCGCAAGCTGCCCGCCGTGCAGCTTTGGCGGCGTATGCTCACCCTGCTGTTCGAGACCGGGCATCCCTGGATCACCTTCAAGGACCCGTGCAATCTGCGCTCGCCGCAGCAGCATGCGGGCGTGGTGCACAGTTCCAACCTGTGCACCGAGATCACCCTCAACACGTCGGAGACGGAAACCGGCGTCTGCAACCTGGGTTCCATCAACCTGCCCGCGCACCTGAAGGACGGGCAACTCGACAGGGAAAAACTCTCCCGCACCATCGGCGCCGCCATGCGGATGCTGGATAACGTGGTTGACATCAATTTCTACGCCACCCACAAGGCAAGAAACGCCAACCTGCGCCATCGCCCCGTGGGGCTGGGCATCATGGGCTTTTCGGATTGCCTGCATCTGTTGCGCCTGCCCTATGCCTCGGAAGAAGCGGCGCTCTTCGCCGACCGCTCGATGGAAACCGTCTGCTATCTCGCCTATTGGGCATCCACCAATCTGGCCGAGGAGCGTGGCCGCTATTCCAGTTTTGCGGGCAGCCTGTGGGATAAGGGCATCCTGCCGCTCGATTCCATCGCGCTGCTGGAAGCCGAGCGCGGCGCGCCCATCGACCAGGACCGAAGCGCCAGCCTCGATTGGGAACATTTGCGCGAGCGCATCCGGGAAGTGGGGATGCGCAATTCCAACTGCGTCGCCATCGCCCCGACCGCGACCATTTCCAACATCGTCGGCGTCTCGCAGGGCATCGAGCCGGAATACCAGAACCTCTACGTCAAATCCAATCTTTCCGGCGAATTCACCATCATCAACGAACATCTGGCGCGCGAACTGAAAGAGCACGGCCTGTGGGACACGGTAATGGTCGCCGACCTGAAGTATTTCGACGGCTCCATCGCCCGCATCGACCGCGTGCCGGAAGAGATCAAGAAACGCTACGCCACCGCCTTTGAAATCGACCCCAAATGGCTGGTGGAAGCCGCTTCCCGGCGGCAGAAATGGATCGATCAGGCGCAATCGCTCAACCTCTACCTCGCCGCGCCTTCGGGCAAAAAACTGGACGAACTCTACAAACTCGCCTGGACGAAGGGCCTGAAGACCACCTACTACCTGCGCACCCTGGGCGCGTCCCAGGCGGAAAAGCTGGATCAGGGGCGTCAGGAGTCAGGGATCAGGGATCAGGAATCAGAAGAGTACATTGAGGCGCCGCGCTTTTGTTCCATCGACAACCCGGATTGCGAGGCGTGTCAGTGACGCGGGATGGATTACAACGAATAATCGCTGACATGACAGCGGGAGAGCGTCCATGTCACACGGCGGAACCCTCATTTGCCCAAAACGGCTTTTGAAAGAAAAACTTTGGAGCGCATCCAATGGAAAATGAAATGCCGCCAGCAAAAAGGCGCTGGATTATCCCGGTTCTGACGTTGCCGATGAACGTGCTTGTCTTCATTCCGGCAATCGTCCTGTGGCTCATACGCTATCGCTGGGAAGCGAACCACCCCGTTTTGCTCGTCATGGGCGGCCTGTTGTTGTTTTTGGGGTTCGGGCTTGCTTTCTGGACGATGCGTATTTTTCATCATATCGGAAAAGGCACGGCCGCGCCTTGGGATCCCCCGCAACGGCTGGTCGTTTCCGGTCCCTACCGGCATGTGCGCAACCCCATGCTGACCAGCGTTTTCATGACGCTGGCGGCGGAAGCGCTGCTGCTGAATTCGTGGGCGATTTTCATTCTTCTCGCTGTCTTTGTCTTTGGCAACATGCTGTATTTTCCGCTCGTCGAGGAGAAAACGCTGGAAAAACGCTTTGGCAACGCATACAGGGATTACAAACGGAACGTCCCGCGCTGGCTGCCGCGCTTGACGCCCTGGCGCCCGGATTCGACCTGATGCATGGGGGTTGTACGCCATATCCGGCGTATGGCAGCGAACTTTCAATGATGCAATTCACCGACAACAGGAGAATTCGAGCAAGAAATTAGCGGCAGCCCTTCAGGGCTGCCGGTCTAACGTCATTGGGAAGGGGTTTCTCTCCCCTCTCCAATGGCTACGGATTGATCCCCCGGCCTTCAGGCCGGGGTCTCAACCTTCGCGCTGCCCTGAAGGGCGGGGTTTCAAACCGGAGTTAGTTTTACGATGAATGCTTTGCATGGGACGCCGTTGGGTTCAAGGCAGCCAGGGATTGAGGACGCGTACCCCCATCGGCGCGAAGTCGGCCACGTTCCGGGTGACGACGGTCATGCCGTGCACAAGCGCGGTCGCCGCGATATAGGCGTCTCGCTCCGGGCAAAGGTCGGGAACGTGGAGCCGGGCGCAGCGCAGCGCCACCGCTGCGTCGATCGCCAGAGTACGTTCGGAAAATTCGGGCAGCACGTGCCGATCCATCCAATGACGCAAGCGCGCGCCTTGCGCCGCGTCGCGCCGCTCCACGCGGAGAATGCCAAGCTCCAGTTCCATGACGGTCACGACCGAGATGAAGCAGCTTGCCGCATCCACGCCCGCCATCCAGGCGGTAACGTTGGCATCGGCCTTGCCGTCTCCGGCCTTGCGCAGTTCGGAAATCACGTTGGTGTCGAGCAGGAACATCACGCGACATCCGCCGGACGGGGCAACGCGCGCGCGAGGGGAATCTCGCAGTCGATCTCGCTCAATCCCTGCATGGAAAGCGCCTCGACGAGGTTTCGCCGCTGGCCGGTCAGGCGCGCGTATTCCTCGATGCTCAACAACACATGCGCGGGCTTGCCGCGATCCGTGATGAAGACAGGCCCATGCCGGGAAGCCTTCTTGGCATGGGTGACGTCCTGGTTGAATTCCCGGCTGGACAAGGTGGTGATGGTCATGGCGAAAATCTCTTGCGCAAGAAATTGCCGTCACGTTACGACATCCTTGGAAATTCCGCAAACATGCCAGGTCAAGACATTTCGTGCGCCATGTCTGGAAACGAACTTTCAATCTGCAATTCACATCAGGAGAACCCGATGAACGCCTTTTTCGATGACTGGGACGACACCTCCGTCCCCACGGTTGCCGCCCCCGAAGCGCCAGCCCAAGCCACCCAGACGACACCCGCGCCTGCCGCCAATGCCGCCGACCCTCGTCTTGCGCCTGTAAAGGCTTCCGACAAGCGCGTGGTGGGCGGCCACGGCGACATCAACCAGCTTGCGCCTTTTCGCTATCCCTGGGCCTGGGAATTCTTCCTGAAGGCCAACCGCAATCACTGGGCGCCCACCGAAATCAACATGGCGCAGGACGTGCAGGATTACCACCACAAGCTCACCCCGGCGGAACGGCACATGTTCGAGAACGTGCTCGCCTACCTCACCACCTCGGACATTCTCGCCATGCGGAACATCGGTCTCGCGGTGATGGAAAAGATGACCGCGCCGGAATTGCAGATCTACCAGGCGCGTCAGGTTTTCGAGGAAGCCCTGCACACCTGGACGTACCAGCATTGCATCGAAACCCTGAATCTGGAGCAGGAAGAAATCTACAACCGCTACCGGGTGGTGCCCGCCATCCACGGCAAGATCGTGCTTGCCAACCGGCGGCTCGAAAAAATCCTGCGCTCCGACCTCGATTTGAGCAACCGCGAGACGTTGCACGAATTCGCGCTCTCGTACTTCTTCTTCGCCGGCATCTTCGAAGGCTGCTGGTTCTACAATGGCTTTTCGCCCATCTTCGCCCTGCAACGGCGCGGCTTGATGAAGGGTACAGCGGAACAATTCCAGTACATCATGCGCGATGAAGTGTTGCATTGCGCCTTCGGCCTGCGCGTCATCCGCGAACTCATGCGCGAGGAAAACCTGACGCTCGACCCGAAAGCCGTCGCCGAACTCTGGGCGGAAGCCGACGCAACGGAAGAAGCCTATGCGAATTACATTTTGCGGGAATCCATCCTCGGCTATTCCGCCGACCTGCACATCGGCCAATTCCGCTTCGTCGCCAACCGCCGCGCCCGCCAGATGGGTCTCGACGAACCTTTCCCCGGCGCGCAAGCCACGCTGCCCTGGCTGGATGAACAGGCCAATTTGCGGAAGGAAAAGAATTTTTTCGAGACGAGAGTCACGGAATACCAGACGGGGGGGAGCCTGGAATGGGAATGATCTCTGCCGGGGACAACCGCCCGCATCCCGCCAAGGCTTGAAGCCATCGGATCTGGCAATCCGGCCAAAGAAAAGGCGCTCAATCCCGAGGGCGCCTGGCCATGGTCCGGGATTCCTATATGGATGCACTGGATTTTTGCGCGCTTTCCCGGGCGTCCATCAGGTTCATGACCATGCGGCGAAAATCAAGCGGCGATTTGATGTAGGGAATGCCCACTCTGTTGCCGCCGACACCGCGCACGACCACCGTGCCGAAATTGAAAATCCTGCCGATGACGCCCTGATCGAGGGTGATGGATTCGAGTTTTGCCAGAGGCATATCGACGGATACCCGGCGGATGAAGCCCGCCTTGCCGATCACTTTCTTGTTCGTTGCCGCCAGTTCCGTTGTAAGGACGTTGATGGCCGCGATTGCGATCAGGATGATCGGAATGACGATGATCGCTGCTGCCTCGACCACGAACGGGATGGTCACGGCCGAGAACAGGAAATACCAGAACTGACTCATCCAGCTGATGGTTGCCTCGGCTTCGACGACCTCTCCGGAAATCAGCGAGTTTTGAACGTACTGCCCCATGGGATGCTCCTTGGTAAATGAGAGAAAAATGCTTGTGCGGCTTGGGCCACGCGGGCATCTTAAGATATTCCGTACAATTTGTCACTCATAGTGAGTGTTCTTATAGGACGTGGCCTGATAATACGCAAATCCATAGCATTCCTCTCTTCAAGAGGGAGAAAGAATGCCCATCGATCCAAGGATTCTGTTTGGTCTGCGTTTGATCGAACTCAGAAAGCGCAAGGCTTGGTCGCAGGAACGACTGGCGCTGGAGAGCGGGTTGGCGCGAAGCTATCTGGGCGGAATCGAGCGCGGACACCGCAACATCGCGCTATTGAACATTCACAAGCTGGCCCAGGCGCTGGAGGTTCCCGCAGCCAGCCTGATGGAAGCGCCAACGTTCGACCCGAAGGCGAGCAAGGCCAAACGGCGGCTCAAGGAATGAGGACAGGAATCAGGAAACCCCGTACGGCGCTTGTTTTCTGCCGTTCGTCGTCCGCCGTTCAGATCTTGTCTTCCCAAATTTCCCGGCAGCTTGTCGGCGATCATGATTTTGGCATATAGAAGCCGCCAATCCGCACAAAGAGAAGAACTTTTTCGCGACGAGGGTGACGGAATATCAGACCGGAGGAAACCTGGAGCGGGAGTGAAATGCAGCGAAAACGACCTTTCCCGGCTTGCTCAAGCACGGCCCAATGCGTCGGGCAGGCAAGTGGCTTTAGTCCGAAGTTTGACGTCCAGACGTCAAGATGTTATTTTGTACGCAATCAAAATATATCTTCAGGATTCGCTCCATGTCGCTTGCACCCGGTGTCATCCGTGACTCCATCATCCAATACCTCACCATGGTTGGTGAGGATGCTTCGACCGATGAAATTGTTGCGGCGGTTACCCGTGATATTGGGCGCATTCCTCAATCTTCGGTTCGCTCTTACCTGAGTCTGAACACACCCAAGACATTCGAGCGTGTGAACAGGGGGCGCTATCGGCTTCAAAACGCAGTACCGCAATCTTCGTTCACCGAAAAGAAAAATGTGCGGATTGGACAAGCGAGGCTTTTTCAGGATGACTGCTTTGCATGGCTTGCTCGCCAAAAACCCGCCTCCATTCATGCTATTGTTACCGATCCGCCTTATGGATTAGTCGAATACACTGCCAAGGAAACAGAAAAATTACGTGCGGGCAAAGGCGGCGTCTGGCGTATTCCGCCTTCTTTCGATGGTCATCAACGAGCGCCGCTGCCCCGCTTCACGATTCTGACAGAGGCAGATCGACGATCCCTATATGCGTTTTTCAGCCGCTTCGGTGCTCTAATCGCCCGGGTGGCGACACCTGGCGCCAATATCGTGATTGCGTCCAACCCCTTGCTCGCACATATCGTAGCGGAAGCATTGAGCAAAGCGGGACTGGAGTTGCGGGGCTACATTGCCCGTCAGGTTATGACCATGCGAGGGGGCGACCGGCCCAAAAACGCGCATGTCGAATTTGACGGTGTATCGGTCATGCCCCGCTCGCAATGGGAACCTTGGGTGCTTCTGCGCGCGCCTCTGGAAGGCCGCGTACAAGACAACCTGCGCAAATGGGGGACGGGCGGTTTTCGCCGCCCTTCAAAGGAGCGTCCGTTCGGCGATTCAATCAAATCGCATCCAACCCCTGCAAGCGAAAAAAAAATCGCGCCTCACCCTTCCCTGAAGCCACAGGCTTTCATGCGACAGATAGTTCGCGCCGTATTACCGCTTGGGGAAGGCGTCGTGCTCGATCCCTTCATGGGAGCGGGATCAACACTTGCCGCCGCCAATGCCGTTGGTTACGACAGCCAAGGCATTGAAATAGATGAGGAGTTTTTTACTCTGGCAACCCAGGCTGTCCCGCGTCTGACCCGGTTGACAATCAAACACGATAACGGTGAAGTCAGCGGTGAAGTCAGTTTTTAACGCTCGCTGTTTGGGTAGTAGATTTGCCGTTGTTTTCCAGGTAAATCCACCCGGCCCGTAGTTTGGCAATGCCTTTCCGGTGTAACGTTGCCGTTCGTGTTCCCAAGGTTCCCCGCGCGTTTTTGCGAAAATCAGTTTCCTCGACATGGGCCAGATATATCTCGGTGAACCGCATGGACTGGCGTTCTGATGCGGGTTCCGTAATGTTATCGATTTCGTAGACAAACACGCACATCCATTGTGCTCGCGCGCCGTGGGTATCCACTGCGCCACCGGTTTTCCGAGTGGTTTTGATCTCAATACCCTCCAACCCGGACGCTACGGAATCGCCCGCATATTTTCCTCGTACAATCAGATCTGGGTGTCCGTTGAAATGGCGGTTTTCAACCAGGGAACGCGAAAACTTGGCCAACGAAGCCGTCACCATGTCGGAGATAAGGCCCGACATCGCCGCTGGTCGCATCATGTCATCAAGGCGACGCAAGCCCTTACTTGACAACAAGGTATTCACGTCGTTGAAAAAATCGTAAATATCCAGCATTGCATGTTCAAAGTCGCTGATTCTCAGCGCAAAGGGCAACACTGGATCAGGATTGAATGCCGTCT
Organism: Zoogloeaceae bacterium; assembly: GCA_031288305.1. GTDB lineage: Bacteria > Pseudomonadota > Gammaproteobacteria > Burkholderiales > Rhodocyclaceae > Azovibrio. The sequence continues at coordinate 11,960 of JAITRP010000123.1, forward strand.
TGTCTGTCAGAGATTTTTTGGTCATCGTAAAACTAACTCCGGTTTGAAACCCCACACTTCAGGGCGGTGCGAAGGTTGATCCCCCGGCCTGAAGGCCGGGGGATCAATCCGTAGCCATTGGGGAGGGGAGAGAAACCCCTTCCCAATGACGTTAGACCGGCAGCCCTGAAGGGCTGCCGCTAATTTCTTGCTACCCTGTTTTGCCATCAGCTGATTCTCCGGTCATGCCAGCACGGGAGTACTGCCATCGCAATGACGAGCTTGAAGGTGAACATGGGTTTTGCGCTCGATCCACTTTGGGTTGCGCCCATGAGAAAGCGTCAAAACCTGCTTTTGACGCGCGCTCAATTCCTTTTACTGCGTCTTGCCGCGAATTCCCGCATGAATTCGACCAGCGCCTCTACGCCTTCCCTGGGCATGGCGTTGTAGAGCGAGGCGCGGATGCCGCCTACGGATTTATGGCCTTTCAGGCCCATGAATCCCCTGCTTTCGGATTCGCGCACGAATTCGGCTTCCAGTTCCGGGGTGGGGAGCGTAAAGGGAATGTTCATGCGCGAGCGGCATGCTTCCTCTACCGGATTCCGGTAAAAGCCGCCGCTCTCCTCGATGGTTTCGTAGACGCGCGCGGCCTTCTCCAGGTTGATTTCCGCCATGCGGACAAGGCCGCCTTCCTTTTTCAGCCATTTGAACACGAGTCCGGCCATGTAGATGGCAAAGGTGCACGGCGTGTTCAGCATGGAATCATTTTCCGTCTGCGCCTGGTAATCCAGCAGGCGAGGCGTGACATTCGCGTCCGCCTGTCCCAGCAGGTCTTCGCGCACGATGACGAGCGTCATGCCGGAAGGCCCGATGTTTTTTTGCGCGCCCGCGTAAATGAGGCCGTATCGCCAGATATCCACGGGGCGCGAAAGAATGTGCGAACTCATGTCGGCAACCACGGTCGCGCCCTCTGGCAGCAGGGCGTCGTCCCGCACTTCCACGCCGTGTATGGTCTCGTTGGTGCAGACATGCAGATAGGCGGCCTTGGGGTCGAGACGCATTTCGTCGGCGCGGGGAAAGCTGCAAAAACCGTCGGCGGGCTGGCCTTCCGCCTCGGTAGTCGCGGCCAAGCGAACCTTACCCACGGCTTTTTCGATGCGCGCCGCTTCCTGCCAGGCTTTTTTCGACCACGCGCCGGTCACCACGTAATCGGCACAGCGTCCGGCCAGAAGATTCATGGGCACGGCGGAAAATTGCAGGGTCGCGCCGCCCTGCAAAAAAAGCACTCGGTAATTTTCTGGAATGGCGAGCAACGCGCGCAGATCGGCCTTTGCCGTCTCCAGGACTTCGCTGAAGCATTTGCCGCGATGGCTCATCTCCATGATGCTGGCGCCCGCGCCATGCCAATCCAGCAATTCCGCCTGCGCCTCGCGCAACGCGGCTTCCGGCAGCGTGGCGGGGCCTGCGCTGAAATTCCAGATACGGGTCATGTGCGCAGCCCTCCTTTGGCCGCTGGAAATACTCTTGTCATCGTTAAGACCTGCCTCGGTTGGGAGGCGGCAAAAAGCAAAAGCCTGCTCTTTGCCAGTTTATCTTGGGTTTGCAGCCAGGCAAAGCCCACCTGCAAACTGTGCAAACCAAACGCAAAACCAGTCCAGCCGTGGGGTTTTCGTTTCCTTTACCCAAAAAAGGGCAGGCTTTGCCTGTCCTTTTTTGCTGACTGAACCGGCAAAAAGTGGGGTTTTACTTTTTGCCGCCTGGCTCCTCTTCCTGATCCCGGATGCTGGCTCTTGCCAGCAGCGCGCGCAGCGCCAGCGCCAGCGGCGCGCCGGGCGGCATGGCGTCGGCACAGGCGAGGAGGCTGCGGGCGCTGTGCCGCGTGAGGAACTTTTTCTCTGAAGTGATTAATTGCGCAGGGTTTTGCATGGGTTGAACTTTGATCTCGATCTGATTACACTGCATGCCCATTTTTACAAAACCATTCTGCAGACGTTGGTTGATTTGCCGGATTTTGGCGGCAACCGCGCCATTGTTGGCGTGAATCACCACGGTTTCCGTTTCCGGCCTGTAATTCGCCACTCGCGCTTGCGCGCCCAGATTCGCCGGGGCGATTTGGGCGAAACACTCGCCCAGCCGCGCAATCAGGCGGGCGTGGGCAATGAGTCGAGCCGTAGACTCGGAGCGGATGAACAGATCGTTTGCAGTCAGCATAAGGGGGAACCCATGCAGGTCATTCTGGTTTCCAGCCGTTTTCCTTTGGCGAAGAGCATTGATGTCAACATGCGCCATATTGTCGCAGTGTTTGGCGTTTTTCTGTTGGCGGTGTTGTTCGGTTCTTCCGCGCTCTCCTGGCTTGCCGTGCATTTGCGCCTGCCGATGGTGCAGGCGCAGATCGAGGCCATGCAGACGCGGGAAATGCGGGACAAGGAAGCGCAAACCAAAAGCAACCTCCAGGCATTGGCGGCCAGGGTGGGCGAATTGCAGGCGCAGATGGTGCATCTGGATAGCCTGGGACAACACCTGTTTTCCAGGGCGGGCGTGGAACCGCCCGCGCGCGGATCGGGACATCCAAACGAAGGCGGCCCCTTCGTGCCCGCGCCGGTCGATGAAAAAAAACTGGCGGAGGACATTGACGCCCTGTCTCAACGGATCGAGGCGCAGACCTCGAATTTCTCCGGCATGGAATCCCTGTTGCGCGCCGACATGGTACGCCGCGCCTTCCTGCCGACGAGCATGCCGGTTGCCGGTCCGTCGCGTCTGGGATCGCCCTTTGGCGTGCGCAATGATCCTTTTGGCCGAGGGCTGGCCCTGCATGAAGGACTGGATTTCGTCGCTCCCCACGGCGCGCCCGTGCTGGCCGCCGCGGGCGGCGTGGTGGTGAACGCGGGCTACCATCATGAATTCGGCAATCTGGTGGAAATCAATCACGGCGGCGAACTGATTACCCGTTACGCGCATATGTCCGCCATCAAGGTCACGGCGGGCATGATGGTGCGGCAAGGGCAACTGGTGGGCGAACTGGGCAGCACGGGACGCTCGACCGGCCCGCATCTGCATTTTGAAGTGCGCAAGAACGGCAGTCCGCTCAATCCTTCCGATTTTCTTTACTCCTCCCTGGCTCGCCGTTGAAACATTGACACATCATCGACATGCCGAGTCCGCTCGTCCCCGCGCAACTGGCCTTCGATGCGGATGGCGTACTCTGGTCGCCCGATTACCAGGATGTCTATCATTCCCGTCACGGCGGCCTGGAACAGGCGCGGCATGTATTTTTGCAAGGCAACGATTTGCCCGCGCGCTGGCGCGGGCGGGAACGATTCGTCATTCTGGAAACCGGATTTGGCGCGGGACTCAATTTCCTGACGACCTGGGCGGCCTGGCGCGCCGATCCGCAAGCCTGTTCGCGCCTCTACTTCATCTCGCTCGAAAAGCATCCGTTCCTTTGCTCCGATCTGCGGCAGGCGCAGGCGATCTGGCCTGAATTCGCGCCGCTGGCCGCCGAACTGCACGCCTCTTGGCCGCTTCCCGTCCCCGGCATCCACAGAATCTGGCTGAATGACGGACGCCTGTCGCTGACCCTGGTGCTGGGCGACGCCCAACAGGAACTGCGCCGCCTGATGCTGGCCGCCGACGCCTTTTATCTGGACGGCTTCGCGCCGGACAAGAACCCCGAATTGTGGACAGCGGACATCTGCAAGGGCATCGCCCGCCTTGCCGCGCCCGGCGCGACGCTGGCGACCTGGTCGGTCGCGGGACACTTGCGCGCCGCGCTCTCCGCCTGCGAATTCGCGCTGGAAAAACGCCCCGGCTTCGCGGGCAAGCGGCAGATGCTGGTTGGACGTTATCTATCGCGCAAACCCCATCCCCATCCCGCGCCCGCGCCCGCCGATCGTCATGCGATAGTCATTGGCGCGGGCGTGGCGGGCACATCGGTGGCGGGCAGGCTTGCCGAACAGGATTGGCAGGTGACGCTACTGGAAGCGCGCTGTGCGCCGGGGGAGGGCGCATCCGGCAATATTGCAGGTGTCATGCGCCCCTTGCCTTCCGTGGATGACAATTTTCTGGCGCGCCTGACCCGCGCCGGATTTCTCGCCGCCTACGCGCATCTCCAAAAACTCACGGCGGCGGGCTTTCCGGTGCGTTGGGACGCGAGCGGCGCCTTGCAACTGGCGCGGGACGCCGCGCACGAAGCCGCGCAGATCAAGGCGGTGCGCGCGCTGAAAATGCCAGAGGAATTTCTGCGCCATCTTGATCGAAGCGAAGCCAGCGCCTTGCTGGGCTGGCCGGTTGCGCGCGGCGGCTGGTTTTTTCCTTCCGGCGGCTGGGTGCAGCCTTTTTCGCTTTGCGCCGCCAACCTGTTGCGCCACCCGGAACACATCCATTTACGCTGCAACACGCCTGTATCCGCCATTTTCAGAGCGGACGGCATGTGGCGGGCGGAGGACGCCAACGGCAAGATCATTGCCCGCGCGCCGCATCTGGTCATGGCGAGCGGCGTGGAAGCGCCGCGCTTTGCGCCATTTTCCTGGCTGCCGCAGCGTTCGGCGCGCGGACAGGTCACCTGGCTGCCGGCGGAGATGACGCCGCCGCTGGATATCCTGCTCTGCGGTCAGGGCTACGTCACGCCGCTGGTGGATGGCGTGCGCGTCGTTGGCGCGAGCTATCAACTGGAGGACACAGAAAACGAACCGCGCCTTGCCGATCATCGGGAAAACCTGTCCAAGCTGGAGTCGCTGCTGCCGGGGTTCGGCGCGCGCGTTGCTCTGGAAGACTTGCGCGGCCGGGTCGGCTTTCGTCCCATGTCGCCGGATCGCCTGCCCATCGTCGGCGCCGTGCCCTATGCGCCCAATGCGCCCGGCGCGCCGGAGCGTCCGCGCCGCTTTCGGCATCCGCCGGTATATCCGGGGCTGTGGTGTATGCAAGGCTTTGGTTCGCGCGGCATCGTCTGGTCGGCGCTGATGGCGGATTTTCTCGTCAGCCGCATGATGGGCGCGCCCCTCCCTCTCCCCTATGACCTGACGCACGCCATCGCGCCCGGACGATTTTTATCGGGCGGCAAAAAGTAGATTTTTACTTTTTGCCGCCTCCAGTAACCTCGAATTCTCCGACCAAAACCCGTTCCTTGGCGTTTTTCAGGCGCAGGGTGGTGGATTCCTTGCGCGCCTTCCCGCTGGCGTAGCGGGTGAAGAAATCCAGTTGCAGGGTGGTGGCTTCCGAGATGATCTGTTGCCGGTGGCCATAGAACTTGACCTCAACGCGGTATTTGCCGGGCTTGGCCGTTTTCAGGCTGTATTCTTCCGGGCCGTAGCCCACGGTGTTGTCGGGCGAAACGCGCCCGCCTTGGTAGCTCAGGGGATGTCCGAAAAAGGCTTCCTCGCCGTTGGGGTCGATGACGTGCAGGTCGATGTCCGTGTTGTCGCTGTCCCAGGAGAGGACGACGCGCAAATCCAGCGGGCGGTTCTTCAGGAAGACGGGGTCGATGGCGCGCGTGTCAACCTCGACGCCTTTCTCCCTGGCCTTTTCGATCGCCGCGTTCATTTCGGTGAGCGCGATGACTTCGATGCCGGGGAATCCGCGGACGAAGATGCGGGTTGCCGCGGCGTGGAAATGCTCGGCAGCCGCCTGGTATTCGCCCGCCGCCTCATGCGCCAGCGCCAGATCGCGCCAGGATTGCGGCTCGTCTTCCGCCAGATGGAGAACGCGGCCAAAAATCAGCACGGCGGTCTTGACCTCTCCCGCCGCCAGCAGGCGATAGCCGAGGATACGCAGAATCTGCCGGTTTTCCAGATCGATTTCCGCGAGGTTGGAAAGCACGCGCAACGCCAGATCCCGGCGTCCGCGCTGCTGGAACTGATCGGCGACATCCAGGTAGAAGGCGACGCTGTTTTCATAATCGGGGCGCTCGTCCAGATAGACGCGGTACGCCTTCTCGTCATCGAGCGCCTTCATCCGCGCGATGTAGGGCGCGTTCGACGACCACGGGCGCAACTGGATGGCGAGGCTGGAATCGGCCGGGGCGGAATCCGCGGCCTTCGAGGCGTTCGCGGCGCGACCGCTGTCGTTACGCCGCCTGGCCAGCGCCTCCTGTGGTTCTTTGGATTCATATGCCCTGCGCTCTACTGGCGCGGGAGGCGCGGGGGCCGCAGACGCAGGACCCTCACGCATGATGTATTCCCTCTGCGATTTGGAGACAGTTTTCCTCTTGGGCTTGTCCTTGGGAAAATCCTTCCGCCACCAGGCGTCACGCGCTTCCCATTCGGCCCACACCCGCTCCATCTTCTGGTTTTCGGCATCGGCGGGACGCATCCGGGCGCGCAGGCGGTCGTATTCTTCCTTCAGTTCCGCGGGCGGATCGATGTCGTGGGTGACGTAATCTTCCACGCGGTCGAGCACGATGAGCGAAGTTTCCCGCGTGGGCAGGGCGAAGGTTTTTCCCAGGCGGCGAATCGCGCCCCGGTTGAGATCGTAATCGGCCTCCAGACGCTCCAGGGTGAGCGCCGCCCACAGGAAGGGAACCCCGGAAAAACGCGCCGTATCGCTGGGCGCGACGAGCGTTTTGCCATCCTCCCCGGCGAATATCACGCGCACGGGCCGCGTTGGATCGAAAACCCGCCCCGCGATCGAGACAGTATCCTGTGAAACAGCAGACCAGACCGCCTCGGCAATGCCTTCGCCTTCCACCGCGACGACGCTTGGGCGGCGCTGCGTCAGGCGCGCGAGGCCGCCCTGAACATCCAGCGTGTCGAGGTCGATGAGCGCGCCCTGTTCGGCAAGGCGTTTCAGGCGGACGGCATCGGCGCCCGGCGCGGAAAAGACGGCGTAGAGCGGTCTTGCGGGCGGGGCGAGCGGCGTGACGCTGTAGTTGTCCAGCCCGTCGGAAAACAAGAGGTTCAGGTCGACCGCGTCCGTGAATGTCATCGCGGAAAGGTTGGTCGCGCCGTCATAGAGCGTATCGGCCAATTCCTTTTTCAGCGCGGCCCAGTCGCCGTCCTTGACGACGAAATCGCGCGGCGTTTCCGGCGCGTCGCGCAATTTCTGCAGGCGCACCGTCACGTTGCGCGCCTGGGCGAAAAAGGCGTCCAGGAAGGCGAATTCCTTTCTATGCCGGCGCTTGCTTCCAGAAAGGGACGCGTCCCAGAAAAGCGCGATGCGCCTGGGCAATTCCCGCGCCTTGACGCTGCCCGCCGGATAGGGAACTTCCGCGTAAAAATAGGTCTTGTCCGCGTGTTCGCCGAAATAGACCGGCTTTTCATTCGCGGGAATCCCAAGCCGCAGTTCGGCAGGCAGGGATTTCCCGTTCACGCTTGCCTGGGCAATCCAGCCTTGGGACGTTTTCTGGAAATCGAGCGGCAGGCCGGCAGGCGCGGCAAAGACGGGTTTTTCGCCTTGCGTTTTCAGGGAAAGGGAGAGCCGATCCGGCTGCAAGGCGTAGGCAAGCGGCAGGCGGTAGAGATGGCGGGGCGCGCCGCCTTCCCGAACCTTGGGCAGACGCTCGCTGTAGGTGAGGCGCACCCGCCTTGTTTCGCCCGGCGAGAGGGGATAGACGCGCAGCTTGAAATGCCCGCCCTGGGTGACTTCCAGCAGCGCGGGGTCGATCTGTTGCCGGATGACGGCCTCGAAAACCTGCCGCCCCTTGTTCTTGGGCACGGGCACGGCTTCGCGCATCGTCTCCTTGCCCTTCGCGTCCTTCAGCGAGAGCGCGAAAGCGGTAATGGTCTGGCCGTCGGCGAGCGGAAACTGCAATTCGCCTTCCAGCACCCGCGCGTTCGGGTTGTAGAACCGCATCTCCACCGTGGTCTGCGCGAAGACGCCGAAGATTTCGCTCTCGATGACCAGCTCGCGCAACTCGATGGGCTTTTCCGCGCCAGGGACGCGGAATTCCACGGGAGGCGCGGGGATGATGGGCGTAACCGGCTCATCGGACGAGGGAGGAACGGAGCGCGAAGTGCTGGCCTCGTCCGCGGATGCTTGCGGCGCGCTGGCCGCCGCGTTGCCTTCCCTGTTCTCCGGTTCTCCAGACGGTCCGCTGATCGCCGCAATGAGCGTGCCGGAAACGAGCAGCGCGATGATCAGTCCCAGAACGGTTTTTTTCATGATTCATTGTCTCCCGCAATGATAGTTTCACAGACGATGGGATGGTACGCGCAAAATGGATACGCCGCCTACAAAAACGAGATGGGAATTGTGGCAGGACGAAGGCGCGATGAAAAGCGGAGAAGCCCCGATCTCGCCTTCAACCTCGTCATTGTCCGGGCTGCGCGATGTGGCTTTTTCAGACGGCGGTTCAATTTCGGAAGCCACCCCTGAGCATGACGAAATTCCATTGCGGATCGCGCCCCATTTCAAAGGAAGCGCGATTTCCCCGCGGCGCGCATATATACTTGTCAGTCCTCAACGCATACAACGGAAGTCTGGAGCATCATGAACGCAGGTAAAACCCCTGCCCTGATTTGTCCCGCCGGCAGTCTGCCCGCCTTGAAGGCGGCGGTTGATTGCGGCGCGGACGCGGTATATGCCGGGTTCAGGAATGACACCAACGCGCGCAATTTCGCCGGTCTGAATTTCGACGACAAGACGCTCGCCGCCGGCGTGGACTATGCCCATCAGCACGGGCGGGAAATCCTGCTTGCCATCAACACCTACCCGCAACCCGGACGCGAAGACGTCTGGCGGAAGGCGGTGGATACGGCGGCGGGCTTTGGCGCGGACGCGCTCATCCTCGCCGATGTCGGCCTCATGAGCTATGCGCGCGAACGCTATCCCGACCTCCATCTGCATCTTTCCGTGCAGGGTTCGGCAACCAATTACGAAGCCATCAACTTTTGCCGGCGCGCCTTCGGCATTCGCCGCGCCGTGCTGCCGCGCGTCCTTACCCTGGCGCAGGTGGAAAACCTGATTGCCCATACCACGGTGGAAGTGGAAGTCTTCGGCTTCGGCAGCCTGTGCGTGATGAATGAAGGCCGTTGCTGGCTTTCTTCCTACGCCACTGGCGAATCACCCAACATTGCCGGCGCCTGTTCGCCCGCGAAATTCGTGCGTTGGGAGAAACGTCCCGCGCGCCCGGACGAAGCCCTTGGCGAATACATGGACGCGCGGTTGAACGGCGTTCTCATCGACACCTTCGCGCCGCAGGAATCGGCGGGCTATCCGGCGCTGTGCAAGGGGCGCTTCACGGTGCGGGACGAAACCTATTACGCGCTGGAAGAACCCACCAGCCTGAATGTGCTGGCGGTGCTGCCGCAAATCATCAACATCGGCGTCGCCGCCCTCAAGATTGAAGGCCGTCAGCGCAGTCCGGCTTATGTCGCCCAGGTGACCAAAGTCATGCGCGCGGCGCTGAATGGCGCGATGGACGCCATGCGGCGCGGCGTAGCCTACCAGGTAGACGCCCTTTGGCAGGACGAACTGGCGCGCGTCGCCGAAGGCCAACAGGTGACGCTTGGCGCATATAACCGTCCGTGGCGTTAGGAAAGCGTCAAAAAGCAAGAATCCGCTTTTTGCCGGTTCAGTCAGCAAAAAAGGGACTGCTTCGCTCGCCCTTTTTTGGAGTAAAGGCAAGCAAGAAATTAGCGGCAGCCCTTCAGGGCTGCCGGTCTAACGTCATTGGGAAGGGGTTTCTCTCCCCTCCCCAATGGCTACGGTCGAAACCCCGGCCTTCAGGCCGGGGTCT
>JAITRP010000181.1 GCA_031288305.1 Zoogloeaceae bacterium
CGCCTCGCCTCCTCTGCGTTTGGGATCAACGAGGAAAGCCAGCGGATGCTGGACGCTTGGATCAAGGCGGGCGGAACCCCCGAAGACATGGAGCGCTTCGGCCTTTTGGACGAAGACGACGACGAAGAGGATACGGCGGCATAGTGGCTTCCATTTCCTTCCGCTGCGACGACCGGACGGTTCTGGCCGTCTTGAACCGGATCGCCAGAAGCTTCACCCCCGCCGGAATGCGCCCCATCATGAAGGACATCGGCGAGGAACTCTCCGAATCCACCCGCCGCCGCTTTTCGACCGCCGCCGGCCCCGATGGAACCCCCTGGCCTGCCCTGAAACCGGGAACCGTGCTCGCCCGTTACCGGAAGATGATGGGCGACATCGGCAAAAACAACTTCAAAAAGGACGGCAGACTCTCCAAACGCGGCAAGGCGGCGCAGACACGGATCGGCGCGGCTTCCCAAAGACCGCTGATCGATACCGGCGAACTCTCCCGCACCATCCGCTACCAGGTCACGGACGGCGGCGCGTCGGTCGAGATCGGCAGCAACCGCGCCTTCAACGAAGGCAAGGGCGTCGGCGCGGAAGTCCACCAGTTCGGCGCCAGGAACGGCCACATCCCCGCCCGCCCATTCCTGGGCCTCTCCGCCCACGACAGAACCAGCGTCCTCGACATCCTCCAGCGCTTCCTGGCGGAAAACCTCCCCTCCTGAAATCCTGTCTCACTTTTGCAACACCCCATCCCGCAAAGTCCCGCCCCATCCCGCCACGTCCCGCCATTTATCTCGCAAAAACCCTCCATTTATCTCAGCCGTGATCATTATGATCCAAAATGGAGCAAACGAAACGCCCCGTCAGGTGCGGGAGAGGGCTTGACCCTGCAAGGGCGCTACGCGCCGCATGAAACGACGCCCTCTCCCGGCCTTCGACCACCACCCCACGCAAAAAAAAGGGGGGACAAATGGAAAATGCTCGCGTGCCATGATAAAAGCATTCATGCGATTGCCCGCCTTTGTCCTTCAAGTATTGACTCGCCTTTCCCGCCCCGTATAATACCAGGTTTTCCAGGCGCGTAGCTCAGTTGGTTAGAGCATCACCTTGACATGGTGGGGGTCGTTGGTTCGAATCCAATCGCGCCTACCACACCTTTTGGGTGTGGTCAGGAGACAGGCGCGACTTGGTTGCGTGTTTCTTGTTGTGCCCCACTGGATATTCCATGCCTGAAATTCGCTTGCCCGACGGTTCTCTGCGTTCCTTTCCCTGTCCTGTGACCGTGGGCGAGGCGGCTGCCTGCATTGGCGCGGGGCTGGCCAAGGCGGCGCTGGCGGGCAGGGTGGATGGGCGGCTGGTGGATGTCTCGCATCAAATCGAAGCAGACGCCACCCTTGCCGTCGTCACCGGCAAAGACGCCGACGGGCTGGAGATTCTCCGTCATTCCACGGCGCACCTCCTGGCGCACGCGGTCAAGGAACTCTACCCGGAAGCGCAGGTCACCATCGGCCCCACGGTCGAAAACGGCTTCTATTACGATTTTGCCTACAGCCGCCCCTTCACCCCCGAAGACTTGGCCGCCATCGAACGGCGCATGGCAGAGATTGCCAAACGGGATTTCCCCATCGTCCGCGAAGTCTGGGCGCGGGAAGAGGCCGTCCGCTTCTTTTTGGCCGCGGGGGAAAAATACAAGGCCGAACTGATCGCCGCCATTCCCGAAGGGGAAGCGGTTTCCCTCTATCGCCAAGGCGATTTCATCGATCTGTGCCGCGGCCCGCACGTGCCGTCTACGGGCAAATTGAAGGTCTTCAAGCTCATGAAGGTGGCCGGGGCCTATTGGCGCGGCGACGCGAAAAACGAGATGCTCCAGCGCATCTACGGCACCGCCTGGGCGAAAAAGGAAGAACTGGACGTCTATCTGCACATGCTGGAAGAGGCCGAAAAGCGCGATCATCGCAAATTGGGACGTCAGCTCGATCTCTTTCACTTCCAGGACGAAGCGCCGGGGTCAGTATTCTGGCATCCCAAGGGCTGGTTCCTGTTCCAGAAACTGATCGCCTACATGCGCGATTGTCAGGAGCAGGCGGACTATGTGGAAGTCAATACCCCGGACGTGATGGATCGCGCCCTGTGGGAGACTTCCGGGCACTGGTTCAATTACCGGGAAAACATGTTTACCACCGAAACCGAGGATGGGCGCGTGTTTGCCCTGAAGCCGATGAACTGTCCTGGCGCGGTCGCCATGTATGCCCAGGGCGTCAAGAGTTACCGCGACCTGCCGCTGCGCATGGCGGAATTCGGCAAGGTGCATCGTTATGAGCCTTCCGGCGCGCTGCACGGCCTTTTACGCGTGCGGCACTTCACTCAGGATGACGCGCATATCTTCTGTACCGAAGAACAGATGGAAGCCGAATGCCGGGATGTGGCGCAACTGATTTTCCAGATTTACAAGGATTTCGGTTTCGAGAATGTGCGGGTAAAGCTTTCCACCCGTCCCGATCATCGCATCGGCTCCGATGAAATCTGGGACAAACTCGAAGGGGCGTTGTCGCAGGCGCTCGACCGCATGGGGGTGGCGTACACACTTTTCCCCGGCGAGGGCGCGTTCTACGGGCCGAAGCTCGAATTCGTGCTGCGCGACGCCATTGGCCGCGACTGGCAATGCGGCACCTTGCAGGTGGACATGAACCTGCCGGAGCGTTTCGATATTCACTACGTCGATGCCGACAACAGCCACAAGCGGCCTGTAATGCTGCACCGGGCGCTTTTCGGCTCGCTGGAGCGTTTCGTCGGCATCCTGATCGAACATTACGCGGGGGCGCTGCCGCTCTGGCTTTCGCCGGTGCAGGCGGTAGTGGCGAGTATTTCCGAGCGCCAGGCCGAATACGCGGCCAGTGTGGTGAAAAAGTTGCGCGCAGAAGGCGTCCGGGCGGAAGCGGATTTGCGCAATGAGAAAATTACTTATAAAATCCGCGGGCATAGTTTGAACCGGCTGCCTTATCAGCTGATCGTCGGCGATAAGGAAAAGTCGGAGAATCTGGTTGCCGTGCGCACTCGCGGCGGTCATGATCTGGGGCAGATGAGCCTTTCCGATCTGGTCGCCCGGCTTCGGGAAGAAGCCGCAGCGCGGGGAGGCACGGCATAGTTTTTGTCTATTTTTTAGGAGTTTGACCATCGCTCTGAACAAGTCGCATCGCTTGAATGAAGAAATCAATACGCCGGAAGTGCGGCTGATTGGCAAGGAAGGCGAACAATTGGGGGTCGTGAGCGCGAGACAGGCGCTGTACCTGGCCGACGAAGCGGGACTGGATCTGGTGGAAATCGCGCCATTGGCCAAGCCGCCAGTATGCCGGATCATGGATTACGGCAAATTCAAGTACCAGGAAGCCAAAAAGGCGCACGAGGCCAAGCTGAAACAAAAGCAGGTGCAGGTCAAGGAAATCAAGCTGCGCCCCGGCACCGACGAGAACGACTACCAGATCAAGTTGCGCAACATGGTGCGTTTCCTGGAAGAAGAAGACAAGGTCAAGGTGACCTTGCGCTTTCGGGGCCGCGAGATGGCGCACCAGGAATTCGGGATGCGCCAGTTGGAGCGTGTCAGAACCGATCTGGAAGCCTTTGGCCAGGTGGAGCAAATGCCCCGGATGGAAGGACGGCAGATGGTCATGATCGTCGCGCCCGTCAAGAAAAAGCCCGGAGAAAAACCCGGGAAACCGGAGAAATCCGCGGAGAAATCCGAAAGGCAACCCGCCGACAAGGCGATTGCATAGGAAAGCAACGCAACCCCAAGGCCGTGCTGGTTTTGCGTTGGGGTTACACGGTTTGAAGCCAGGCTTTGCCTGGTTTCAAACCCAAATTAGCCCGGCAAAAAGTAGATTTTTACTTTTTGACGTGCCAAGTGACGTGCCAGGTCAAACAAGCGTCCCCGAAGGGGAACACCTGCCGTCATGCAAAATAGGAGGCATCATGCCCAAAATGAAAACCAAAAGCGGCGCGGCCAAGCGTTTCAAGGTGCGCGCTTCCGGCAGCATCAAGCGAAGCCAGGCGTTCAAGCGTCACATTCTCACCAAGAAGACCACCAAGGCCAAACGCCAGTTGCGCGGCATCACCAATGTGCGGGCATGCGATGTCGCCATGGTGCGCGCCATGTTGCCCTACGCCGGATAAAAGGAGAAGAACATGCCAAGAGTCAAACGGGGCGTTACCGCGCGGGCGCGTCACAAGAAAGTCCTGGAACAGGCCAAGGGGTATCGCGGCCGCAGGAAGAACGTCTATCGCATCGCCAAACAGGCGGTGATGAAGGCCGGACAATATGCCTACCGCGACCGCCGCCAGAGAAAGCGCCAGTTCCGTGTTCTGTGGATTGCCCGCATCAACGCGGCTTCCCGCGAACTGGGACTGAAATACAGCACCTTCATGAACGGGCTGAAAAAGGCCAATATCGAAGTCGACCGCAAGGTGCTGGCCGATCTCGCCGTCTTCGACAAGGCGGCCTTCACCTCGCTCGCCAACCAGGCCAAGGCCGCGCTTGGCGCTTGAAGGGAAAACGAAATCTGAAAAGAGGAGGCTTCTTCGGAACCTCCTTTTTTATGTGCCGGTTTACGCCTCCTGCCGCTCCAATTCCATGAAAACAGAATGTCTTGCGTCCTGAAAAAGCGCGAAGGGCGCGATGTTCTTGCTCTTTCGTGTGCTTACCGGGTACCATGCCCAATTTCTTTTCAGGATAGAAGTCCCATGCAGGATATGGATCGGATCGTCGAGGAAGCCCGCGCCGTGTTTGCGGCAACGGATGACCCGGACGCCCTGGAGCAGGCCAAGGCGCGGTATCTTGGCAAGAGCGGCCGGATTACCGAATTGCTGAAAGGTCTGGGCGCGTTGCCGCCGGAGCAGAAAAGAACCGCCGGTGCAGTCATCAACCAGGCGAAGGCGATGGTGGAAGCGGCGCTGGCTGAACGGCGCGAAGCGATCAAGCAGACCGAGTTGTCGGCGCGGCTGGCCGAGGAAGCGCTGGACGTAACCCTGCCGGGACGTGGCGAGGCGCAAGGCGGCCTGCATCCGGTGACGCGCACGCTGGAGCGCATTGAGCGCCTGTTCGCTTCCATCGGTTTCGCCGTGGCCGATGGTCCGGAAATCGAGACCGATTTTTATAATTTCACTGCCCTGAACACGCCCGCGGACCATCCGGCGCGTTCCATGCACGACACCTTTTATTTGCTCGATGAACGCGGGAGCCTTGCACAAGGGGTATTGCTGCGTACGCACACCAGCCCTATCCAGGCGCGCTACATGCAGGCGCATGTGGCGAAATACGCGGGACAGGAAAGCATGCCGGAAATTCGCATCATCGCGCCGGGGCGCGTCTATCGCGTCGATTCGGACGCCACCCACTCCCCGATGTTCCATCAGGTCGAAGGCTTGTGGGTGGGCGAAAACGTTTCCTTTGCCGACCTGAAAGGCGTGATTGCCGATTTCCTGCGCCGCTTTTTCGAGACCGACGATCTGGAGGTGCGCTTTCGCCCCTCGTTTTTCCCTTTTACCGAGCCTTCCGCCGAAATCGACGTGGCCTTCATGCGCGAGACGCAGAAGGGACGATGGCTGGAAATTGCCGGTTGCGGCATGGTGCATCCCAATGTGCTCACCCACGCGGGCATAGACCCGGAAAAATACACAGGCTTCGCTTTCGGCTTTGGTCCAGATCGGCTCGCCATGCTGCGTTATGGCGTCAATGACCTGCGTCTGTTCTTCGAGGGCGATCTGCGCTTTTTGCGTCAGTTCGTCTGAATTTATCCCCCTTTTGCCTTACAAGCGAGATTCCCATGCAATTTTCCGAATCCTGGCTGCGAACCTTCGTCAATCCCGTGCTTTCCAGCGATGAACTCGCCCATCTCCTGACCATGGCCGGGCTGGAGGTGGAAGCAATGAAAGCCGCCGCGCCCGCCTTTACGGGCGTGGTCGTAGCCGAGATCGTATCGGTCGCCAAGCACCCGGACGCCGACCGTCTGAACGTTTGCCAAGTGGATGCAGGCGACGGCGCGCTCCGGCAGATCGTCTGCGGCGCGCCCAACGCGGCGGCGGGGCTGAAAGCGCCCTGCGCCCTGCCGGATGCCGTTTTGCCGGGGGACTTCAGGATAAAGGCCGCAAAGGTTCGGGGCGTCGAATCCTTCGGGATGCTCTGTTCGGCAAGGGAACTGGGGATTTCCGAAGACGCCGCCGGTCTCATGTCCCTGCCCGCCGACGCTCCGGCAGGGCAATCCATCCGAGATTATCTCGATCTGGATGATTGCCTCCATACCCTGAAGCTCACGCCCAACCGCGCGGATTGCCTGTCGCTTGCCGGCATTGCCCGCGAAGTCGCCGCCTTGACCGGCGCGTCTCTCACTTTGCCGCAGATTTCCCAGGTCGCCATCACCGACTCCGCGGCTCACGCCGTGCATCTGCAAGCGCCCGACGCCTGTCCGCGCTATTGCGGGCGGATCATCCGCGGGGTGGACGCAAAAGCGCCAACGCCGGAATGGATGCGCCGCCGTCTGTTGCGCAGCGGTCTGCGCAGCATTTCCGCGCTGGTCGACATCACCAACTATGTCATGCTGACCTTGGGGCAACCCTTGCACGCCTTTGATAACGCTCGTCTTTGCGGCGACATCCATGTCCGCATGGCGACGGCTGGCGAAAAACTGCTGTTGTTGAACGGGCAGGAGATTGCGCTCTCCGATGACATCCTGGTGATTGCCGACGAGACGGGCGCAAAGGCAATGGCGGGCATCATGGGCGGCGAAGAGAGCGCCATCACGCTGGAGACGGCGGAAGTCTTTCTTGAATCCGCTTTCTTTGCGCCTGCCGCCATCGCGGGACGGGCGCGGCGGCACAATTTTTCCAGCGATGCTGCGTACCGGTACGAGCGCGGCGTGGATTGGGGCAATTGCGCGAACGCGCTGGAATACGCCAGCGCCCTGATTGTGGAAATCTGCGGCGGCACGGCGGGCGCGGTCACGGACGCCATAGAAAACGAACATCTGCCCAAACGTCCCGTCGTGCGCCTGCGCCCGCCCAGACTGGCCAAGGTGCTGGGAACGCCCTTTCGCGCGGCGGAGATTACGGAATACCTGACGCGCCTCGCACTGCCGTTTACCCGCGAGAGCACGGATTTTCTGGTGACGCCGCCCAGTTATCGCTTCGACATTGCCATTGAGGAAGACCTGATCGAGGAAATCGCCCGTGTGCATGGCTACGAAAACCTGCCCGCGCCGGAACCCAGGGGGCAGCTTGCCATGCTGCCGCAGCCGGAAAACCGGCGCGCGCGCTTCCGATTGCGCCAGCAGATTGCCGGTCGAGGCTTCCAGGAAGTCATCAACTACGCCTTTGTGCCGGAGGAGTGGGAACGCGACCTTGCCGCCAACGAGTCGCCGGTGCGTCTTGCCAACCCCATCGCCAGCCAGCTTGCCGTCCTGCGTTCCTCGCTGTTGGGCGGCCTCATCGACAATCTCGTCACCAACCTGAAACGCAAGCAGTCGCGCGTTCGCCTCTTCGAGATGGGGCGCGGCTTCGCGCACGCCAGGGAGGGCGGGCATCAACAACCCTGGCGTCTGGCGCTGCTGGCGTATGGCGCGCGTTTGCCCGAAGGCTGGGGGCGCGACGCCAACAAGGTCGATTTCTTTGATCTCAAGGGCGATGTGGAAAGCCTGTTTGCGCCCGCCGAACTCTCGTTCGCGCGCAGCGCGCATCCCGCCCTGCATCCCGGGCGTGCCGCCAGCATCTGGTTGGCGGGACGAAACGCCGGCTACATCGGCGAACTGCATCCACGGTGGACGCAACAATACGAACTGCCCGCCGCGCCCATCGTCTGCGAACTCGAACTGGAGGCGCTGACTTCCAGGGGCCTGCCCGCTTATGCGGAAGTCTCCCGCTTCCAGCCCGCCATCCGCGATCTGGCCGTGCTGGTCGATCAGGCGCTGCCCTTGGACGACATCCTGCGCGGCATGAAACAACACGCGCCCCAACAGGTCTGCGACATCCATCTCTTCGATTTATATCAGGGGAAAGGCATCCCGGAAGGAAGAAAAAGCCTTGCTTTTCGTATAGTTATGCAAGATACTCAACGTACTTTATCAGATGCGGACATTGATCTCGTCGTAACCAGAATCACTGCCTATCTGGAACAGAATTTTCAGGCGCAACTGCGAACCTGAATCGCGCCCCAACAAACAGATTCGCGCCGGATTTCCGTTTGCGTCGCCCGCTTTCCCAGTGTGCAACATGAGTTTATCCACGCCTGTCAAGACCTTGACCAAAGCAGAGCTTTCCGACCTCCTTTTTGTGGAGGTCGGTCTCAACAAACGCGAATCCAAGGACATGGTGGAGGCTTTTTTCGAGGAAATCCGCGACGCGCTGGAGCGGGGCGAAGGCGTCAAGCTTTCCGGCTTCGGAAATTTCCAGTTGCGCGACAAGCCGCAGCGTCCTGGACGCAACCCCAAGACCGGCGAGGAAATCCCCATCACCGCTCGTCGTGTCGTTACTTTTCACGCCAGCCAGCGGTTGAAGGCGGACGTGGAAGAGGCCTTCAATGGAACATCGGCATAACCAGCCCGTCACGGCCAGTGAGGAGGACCTCCCGCCCATTCCCGCCAAACGCTACTTCACCATCGGTGAAGTGAGCGAGCTGTGCGGCGTCAAGCCGCATGTGCTGCGTTACTGGGAACAGGAATTCACCCAGTTGAAACCTGTCAAGCGGCGCGGCAACCGGCGTTATTACCAGCACCATGAAGTGCTGCTGGTGCGCCGCATCCGCGAACTGCTCTACAGCCAATGCTTCACCATCAGCGGCGCGCGCAATCGCCTGGAAGAGGAACTATTGGAAGCCGCCGCCGACGCGCCAGAAAAAAAACCGTTGTCCATCCGCCAGATCCGGGACGAACTTGCCGCCATCCTGCAACTTCTGGGCGGTTCCGCCGCCGAAGCCGCAATGCCGTCTGTCCCGCCGCCAGACCCACCTTCCATCGCGCCAATGACGCCAGAACTCTTCCCGGTCGCCGAAGAGGGCGTGATCGAGGACTGAGCGGCGGCTTGGCCGCCCTTTGCTTCCTGTCTTCCTTTCCCTGAACGCCGTGTCCCATCAAAAAATCCTCATCCTCGACTTCGGTTCCCAGGTCACGCAACTGATCGCCCGCCGCGTGCGCGAGGCGAAAGTGTTTTGCGAAATCCACCCCTGTGACGTTTCCGACGACTTCGTTCGGCGTTACGGCGCGCGGGGCGTCATTCTTTCCGGCGGACCCAGTTCGGTGACGGAAGGCGACGCGCCGCGCGCGCCCGCGGCGGTGTTCGAGCTGGGCGTGCCGGTGCTGGGCATCTGCTACGGCATGCAGACAATGGCCGAACAACTGGGCGGCAAGGTGATGACGGCGGAAGCCGCGGGCAAGGCGCGGGAATTTGGCTACGCGGAAGTGACCGTTACCGCGCGTTCCCCCTTCCTGGACGGCATCGCCGACGCCCATGCCGCCGACGGCGCCAGGGTGCTCGAAGTCTGGATGAGCCACGGCGATTCCGTAATGGCGCTGCCGCCGGGGTTCGTGACGCTCGCCGCAACCTCCGCCTGCCCCATCGCCGCGATGATGGATGAAAAGCGCCGTTTCTACGGCGTGCAGTTTCACCCGGAAGTCACCCATACCCGGCAGGGTCGCGCCCTGCTGGAACGCTTCGTGCGCACGATCTGCGGCTGCGGCGCGGACTGGGTGATGGGCGATTACATCGGGGAAGCCGTCGCCGCCATCCGGCGGACGGTGGGCGGCGAAGAGGTGATCCTGGGACTTTCCGGCGGCGTCGATTCCTCGGTGGCCGCCGCGCTGATCCACCGCGCCATCGGCGACCAGCTCACCTGCGTGTTCGTCGATCATGGCCTTCTGCGCCTGAACGAAGGCGACCTGGTGATGCAGATGTTCGCCCGCAACCTGGGCGTCAAGGTACTGCGTGTAAACGCCATCGACGATTTCATGGAAAAGCTGGCGGGCATCGACGACCCGGAGCAGAAGAGGAAGCGCATCGGCGGGGAATTCATCGAAGTCTTCCAGCGCGAGGCGAAAAAGCTCGCTTCCGCCAAGTGGCTGGCGCAGGGCACCATTTATCCGGACGTGATCGAATCCGCCGGAAAGAACAAGAAAGGCGCGCACACCATCAAGAGCCACCACAACGTTGGCGGCCTGCCGGAAGAAATGCATCTGAAGCTCCTGGAACCCTTGAAGGAACTGTTCAAGGACGAGGTGCGGGAGATGGGCGTGGCGCTGGGATTGCCGCGCGAAATGGTCTATCGCCACCCCTTTCCCGGCCCCGGCCTGGGGGTGCGCGTCCTGGGCGAAGTCAAGCGCGAATACGCCGGACTCCTGCAACGCGCCGACGCCATCTTCATCGAGGAATTGCGCGCGACGCAAGCAACCCCGGCGGACGCCGCCGCCGGCCTGTGCTCGGAGAATGACATTGGCCAAAGCTGGTACGATCTGACCAGCCAGGCGTTTGCCGTCTTCCTGCCAGTAAAAAGCGTCGGCGTCATGGGCGACGGGCGCACCTACGAACACGTCGTGGCGCTACGCGCCGTTGTCACCAGCGACTTCATGACCGCGCACTGGGCGCATCTGCCCTACGAGTTGCTGGGACGCGTCTCCAACCGCATCATCAACGAGGCGCGCGGCATCAACCGGGTGGTCTACGACATTTCCGGCAAGCCGCCGGCAACGATCGAGTGGGAGTGAATCGCAATGTTCAGACGGCTCGTTGCTTTCCTGGTTTTCCTGTTCTTCGCCCAGTCCGGCTGGGCGCTCGCGCCGGAAGAGGTAGTGCGCGCGGCGATCATAGAGGATTTGCTGGACGGCGACGCAAGTCTGCTGCAAGAGGACGCGGCACCCGCCGAGTTCATCAAACGGATTGCGCATCGCGTCGGCAAGAACCTGCCGGCTTCCGCCACCGGCATTTCCGGGGTGGATTTTCATTTCAACCGGCGAGGCGAAGCGGAAGGAACGCCTCTTCATGTCAGCGTGTGGGTCTTCACCTACGCCAACGCCAAAAAAGCGCGCGCGAAGGACGCCAGGATTTTCACTGGCGGAAATTTCAGATCGAAAGTGCTCACGGTCTTTTCCCATTTCGTCGATGAGAACCGCGTCGTGATCGTTTTCAGTGAAAGCTACGATGACAGAACGGTCCGCGAATTCGTCCAATCCTTCGCCAGCCGGATAAAGGAAGAGAAAGCCGCCGGGGCTGGAAATGCCATAAGCCCGCACCGCCTTCATCCCGGTTCCTGATCCCCGTTTTCCGGTTCACGACCCGGAAAAAGCGCGCGTTTTGTCATGTAGAGCCAGTCCAGCGTCTTCAGCGTTGGGCGATGGCGGAAAATATCGTAGTTGACGCGTTGTATCTTTTCCAGGATGCGCAAACCGCCCTGCACGGTCAGGCGAATCTCCCAGCCCATACGCCCCGGCAATTCGCGCGCCAGCGGCGCGCCCAGGCGCATCAGCAGACGCGCGCGTTCCACCTCGAAGCGCATCAGCGCGCAAAACTCCGGCGCGCAGCGCCTTTCGGCAATGTCGGCCTCATGGACGCCAAAACGCTGCAAATCGCTCTGTGGCAGGTACACGCGTCCCTTTTGCCAGTCTATCGCCACATCCTGCCAGAAATTGATGATCTGCAGGGCCGAGCAGATGGCGTCCGAGCGCGTCAGATCCGCCGCCGTTGGCGTGCCGCGCAAGTGCAGGATCAGGCGTCCAACGGGATTGGCGGAACGGCGGCAGTAGTCCAGCAGTTCCGGAAAATCCGCGTAACGCCGTTTGCGGACATCCTGAGAAAAAGCCGACAACAGATCGCGAAAATATTGTACGGGCAGCCGATGCCGCTGGATTACCGTCATCAGCCGTTGGAAAAGCCGTGGCTCTGGCCCTTCTTCCGCAAGGAATTCCGTTCCTTCCGCCAATGCCTGCCCGATGCGTTGCAGCGCGGCGTCGAATGCCGCCAGTTGCCGCAGGCGCGCTTCCGGCGGCGCGTCGCCTTCATCGGCAATGTCATCGGCCATGCGCGCGAAGCGATAAATCTCCGCGATGGGTTCGCGCAACGCCTTGGGCAGCAGCAGGGAAGCAACCGGAAAATTTTCGTAGTGATCCATCAGCGCCTCGCCTTGCGCAAGGCTCGCCTTAACACCAGCGCACCAGGAGCAGCATGGCGACGCCGCCCAGCGATTCGGCGGCCAGCACACAGATCAGGGCAATCCAGGCGCGGCGGCGGATTTCTTCTTGCGAACGCCGTTGTTTGCGCGCACTGATGTAATTCACCAGACGGCCCATGCCATAGACCATGGCAATGCCAAAGGCAAAAAGAAGATAGATGAGCAGAAGATACTGACCGTTATCCAGGACACGGCAATAACGCTCGGCGCGTACGCCCCACAGGTGCAT
Source organism: Zoogloeaceae bacterium (assembly GCA_031288305.1). Classification (GTDB taxonomy): domain Bacteria; phylum Pseudomonadota; class Gammaproteobacteria; order Burkholderiales; family Rhodocyclaceae; genus Azovibrio. The sequence continues at coordinate 12,411 of JAITRP010000181.1, forward strand.
CAGACTGTCGTAGCGCAGGGCGATGCCCATGCCAAAATAGATTTCCAGCCCGAAGACCGCCAGCACCAGAATGACCAGCCAGGTGCTGGATTCTGTGAGCATACGCAGGAAATCGCGCGCCTCCAGTTTGAGTTCGTAGCAAAAGTCATCCCACCAGCATTGCAGGCTCATAGCGAAGTCCCGCCCACAGTGATGCCGTCCAGCCGCAAGGTAGGCAGCCCCACGCCTACGGGAATGCTCTGTCCTTCCTTGCCGCAGGTGCCGACGCCCGGATCCAGCGCCATGTCGTTGCCAATCAGGGCGATACGGGTCAAGACTTCCGGGCCGTTGCCGATCAGGGTCGCGCCCTTTATCGGCGCTGTCGCCTTGCCGTCCTCGATCAGATAGGCTTCGCTCATGGAAAATACGAACTTGCCGCTGGTGATGTCCACCTGACCGCCGCCGAAGTTGACGGCATAAATCCCTTTTTTCACCGAACGGATAATTTCTTCCGGCGCGTGTTTTCCGGCAAGCATGTAGGTATTCGTCATGCGCGGCAGCGGCAGATGCGCGAAGGATTCGCGCCGTCCGTTGCCTGTAGGGGAAACTCCCATCAAACGGGCGTTGAGGCCATCTTGCAGATAACGCTTCAGGATGCCGTCCTCGATCAGCGTTGTCGCCTGCGTGGGCTGGCCTTCGTCATCAATGGAAAGCGATCCGCGCCGCTCCGGCAGGCTGCCGTCGTCGATCACCGTCACGCCCGGCGCGGCGACCCGTTCGCCGATGCGTCCCGAAAAGGCGGAACTCCCCTTGCGATTGAAATCGCCTTCCAGCCCATGCCCCACCGCTTCATGCAGCAGCACTCCCGGCCAGCCGGGACCCAGCACCACGCTCATGACGCCCGCAGGCGCAGGACGCGCCTCCAGATTGATTGCCGCCTGATGCACGGCCTTATCCGCGTAACCCCGCAACCGCGCGTCGCTGAAGTACGCATAATCCAGACGCCCGCCGCCGCCTGCCGAACCCTGTTCGCGCCGCCCCTTGTCCTCGACGATGACGTTCAGCGAAACTCGCGCCAGGGGCCGCACATCGGCGGCAAGCCGGCCATCGGAAGCAGCTACCAGCACCACCTTCCATTCCCCGGCCAAGCTTGCCGTAACCTGACGAACGCGCGGATCAGCGGCGCGCGCGAAACTTTCCAGACGTTCCAGCAGGCGCACCTTGGCTTCGGCAGGCAATGACGTCAGCGGATCGGCGGCGGCATACAACGGCGGCGGCAAAGGACGCGCAACCAACGACGCGGCCCGCTCCAGCCGCTGCCCGCCGATTTTTGCCGCGTCCTGCCCAGACCAGCCAATGGCGCGCACGCTGGCCGCCGCGTCCGCCAGCGCTGTCCGCGCGATGTCGTCCGAATAGGCAAAGGCGGTCTTCTCGCCGCAGAGGGCGCGTACGCCCACACCCTGATCGATGTTGAAGCTGCCCGCCTTGACCATGCCCTCGTCGAGGCTCCAGGATTCGAAGCGGGCATACTGGAAATACAGATCGGCGTAATCCACCCGCCGCGTCATGATGCTTCCCAACGTCGTCTGCAAGTGGGAAACGTCGAGATCACAAGGCGTCAGCAGACATTGCCTTGCCTGGGCGAAAAGATCGGGAACGCCGGGAAATACAAGAGAATTCATACGCGCCTTGCCTCAAATACCGCGAACGGCGAACCGGCATTTTACGCGAAAGTCGGCCTCATGAGCGCGAACGCGCCAGAAGAAGCGCGCAATGAAAAGTGGAGGATGTCCAAATGATATTGGCCTTCAATCGGTATGCCATTGCTGGTTTCTCAAGGTTGAGCATGGTTTGGCGATCAGGGAAAGCGCGGTTGTCTTCCCCCACCCCCCTTCTTGCTCCCCTCATTCCCCCCTGTGAAGAGGGGAATGAGGGGGGTTCTGGGGGGATTGAGGGGGGTGCCCTGCAAAGGGTTTGCGGCGATTCAGCTTGCATCGAAACCCTGGTTCCTGTTCTGCGGCTGCAAACCCATCCCCAGTCCTCCCCTTGTGTGCAGCTTTGCTGCATCTGGCTTCGCCAGACCAGTCTGCGGCTGTCCTTTCGCTTTCGCCTCCAGCAGGGGAGGGAGCGCGGCAGCGCTTCGTCTTGGGCGATTTTTCTTCCACTTTGGATCGCACCCAAGCGTACGGGTGCAATTAAAAGTGGCGGGAAAACCTTTCCAGACGGAGCGCTGTCGGCTTGCCGTCCCCTCCCACGCTTGCGGGGGAGGGCACCCCGTCAGGGGCGGGAGAAGGTATCGTTTTATGCGGCGCGTAGCACCCTTGCAGGCTGCAACTTTCCCAGAAACCCTGACCATACGCCGTGCCCCCCCTTGTATGTTGGAGAATTCGATCTGAGGGAGTCAGATCGATACCCCCAAGCTCTGTCTGCAAGACAAGTTCGTGGGAGAGCGAGGATCGGTTCCCTCATTTTCTGGCGGCGGGTTGCCTGAAACCCGAACGGTTGCACGGGAACACACCGCATGGAACACAAGGAAGGGAGAAGCGACCTGGACATCTTCGTTGGCGCCGATGTGAGCAAGGCCACACTGGACATTGCGACGTTGCCGGAAGGCGCGTTGCGGCAATTCACGAACGATGA
>JAITRP010000224.1 GCA_031288305.1 Zoogloeaceae bacterium
AAAACAGTACGATGGAGCGCCCTCGTGCGTTACATCATCAGGCAATTCCTCGCCTGCAAGACCAGAAATCCATTCTTTCTCGCTCTGCCCAATCAGGTTATCGGGGGTCGATAGCAGGGAACGGAGGAATTTAGGTTTATCGGCTTCGTCCTTCTGAACCGCCGCACCCCCTCCTGGCGCTACGTGCCACACTTTGCAGGGTGTAAGCCATCTTCTTCCCCTTTTGCGGGAGAGAGAAAGGGCGTGCCGGTAAAAAATCTGCCTCCTGTACGGCTGAACCGCTGCAACCCCCCCTCAATCCCCCCTTGTCAGAGGGAAAGAAAAGCGGGCGCACTGACGAAACTGTATAGACCGGACGAGTTTTGCGTTGCCTTTCCCCCAAAACCGGCAAAAAGTGGTTTTTACTTTTTGATCGTAAAACTAACTCCGGTTTGAAACCCCACCCTTCAGGGCGGTGCGAAGATGAAACCCCGGCCTGAAGGCCGGGGGATCAATCCGTAGCCATTGGGGAGGGGATGCAAACCCCTTCCCAATGACGTTAGACCGGCAGCCCTGAAGGGCTGCCGCTAATTTCTTGCTTTTTTTAGGTCATGTTCGCACTACCCCTAAAAGATGTCATGCTTCAGTTATAAAAATCACTGGAGCCTGACAATGGGAATCACAGAATCTCAATACCAGCAGATCGAAGACTGCCTTTTGCCGCTTTTTTAATTGCCGAAGAAGTCTTTTACCTTATCCATCCATGACTGGGCGCGCGGGTGGTGTTTGCCGTCGTGATCGGTAGAGATGGTTTCCAGTTCTCGCAGGAGTTCCTTCTGGCGTTCGGTAAGGCGCACAGGCGTTTCCACGACGACATGGCAGAGCAGGTCACCGTGGGTGTGGCTGCGGACGCCCTTGATGCCCTTGCCGCGCAGGCGAAAGGTACGTCCGCTCTGGGTCTCGGCGGGTATCTTCAGGCTGGCGGCGCCATCCAGCGTGGGAATTTCGATCTCTCCGCCCAGAGCGGCGGTGGTAAAGGAGATGGGCATCTCGCAGTGCAGGTCGTTGTGTTCGCGGGAAAAAACCGGGTGCGGCTTCAAGTGCACCTGCACATAGAGATCGCCTGCCGGGCCGCCGTTTACGCCATGTTCGCCTTCGCCGGAAAGGCGGATGCGATCACCCTCGTCGACGCCGGCGGGAATCTTTACCGCCAGTGTCTTGTGTGTCTTGACGCGCCCCGCGCCGTGGCAGGCCGTGCAGGGATCGGAGATGTAGCGGCCGGTGCCGTGACATTTGTGACAGGTCTGCTGGATGGAGAAAAAACCCTGTTGCAGGCGAATCTGGCCGCTGCCGCCGCAGGTGGGGCAGACAGCGGGCTTAGAGCCGGGTTTCGCGCCAGAACCGTTGCAGGCTTCGCAGATTTCCATGGTGGGGATGCGAATCTTGGTCTCGGTGCCCTTGGCGGCCTGTTCCAGCGAGATTTCCAGGTTGTAGCGCAAGTCGGCGCCGCGATAGACGTTGTTGCGTCCGCCATGTACTCCGCCGCGATTGCCGAAAATTTCGTCGAAAATGCCGCCGAAGGCGTCGGCGAAATTGCCAAAGCCCTGTCCGCCGCCCGCGCCAAATCCGGCCTGCGGGTCGACGCCCGCGTGTCCATACTGATCATAGGCCGCACGTTTCTGACCGTCGGAGAGCACTTCGTATGCCTCCTTGGCTTCCTTGAACCGCTCCTCCGCCGATGGATTATCCGGATTCCGGTCCGGGTGATATTTCATGGCCAGCTTGCGGTAGGCCTTCTTGATTTCCTCGTCGCTCGCGTCGTTATTTACGCCGAGGATTTCGTAAAAATCTTTCTTGTTGCTCATGATGTGGCGTTCCTGGTGTAAATGGGGCATCAGCGCGGGGCAAAAAGCTTGAAGGGTTTGCCCCAGTTCACTTCTTCACTGCTGGTTCCCATGAACCAGTCGCTGCAATTGCCTTGTTCGCAGACGCGGCTATCGACGTGGAAAAGGGTGAGGACATCCTGCGCGTCCGGCGGCGGGAGCGCTTCCCGTTTGCCGACCCTGGCGGCGAGGAGGACGCTGTGCTGGCTGTCGGGGAAATCCGGCGTGACGCCGACGAGGCGCGCAGTCGCCCATTCGTCGCGGCTGGCGGGACGAATGAGGGCGCTGTCGCGCATCAGCATCTTGTCCAGGCGCACACGCAGGCCAACGGTCTTGCCTTCCCAGCGAAAGGGGTTTTCATCGAGTTGATCCAGCGTGACCCAGGCGTAAATGCCGTTCTTGCGATTGAATTCATGAAAGCGCTGGCGGCTTTCCGCCTGTTTTTGCTGGTATCGCGCGCGGGTCTTTTCCTTTTCCGCGGCTTCGGATGCCTTGTTGTAATAGCCGGCCAGTTCGCCGCTCGCGTTTACCCGCGCTTCGGCCAGCGGATCGGGCAGGAGGTTGTTGGCCGTGACCTTGAAGGCGCCGGCATGGATGCCGACGCGGATTTCCTGTTTGTCGTCCGGGCAGGCTTGCCGATAGCGTTTGCCCGCTTCCCGCATGAGTTTCTGCGCGAGATCGTCGGCGGCGGCGTTCGCGCCGGATTTCAAGGTCAGGCGCAGGGATTCCACGCGGCAGAGTTCGAGCGGCCCGTCTTGCGCGCTGCGGCTGACGAAGAGCAGATCCGCGTCGCCCGCCTTGCCTTGCGGCACGAGATAACGGTCGCCCGGCGCGGGTTCCACCGCGCCATCGATCTTGTTGCCGTTCAAGAAAATGCCGTTCCTGAATTCGCCTTCCCAGACGCTCTTCGGTTTCATCTGCGCGAGGCGAAACAGCCATTCGGCCTTGCCCTTGCCTTCGGCGCGTCCGTTCTTGCAGCCGCCGCTGTAGCGCAGGGCATATTCATCCTGCCGCCGCAAGTAGCTTGGCCCCCAGACGGCGCAGCCGCCCTCGGATTTGACGTAGCCGTTCTGCTCATAGCTGTCGGCCAGGGCGGGAAGGAAGGCTTGACCCGCCAGGAGAGCGGCGGCAAGGGCGAAAGACGAAAATTTGCACATGGCGGTTTTCCAGGTAGATGAAGCAAACAACGGGGATGCGGCGAGCATCCCCGTTCCGGCAGAAAAGAAAGGGGACGTAATTATTTCTTGTCGTTTACCTCGGTGAATTCCGCGTCGACCACATCGCCTTCTTCCTTCTTGTCTTCCGTGCCCGCCGCCGCGCCTGCGGCGTTGCCCGCTTCCGCCTGTTGCTGGGCGTACATCTTTTCGCCCAGTTTTTGCGCGGCCTGCGTCAGCGCCTCGGTCTTGGCGGCAATCGCTTCCTTGTCGTTGCCGCGAATGGCGTCTTCAGCATCCTTGATGGCGGCCTCGATCTTTTCCTTTTCGGCAGCGTCAAGTTTGTCGCCGTATTCCGCCAAGGATTTTCTCGCCATGTGCACCATGCCGTCGGCGCTGTTTCTCGCGTCGGCCAGTTCGCGCGCCCGCTTGTCATCCTCGGCGTGCAATTCGGCATCCTTCACCATCGCCTGAATTTCCGCTTCGGAAAGCCCGGAATTGGCCTTGATGGTGATTTTGTTTTCCTTGCCCGTGCCCTTGTCCTTCGCGGAAACGTGCATGATGCCGTTGGCGTCGATGTCGAAGGTGACTTCGATCTGCGGCAGGCCGCGCGGCGCGGGCGGGATGCCCTCGAGATTGAATTGTCCCAGGCTCTTGTTGCCGGAGGCGACTTCCCGTTCGCCTTGCAGGACGTGGATGGTCACGGCGGATTGATTGTCGTCGGCGGTGGAAAACACCTGGCTCGCCTTGGTGGGGATGGTGGTGTTCTTCTGGATGAGCTTGGTCATCACGCCGCCCAGGGTTTCGATGCCGAGCGACAGGGGCGTCACGTCCAAGAGCAACACGTCCTTCACGTCGCCCACCAGCACGCCGCCTTGGATGGCCGCGCCGACGGCCACGGCCTCGTCGGGGTTTACGTCCTTTCTCGGCTCCTTGCCGAAGAATTCCTTCACTTTTTCCTGCACCTTGGGCATGCGCGTCATGCCGCCGACCAGGATCACGTCGTCGATGCCGGAAACCTTGCAGCCCGCGTCTTTCAGGGCGATTTTGCAGGGTTCTATGGTGCGGGCGACGAGTTCGTCGACCAGGGATTCGAACTTGGCGCGGGTGATTTTTTGCGTCAGGTGTTTGGGGCCGGAGGCGTCCGCCGTGATGTAGGGCAGGTTTACCTCGGTCTGCTGGCTGGAGGAAAGCTCGATCTTGGCCTTTTCCGCAGCTTCCTTCAGACGTTGCAGGGCGAGCACGTCCTTCTTCAGGTCGACGCCGGATTCCTTCTTGAATTCCTCGATGATGTAGTCGATCAGGCGCTGGTCGAAATCCTCGCCGCCCAGGAAGGTGTCGCCGTTGGTGGCCAGCACCTCGAACTGCTTTTCGCCTTCCACGTCGGCGATTTCGATGATGGAGATGTCGAAGGTGCCGCCGCCCAGGTCATAGACAGCGATCTTCTTATCCTTGCTGGCGACCTTGTCCATGCCGAAGGCCAGCGCGGCGGCAGTGGGTTCGTTGATGATGCGCCGCACCTCCAGTCCGGCGATGCGTCCGGCGTCCTTGGTGGCCTGCCGCTGGCTGTCGTTGAAATAGGCGGGCACGGTAATGACGGCTTCGGCGACTTCCTCGCCCAGGTAATCTTCCGCCGTCTTTTTCATTTTCCGCAGCACTTCCGCGGAAACCTGGGGCGGAGCGATTTTCTTGTCGCGCACTTCCACCCAAGCGTCGCCATTGTCGGCCTTGAGAATCTTGTAGGGCATGAGCGCGATGTCCTTTTGCACTTCCTTTTCCTCGAAGCGCCGGCCGATCAGGCGTTTGACCGCGTAGAGCGTGTTCTTCGGATTGGTGACGGCCTGCCGCTTGGCGGGCGCGCCGCAGAGGATTTCGCCATCCTCGGCATAGCCGACGATGGAAGGCGTGGTGCGCGCGCCTTCGGAATTTTCAATCACCCTGGCGCTGCCGCCTTCCATGACGGCCACACAACTATTGGTGGTGCCCAGGTCGATGCCGATGATTTTTCCCATGTTCGATTTCCTTTCAGTCATGCGCCCGTCAAAGTCAAAGTAAAAGGCGCGAGTTAATGTATTGCTGTCTTTGGAAATGAGGCCAGGCGCGCGGATTTCAAGTGCGGGCGTCAAAAAGTGAAAAACCACTTTTTGACGGTTTGGATAGCAGAAAAGGGCAAGCAAAGCTCGCACTTTCCTGGAATAAAGACAACGGAAACCCCGCGGTCGGACTGGTTCTGCGTTGGCTTTTCCCAGTTTGACGGTAAGACTTTTTTCGTTCAATCCGCCTTGCCGCTGGAAACCAGCACCATTGCCGGACGCAGCACGCGCTCGGCAATCAGGCAGCCTTTTTGCAACACCTGCACGATGGTATTGGCCTCCGAATCGCTGGCGACCATCTGGATGGCCTGGTGCAGGTGCGGGTCGAATTTTCCGCCCAGCGGGTTGATTTCCTTCAGCGCGGATTTTTCAAAGGCGGAAATGAGCTGCTTCAGGGTCAACTCCACGCCGCCGCGCAGGTTGTCCGCCGTCTGTTTCTCGCTGGCAAGCGCCGCTTCCAGGCTGTCCTTGACCGCCAGCAACTCGCCCGCGAATTTTTCGATGCCGAATTTATGCGCCTTGGCAATTTCTTCCTGTGCCCGCCGCCGCACGTTCTCGGTTTCGGCCTTGGCGCGCAGCCAGTTATCCTGTAGCTCGGCATTTTTCTGTTCCAGTGCCGCGATCCGGGCGGCAAGGTCGGAAACGGCGGCATCCGCGCAGGTTTCCGGCGCGGACGCGGCTTCCGCGCGGATCGCGTCTTCGCTGTTGGACGCGGCGGTCTCTGCCGGGGCTTGCGTTTTGGGGGTATTGTCTTGACTCATATGAAGGCTCCCATGAATACCCTGGGTTATGGGGGCGGAAAAAGTTTTTTCAAGCCGGCGCAGGATTTTGTTAGGATCCTCGTTTCTGACGCTACTATGTCGACAGGTAACGGGATTGGGCAACATGGAAAGCATTGGTAAATATCGCATCATCCGGGAATTGGGCAGGGGCGCCACTGCCGTGGTGTATCTCTGCCAGGACCCGGATGTCGACCGGCAACTAGCGGTCAAGGTGGTGCAATTCGAGCACAAGAATGTGGCGGTCTCCCGGCGCCTGCGCAAGCTCTTTCGCACGGAACGCATGATCGCCGAGCGGCTCAACCATCCCAACATCGTGCGCGTTTATGACGCCGAAGTCCAGGAGAACCAGGCGTATATCGCCATGGAATACGTGAATGGCGTTTCCCTGGAAGAATTCTGCCACATCGACCATCTGTTGCCCCTGCATCGCACCATCGGCATCATTTTCAAGTGTTGCATGGCGCTGGATCACGCCTACCACCAAGGCGTCATCCACCGCGACATCAAGCCCGCCAACATCCTGGTAGACAAGGAGGACAACCCCAAGATTGCCGATTTCGGTCTGGCGATCAACATCAACAAGGACATGGATCGGGATTCCACCTTTGTGATGGGCGTGGGTTCCCCGGCCTACATGTCGCCGGAGCAGATCAAGGCGTATCCGCTGAACCAGAAGACCGACCTCTATTCCCTGGGCGTGGTGCTGTTTCAGATGCTCACCGGGCGCTTGCCTTTCCGGGCGCAGGATCAGGCGACGCTGGTATACAAAATCATGAACATGGATCCGCCGCTCGCCTCGCGCATGAATCCCAATGTGCCGGCCAAGATCGACGCCATTCTCAAGAAGGCGCTGGAAAAGAATCTCTACAGCCGCTACAGCAACGGCGCGGAATTTGCCAAGGAACTGTCTTCGGTGCGTTACAAGATCATGACCGACAACGAAGACCACGCGCGGCAGGACAACGAGCATTTTTCCGCCTTGCGCAAGCTGGAATTCTTCCTTGAATTCGAAAACGTGGAATTGTGGGAAATCCTGCGTTCCGCGGTGTGGCGCAATGTTGGCGCGGGCGTCGCCTTGATGCGGGAAGGCGAGGAAGACCGGCGTTTCGGCGTTCTGGTTTCGGGACAGGCGGAAGTCTCCTGTGAAGGCAAGGTGCTGTGTCGCCTGGGCGCCGGGGAAGTCGTTGGCGAAATGTCCTATCTTTCTCCCGCCGAAGGCAAACGCGGCGCGACGGTGGTGACGCTGGAACCCTGCCTCTTCGTGGAAATCAGCGGTCCGGCGTTGGCAATGTCCTCGGATGAGCTTCAGGATCGCATGCGCAACGCCCTGATCGCCAAAATCATCGCCCGCCTGCGCGCCGCCAACCAACGCCTGCTGAAACAAGCCGAAACCGTGAGCATCGAGGGCAGCGGCACACTGCCGCCAGGCGGCGACGCCCTGAAACTCGAATTGCTATAGGAAAACGTCAAAAAAACATGAACCTACTTTTTGCCGGCTCATATAGCAAAAAAGGGCAAGCTAGGGCAATCGCATGAATACCGTTGTCGTTGCGGTAACGAAAAGTGGTTAACAATCAAAGAGATACGGATGGGCTGTTCACAGGGGAGGAATTTGTGTAGTTTTCTGTCTTTTTGGAGAT
>JAITRP010000003.1 GCA_031288305.1 Zoogloeaceae bacterium
GGTCAATTTCGGCAAGGCCGCCGTGACGCCGCTCAGCGCCAGCGCCTTGAGCATTTGCCGTCTGGGAAGTTTTTTCATTTCGTCCTGCCCCTGTAGTTGCTGCCCGTGTCAACAATCTCTCCCGAAACCTCCAGCGCGTATTCGGCGGCTATCGTACGGGATGCGACAAACGCGGTATTCAATCATACTTCGCCGCGATCGGCATCCTGCGTCCGCTGCCGAACGCGAGCGGCCGCAACCGCAGGATGGGCGGCGCCTGGCGGCGCTTGTATTCGTTTTTCCAGATCATCCGCCGCACGCGGGCGATGAGCGCCGCGCCGTCTTCCGTTTCCATGATCCGCGCGTAGTCGGCCTTGACCGTGTCGCGCTCATCGACGGAAAGGCGCTCACCTTCGATCAGGACTTTCAGGATCGTGTCCAGCACCGGATAGGGCGGCAGGCTGTCGGTGTCTTGCTGGCCGGGCGCGAGTTCGGCGGAGGGCGGTTTGTCGAGGATGGCGTTGGGGATCAACTCGCGTCCGGCGGTGGCGTTGATGTGGCGGGAAAGGGCGAAGACTTCCGTTTTGTAGAGATCGCCGATAAGCCCCAGGCCGCCGTTGGTGTCGCCGTAGAGCGTGCAGTACCCGACGGATATTTCGCTTTTGTTGCCGGTGGTGAGCAGCAGGGCGCCGAACTGGTTGGAGTATTCCATCAGCACGGCGCCGCGCGCGCGGGCTTGCAGGTTTTCGTTCGCCAGCCCTTTGAGCGGCTCGCCGAAAGCGGCGGCGAAACCGTGTTCGTAACCGGCGACGATGTCGCGGATCGGGTGCTCGAAGAGTTGGACGCCGAGGTTCTGGCAGAGCGCGACGGAATCATCGACGCTGCCCGCGCTGGAGAAGCGGGAAGGCAGGGTGACGGCGGCGACGTTTTCCGGCCCGAGGGCTTCGGCGGCGAGCGCCAGCGTCAAGGCGCTGTCGATGCCGCCGGAAGAGCCGACGACGACTTTGCCGAAACCGCAGCGGCGGGCGTAGTCGGAAAGACCGAGCACGATCTGGCGGCGATAGAAGGCCATGACGGGCAGTCCCGTGGCGGGGACGGGGGCGAGCGCCTGGCCTTTTGCGCGGGAGAACGCGCCGTCCTGGAAGCGCAGTGTGGCGATTTCTTCCGTGAAACGCGCGGCTTCGAAGACGACGCCGGACTGTGGCGCAACGGCGAAGGACGCGCCGTCGAAAACCAGTTGGTCGTGCCCGCCGACCTGGTTTGCGTAGACCATCGGCAAGCCGTGGCGACGGCTCGCGGCGGCAAGGATGGCGTGGCGTTCTTCGCGTTTGCCGATGTTGGAGGGGCTGGCGTTGAGGATGACGACGAGATCGGGCCTGGCCGCCGCGAGCCGGGCGAGCGGGTTGATGGGGTAATGCTCGCCCGTGTCGTTCCAGGCGTCTTCGCAGACGAGGAAGCCGATTTTTGCGCCGCCGATCTCCAGTGTGCATGCCACGTCCGGCCCCGGCTCGAAATGCCGCCGTTCGTCGAAGACGTTGTAGGTCGGCAGCAACTGCTTGGCGTAGGCGAGGACGATTTTCCCGTTCTGGATGACGAGCAGGCTGTTTTCCAGCGCCTTGCCCGGCCCCTGCCTGCGGGTGGGCGCGCCCGCGACCCAGTGGAGATCGGGCGTGCGGCGGCTGGCGTCGAGCAATCCGGCGAGCGCCGCGTCGATACGGGCGAGAAAGCCCGGCTCGTCGAGCAGGTCGCCGGGCGGGTAGCCGGTGAGGGCGAGTTCGGAGAAGACGACGAGTTGCGCGCCCGCGGCGGCGGCTTCCTGGGCGGCGGCGCTCATCCGGGCGATGTTGCCGGAGAGGTCGCCGATGGTGAGATTGAGTTGGGCAAGGGAGAGGAGCATGGGGTTCATTCCAGAAAAATTGTCCTGCGCTTTATCTGGGTGAGCCGCAGGGGATTTTTTACACGCAGCCGCGCGATCAATTCGGGAAGGCCGATGCTCGATTCCGCCAGCGCCTGGTATTCGGCGCGCGTGATGCCCACCGCTTGCAGGAAATGCGCCTGTCCTGTGGAGAGCCGCGCTTCGCGCAAGGTCTGGTCGGGCAGGAACAACAGCGCGGCAAGTTCGCTCCCGGAGTTTTCCTTGAGCGAATGGCCGTAGTCGAAATGCTGCGGCAATACATCGCCGCAGAATTCCTGCATATATTGGGCGGCGGCGGAAAGCACGTCGAACGTCCACATGAAGGGCGAACGCAGGGGCAGCTTGATGGTCAATTCATACGCCTTGCCGTCCATGCGGTGCTGTTGCGCCAGGCCGTAGCTCACGACATGCCGATGGCCCGCGCCGTTGAAGATGCTGTATCCGATCAGGAAATCACTGTAAGGCATATTGGCATACTGGTCGCAAGGCTCGCCATAGACGCCCGAAAAGGCGCGATTCAACTCCGCCCAGGACTCTTCCGCGCAAATGGTCTGCATGAGCGCGGTGAGATCGTCTGTCGTCCTGTTCATCGTAAAACTAACTCCGGTTTGAAACCCCGCCCTTCAGGGCGGTGCGAAGGTTGAGACCCCGGCCTGAAGGCCGGGGTTTCGACCGTAGTCATTGGGGAGGGGAGAGAAACCCCTTCCCAATGACGTTAGACCGGCAGCCCTGAAGGGCTGCCGCTAATTTCTTGCTGATTCCGCCATCAAACGCCCAGTTGCCGGTCGTGCGCGCGAGAAAGCAGGAGCAGCGCGCTGACGGCGCCGATCAGGCAAAGGAACATGTCCCATTGCGTGTCCCAGGGATCGCCTTGCAGGGCGAGAAAGGCGTTCGCGTCTTCCTCGAGCGCCAGCGCCGCCCACCATTCCAGCAACTCGAAAAACGCCGCAAAAGCAAGGCAGATCGACAGGATCACACAGACCAGCAATTTGCCGCGTTGGAGCGGCGAGAAGCGCAGCAACAGTTCGCGCGTCAGAATGGCGGGCACGAAGCCCTGGAAGAAATGGCCGACGCGATCCCAGGGATTGCGCGCGCAGTCGAACGCCTCTTTCAGCCAGAAACCAGCAGGCGCTTCGCTATAGGTGTAAGCGCCGCCGTGGATCAGCACCAGCGCATGCAGGGTCAACAGCCAGCACAACAGGCGCGACAGCGGCAACCGCCGCCAGAAAACGGCGAGCGTCGGCAAGGCGGCCACGATCCAGCAAACTTCCAGGATCCAGGTGAGACGGTCACGGGTGACGATGAAGGAGTGACACAGGAGCAATGCCGCCAGCGCCCACAGCGCCGCGCCCTCAAGACGGGCAGGAGCGGCTACGGCATCGGGGCTGGCTCGCGTCGCGGGTTGCGCGCTTCCCATCATTTTTCAAGCCTTCCGCATCCGCGCCGGGTCATGGCGTGTCGCCATCGCCTGCTTTCGCGGTATTTTGCGAAGCCGCGCCATCGGATTTTCCCGGTTTCTTCTTGCCGCCGCCTTTGCCGGGCAATCTCGACGCCTGTTGCGGCAGCTTCCTTTCTTCCGATTTCAAACGTCGTTGCAGTTTCTTCGCATCCTCGGCGGCTGGCAGATTCTCCGGAACGATATTGCGGTCGGTGAGCAGTTTGCGCACATCGCGGTTGTTCTGGACATGCCCTTGCGTGATGCTGGTCTCGTCATGCAGGTCCTGCTGCTTGATCTGCGTGTTGGTGATCTCGTTGGCGAAATCCTTGGCCTTGATGGTGATGGTCGGCAGGAAATCCGCGAGCGGGCGGCCATCGGGCACGGCCAGCCGGGACTTCATGTTCTGCGTCGAAAGCCCGCCAAACAGCGCCGCGTCCCCCTTGCTCAGGATGCGACCGAAGCCCTGGCCATCGATGCCGCGCTCGTAGAGCACGCCGGAGAGTTCCTTTTGTGAGAGCGTCAGCTTTTCGCGCGCCTGCAAACGCTCCCATTCGGCGATGCGCGTCTCGATCAGTTCCTGCTTGCGCGTCTGCACGGCGAAGTAGGTCATGGCGAAGGCAATGGCGTCCTTGCGCGGATCGCCGTTCTGGGCGATCAGATAGCAGGCGTAGCGGGTCAGCGCCATGTCATCGACCAGCCGCTGTGCGCCTTTGGGAAGATCGATCATTTTGCTGGCGTCAGCAAAATGATCGGACACCGCCTGCCCGGCCTTCTCGCAGGCTATCCTGGCCTTGTCGATCACCGTCTCGAAGTTGCGCCACTGCGTGTAGCCGAGCAGTCCCTGCAACTCGCGCGCCAGCCAGAACTCCACGCCGTTTTCGTTGCGGTGGGCGCAATCCTCAAAGCTCCGGTGCAATTTCTGAATCAGTTCCTTTTTCATCGTAAAACCAACTCCGGTTTGAAACCCCGCCCGGAAGAATCGGTGCGAAGGTTGAGACCCCGGCCTGAAGGCCGGGGGATCAATCCGTAGCCATTGGGGAGGGGAGAGAAACCCCTTCCCGATGACGTTGGACCGGCAGCCCTGAAGGGCTGCCGCTAATTTCTTGCTGCGGCGGCTCCTTTGGCAACGGACATCGTTGGCTTTCGAACGTTCATTTCACTTCCGGGTGCTGGAACACCTGCCGCAAATATCCCAGGAAGGTTTCGTCGCCGCACAGCGTTTTTCCCGGCGAATCCGAGAGTTTGGCGACCGGCTGGCCGTTGCAGGCAACGAGCTTCATGACGATGTTGAGCGCCTTCTTTGGCGTGTCGTTGGTGAGGTTCGTGCCGATGCCGTAGGCGGTCCTGACGCGCCCCCGGAAGTGCTTGTAAAGGGCGATGGCGCGGGGAAGGTCGAGGCCGTCCGAAAACACCAGTTGCTTTACGCGCGCGTCGATGCGCAATTTCCGGTAGTGCGCGAGGGCCTTCTCTCCCCATTCCACCGGGTCGCCGGAATCGTGGCGCAGACCATCGAAAAGCTTGGCGAAGTAGAGATCGAAGTCGCGCAAAAAGGCGTCCATGCCGACGACATCGGTCAGCGCCACGCCCAGATCGCCGCGGAATTCCTGCACCCAGCCTTCGAGCGCGGCTTTCTGGAAATCCCGCAGGCGCACGCCAACCGCCTGGTAGGCTTGCAGGTATTCATGCGCCATGGTGCCGATCGGCGTGATGCCAAGCTTTTTCGCCAGATGGACGTTGGAGGTGCCGCGAAAATACTGCGGCAGTTCGGCGGCGAAGGCGCGCACCGCTTCTTCCTGCCATGCGCCGGAATAGCGGCGGCGCAGGCCGAAATCGCTCATGGCGAAGGCGTCCGTCCCATCCAGTTCGCCCTCCTCGCGGCGCAGCAGGGCGATTTTTTCCCGCAGGCGGCGGCGCGCTTCGGCAAGCGTCGCGTCCGCATTCCCTTCCATCTCTCCCAGGCGCCGGAAATAAAGTTCGCTGACGATATAGAGCACGAAAATCTCGAAGCCCATGACATGCACGATCGGCCCCTTCGCCATGATCTCCAGCGTCTTGCCCGCCGCCCTTACCGTGATGAAACGACGCTGGAAGCGGAATACGGAAAGAAAATCGACGAAATCGCTCTTGATGAAACGCAAGGAGCGCAGGTAATCGAGTTCTTCGAGCGGGAAAGCGAGCGCGCAGAGGCGGTCGAGTTCCGCTTCGACGCCTTCCTTCAATTCGACGAGCGGGAAAGCGGGCGCGGAGCGGCAAACGAAGGCGTATTCAGCCTGGATGCCGGGATGACTGTGCAGGAGCGCCTGCCACATGGTGAATTTGTAGAGGTCGTTTTCCAGCAGGCTGTGCACGATGGGCGGGTTCTGGTTCATGCGGATTTTCCCGATGACAGGTAA
This sequence comes from Zoogloeaceae bacterium, assembly GCA_031288305.1. Lineage (GTDB taxonomy): Bacteria > Pseudomonadota > Gammaproteobacteria > Burkholderiales > Rhodocyclaceae > Azovibrio. Next base: position 5,726 of record JAITRP010000003.1, read on the forward strand.
TCCTGGCTGACGTTCTTGCCAAAAAGCGCGTCCAGGTATTTGTTGACGTAAAAAATTTCGATGCTCGAACTGGCGCTTTTGAGGTCATAACGGGCGGCAACCCGGCCCCACGGGAATTTCCTTTTCTTGCCGATTGTCTTGTCCAGCCACCGGTTGTAGCGCCGCTTGGTTCTCAATTCTTCCTCTTCCGACCAGTCGTCCCATGACCACGGTTTTTCCTTCCCGGAACGGTCGACTTTCCCGCTGCCTTTTTTCCCAAACCCGATTTCCGCGCGGTACAGGCGTCCCTGATAAAAACAGAGCGCAAAGTGAAAACTGCGTTCCTCGATGGGCACTCCACGGATATAAATCCATTTGTAGCCGGTTTGAACGTCCCTGACGGCATCCTTGTCCGGCGCGAGCAGCAGCGTTTCGTCGAAGGTCGCCGTTGCGGGAATGAGGATTTCGCCGATGCGCAACGCGCCGTTTTCGACATCGATGACCCCTGTCTTCACGCCGCGCGCTCCCGCAATTCCGGCAGGATTTCCGCGCTGGCGGCGATGCGCGCGCCGCGCGAACGCATGTTTTCGATGAAGACCCGCTGCGCGGTCTCAAACCCCGCGACCGGACTGATGCAGTCGGCGAGCAGCGTAATGCGTCCGGTCATTTCCGGGCGGTATTCGATGAGGTCTTCGACGGTGCCCTTGACGCAATGACTGCCCGCCTCGCCCGCGATCAGAAGTTCACCGGCAGAGGCCAGACGCTTGATCAGCGCGTCATTTGCCAGCGTGTCGGGCGAGGCCGGGTCCGGGATTTCGGCGCGGATGGCGCTGAAGTGTTCCGTCCAGGGGTTCAGTCCCTTGAGGACTTTTTCCACGCTGTCGCCGGTCGCCTCTTCCCACTGGTTGTAGGCGCGGCGCACCGCCGAGTGCGCGTTGTGCCCCCAGGAACCAAGTTCGCAATGCACGGGCCAGATCATGTGGAAATAACGATGGGCGTCTTCCAGCGCCTCCAGGTAGGCGATGACGCGCCGCAAGGCGTCCGCGCGGCGCGGCAGGAACTTGCCGGACTGGACGTTTGCGGCGCGGATCTGGGTGAAGGGCGAAACGGGACTGCCGTCGCCCTGCCGCCAGAAGCCCGGATGCGCGATGTCGAGGCGCTGATGCGAATCGAAACTCACCGTGATTCCTGCAATGCCGCCGCCGCCCTGTTCGATCAGCGCCGCCAGGCGCAGCATGTCGGCGTGCGCGCCGGGCACGGGCAAGGCGGGCGTATTGCCGCCGCGTTCGCTGTCGGGCAGATCGCAGAAATCATTTTGCGGATCGATGATGAGAAGATGAACATTCCGGGTTGCCATGCCGCGCCGCCTGTCATGAGGTTTCGATGATCCGCTATTTTAAGCGGATATGAATCCCCCGCAACAAGAGACGCGACAAAGGCTGGAAGGATTGCCGCCAAACGGGTAGCATTCGGGCTTTCAGCCAAAGCGGTACGCATATGATCGAACTGGGCGTCAATATCGACCATGTCGCCACCTTGCGCCAAGCGCGCGCCACCTGGGAGCCGGATCCGGTATGGGCGGCGGTGGAAGCGCATCTGGGCGGGGCGGACGGCATCACCGTGCACCTGCGCGAGGATCGGCGGCACATCCGCGACGAAGACGTGCGCCGCCTGAAGGAAACCACCCAGGTGAAGCTCAACCTGGAAATGGCGGCTACCGATGAAATGGCGGATATCGCCTGCCGTATCCGCCCGCAGATGGCGATGCTGGTGCCGGAAGGCCGACGGGAAATCACCACCGAAGGCGGCCTGGACGTGGCCGGACAAGAGGCGCGGCTTGCCGAGGTCGTGGCGCGGCTGAAGGCGGAGGGCATCATTGCCAGCGTCTTCATCGACGCCGAGGCGCGTCAGGTGGAAGCCGCCGCGCGCATCGGCGCGCAAGTCTGCGAACTGCATACCGGCCCCTACGCGCACGCCTTTCACACGGAAGGCCGCGACCCGGACGCGCCCGCCGTGCGGCGCGAACTGGAACGCCTGCGTCAGGCGGGCGCGCGCATCGCGCAACGGGAAATGCGCTTCAACGCCGGACACGCGCTCAACTATTACAACGCGCGCGCCGTCGCCAGACTGCCCGGCGTGCGCGAATTGCACATCGGGCACGCCATCGTCAGCCGCGCCATGTTCATCGGCTTGCGCGCGGCGGCGCGGGAGATGAAAAACCTGTTGAACGACACAAGGGAGGCCATCGCATGATTTTTGGCACAGGGGTGGACATCGCCGCCGTTTCCCGTCTGGAATCGCTGTACGCGCGGCATGGCGAAATGGGCGCGGACAAGATACTTTCCGCCGCGGAGCGGGAAGATTTTCTGCGCGCGGACGAAAAAGGCCGGGGACGCTTTCTCGCCCGCCGCTGGTCGGCCAAGGAAGCCTTCGGCAAGGCGCTGGGCACGGGGATGCGCCCGCCCGCCACGTTCGCCGCGCTTGGCGTCCGTCACGACGCGCTGGGCAAGCCCTGTTTCGTCTTCTCGCCAGAGCTTCAGGCGAGAATGGAAGAATTGGGCTTGTCCGCCCATCTTTCCATCAGCGACGAGAGTCACTACGCCATCGCTTTCGTGGTGCTGGAACGGCGGAGCGCATGGCCGGACTCCTGAAAGCAGGCGGTTCGGCCCCCCTGATGATCGACATCCAGGGGACGAGTCTTGACGCGGCGGAACGCGCGCGCCTGGCGCATCCGCTGGTGGGCGGCCTGATTCTCTTTGCCCGCAATTACCATTCCCCCGCGCAATTGACGGCGCTCACAACAGAAATCCGCGCCTTGCGCCGCGCCGCCGGACGCACGCCGCTCCTCATCGCCGTCGATCAGGAAGGCGGAAGGGTGCAGCGTTTCCGTTCCGGCTTCACGCCGCTGCCGCCCATGCGGCGTCTGGGCGAACAATGGGAACGCGCGCCAGCAGCGGCAAAAGCGACAGCGAAGACCATCGGCCAGACATTGGCCTCCGAATTGCGCGCCTGCGGCGTGGATATTTCCTTTACGCCGGTATTGGATCTCGATTACAGCCGTTCCGGCGTAATCGGCGATCGCGCCTTTCACCGCCGCCCGGAAGCCGTCATTGACCTGGCGGGCGCGCTGATCGCGGGCTTGCGTCAAGGCGGCATGGGCTGCTGCGGCAAGCATTTTCCCGGTCACGGCTGGGCGTCCGCCGATTCGCACCTCGCCCTGCCGACGGATGAGCGGACGCTCGCCGAATTGCAGGAAGACCTGCGCCCCTACCGCGCGCTCGATCTCGACGCGGTCATGCCCGCGCACGTGATCTATCCCGCCGTGGACGCCGAACACACCGCCTGCTTTTCCAAAAAGTGGCACGCTTACCTGCGTCATGACATTGGTTTTACCGGCATGGTCTTCAGCGACGACCTTTCCATGCAGGCCGCCAGCATCGCCGGCGACGCGCTCGCCCGCGCCCGCGCCGCACAAGCCGCCGGCTGCGACATGCTGCTCCTCTGCAACGACCCGGAAAGCGCGGAATGCGTGCTCGCAACATTGGACGGCAAGAAATGAAAACCCACTTTTTGCCGGTTCAGTCAGCAAAAAAGGGCGAGCGAAGCTCGCCCTTTTTTGGAGCAAAAGCAACGAAGACCCGCCATTACCCGTCCGTCCGTCGCAGGGGCGCACCGCGCGCCCGCCGCGTGTTTCCGAGCGCCGAGAATACGCCCTTGCCTCCAGACCCCTTGCGAGGGAGAAGCCCAAACCCACCCGTCAAAAGCAGGGAGTTACTTTTTGACGCGCCTTCAGGTTTCTGTCCGGCGGCAGACTGCCTCGATGTCGTGACCGTCCGGACCGATGGCGAACGCTCTGTAATGGCCGGGGTGATAGCGCGCGCCCAGCGAGCCGTTGTCCTTTGCTCCGGCTTTGAACGCGTGGAACGCATCGACCCGCGCCCGGCTTTCGGCGGCAAAGGCGATGCGCATCGGTCTCTGCGCCTGGAGTCTTGTCTGCCGCAGGCATCAGACCTGCTGCCGACTGCGTCGCATTGCATGCGCGACCAGCCAGGATTCCGGTTTGCCATCCCTGCCGAAACCCGTTCCGTTCGTCCCTCAACCTCCTTGACGAGCGTGATGCCGCGTGGAGCGAGGGCTTGCGTGAAAAAAAAGCCTTGCTTTGCGGGTCGTGCGGAGCGTATCCATTCGAGACATCATAACAACAACCATCATTCAGTTTCCGTAATGACCCGATACGCGTTTATCTCGCCATGGTTACAGAACTTGCAGCCGCAAAATGGCTTCTTGCCCTTCGCTGTTGGATAGAAGCGCCAGCCGAGTACCTGATTCGGCGTGTATGCCCGTCTGATCTCCGATCTGGCAACCGGCCTGGGGATGACAGCCTCCAACCCAAGCCCGGTTTCATGCGCCTCGAAGATGCCGAGCGCTTCCGAAGCCGCAACCTTCATGAAATCTCCATTGTACTGGCCGATGAAGACCTCCTGATCCGAAGGAACATGGAACTGAACGGCCAGGATGGTCTTCATGCCTCCGCGCTTCAGCTCGCGTAACCACTGATGTGTTTTGTAGTGGCTGCGACTGACCGGCAAACAATAAACCCCGCGCAAACTTCCACAGCGGACATCTTGCGCCTTGATGCCGTTTCGGAGAATCCGATCCAAATGCTTTCGGTGAGATGTACAAACTGCGTCATTTTATGATCCAACGTGAATACGCGTGCATCGTCAGATTATATCCCAGGGCGCGGTGACTGGAAATGCGCGCGGATTGGCCTGCTCGAATTGGAAGATGAGTTGCGCGTATTCTTCTTGTGAAATCAGCGATAGAACCTGGATTGGCCGCGCATTGGGGCCGGGCTTTAATTCACGCATCATGGGAGCGCGGGCAATGAGTTCGTCGAGAAGACGGGTTTTTCGGCGGGAATATCCCTGGTGGCGCGCTGGTAATTGTCGCATCCCGGACGATCCGATACCATTTTCACGTTGGCCGCTGTTTTTTGCGCGTGAAGTGTTGGGAGAGGCGGCAGATTCGCTGAAGGAGAAGAAAGGAGAGGAAGATGGAACTTCGTTTGCACAAGAATGCCCGGACGACGCCCGCAGTGCGGGCGGAGATCGCGGCGAGCGCGGAAGGCGTCAGCGCCCTGGCGCGAAGGTACGGTC
>JAITRP010000021.1 GCA_031288305.1 Zoogloeaceae bacterium
TCGGCTTCCCCGCGCGACAGCATGGCCGCGATTCCCTTGTCCCTGATGAGCCAGGAGCGGGTCATGAATCTGTACGACGTCATGGACGCGGGCTATTGCAGTCTGGATTCGCGCGAACACTGCCGCACGCTGGGTCATGTGCCTTTGATTGACCATAATCCGCGCGGTGGGGAGAAGATCGAATTCGAACCGCCCGATGCGGTTCGCTGCCACGAGTGCAGCGTGGCCGGGCGGATGAATGTCCGGCTGGAGGACGAATTCGGCGGGCGAAACGTGTGGGTCAAAGGTCATCTCAAGGTCAGGAGTCATCGGATGTTCGGCATCCTGGCCCTGAGTGTGGATCAGTTGATGCGCCTGCCCTGTTGAGGGAGACCGTCTTTCCCCAGAGACAACAGAAGTCCCCGCGAATTCCGGCGCGGGGTGGGGAGACTTGCTCTGCCGGGCGGGAAGACTACGCACACAGTATAAAAAGCCGTCAAATCCCGCATCGGGAAACCCAAATGGGAAAAACTACCCTCCCTACCTAAATGATCCGCTCCGCTTGCGGCGTCTGGAAAAGGAGTTTTGCAAAAGGCTCAATAGCGCGGTCTTCGCAATCTTCGAGGCTGTCGTGGAGCAAGCCTGTGATTTCGTATTTTTCGCCAAGATGCCGTACCGCATGCGCTACGGCTTTGACATGCTCAATGTAATCCACGCCCAGTTTGTCGAATTGTCCGCGATGGGCAGCCTCTGCCAACTGGAGCGCCTCAGCGATTTTGGAATGAGAACTCATGGACTGCCCGCCGTGTTTTTGTTCCAATACGCATCGCGTTGACGCCCTGATCTCACCGCCAGCCCCCTTTCTTTGCCTTCTTGTACGCTTCTTTACGACGCACAAGCAGCGCCTCTTCATCGTCAGCGACAATGTTGGGGGGATATTTGTTGTATTCGGTAAAATTCTCGATCATTCCCGGTTTTACCGTGTCGATGTCCGGCAGACCCAATGAGCGCGCGACTTCGCGCGTCTCCGCTTCGGTAAGCAGGTTGTCGTCGCGGATTTCTAGATCATGCTCAAGATCCATGAATATGCGCGACATGCTATCTCCGCCGCGCCATCCAAGCCCTTTCCGCCCCTGAACCGCCATGCCCGTTCCTTCCAGCCGCACATACAGCGCGAGCCTGTCTTTTTCCCGGTCATCCAGGTAATAGCGAAAAAAGTGTGGTCTATTCGGATACTTCGGTTTCGCCTCGATTTCCGCAACGAGTCGTTCGAGATTTTCCCTGTATATCTCAGCCATAAAAGCGCTGCCATTGCCAATAATATCCGGCAAGCCCATTGACCGGGCGGTCTCCATCGCCTCCTCTATGTTGATCAGCATGCCGTCATGCATGGTATTTTCCTCGCTGAAGAAATACTGGTTCAAATCCTCCCCGCGATACCAGCCTTGCCCCCGCTGGCCCTTGGCGACGATTCTTCCCATTACGATGTAAAGCGCCGGATCGGAGGAATCCCGGTCGTCCAGGAAGTAACGGGTTATGAGGTGGTTTTCCAATTCTTTCATTGCGTGTCTCCTTTGATGTCCTTGGCCCCCGGCGGAATGGGGACGGTCTTGAAAATTTCCGCCTGCTGCTGCTTCAGTTCAAGATACTCATCACTTCCCTCGAGATACTTCTCCTGTTTCTCATAAATCGAATGGGTTGCTGTCCCTTTTGCTTCAAAACTCGCCTGGGGGTGGAATTGCAGTTCGAATTCATAGCCGCTTGGCGTCTCGAACGCCGCGTGCTGTACATGACCACGCGGACGGCCCGGCAGCGGAATCCCGCGATCCGGCAATTCTTCGAGCGCCTGATCGCCGCCGGCAAACCCTGCAAAGTCGCCATGACCACCTGCATGAGGAAACTCCTGACCCTCATGAACACCCTCGTGAAAAGGAAAACCGCATGGACGAATCTTTCCGCCGCTTGACACGGTTGCTCTCCCGGCGCTGCCGGGCTACCCTCTTCCCCAATGTGGGCAAGGGGACGGCAAGCGGCGGCGCTTTGCCTGAAAATTATCGGCACGGCATTATTCGTTTGTAATTGCATCCGATGAAGTGGGCCGCTTTGATTTGTCAGATGGCGATAGCGGACGACTTCCTTGCCAGGGACCACGCATTGGAAGCTTTCTTGAACACCGGGTACTGGAGCCAGGAATGGCTCCATAGACGTTCATGTCGAATGATGCGGGCCAAGAGCTTTCCCTCTTCGCCATCCATCACAGCCGCCGCAAGAAGACCAGCGGCATCGGCGGTCAATGCCTGATAAAGAGGGCGATCCTCGGATCTTGCCGTGGCATTGGCGCAAGACTCCAAAGCCACGCCGTATTCCGCAAGCAATTGTGCGAGAGACATCATGGACGGGCGGATAGTTTGGGTTGCGGATGTGGAGGAAAACCTTGCCAAGCGGAGCGCAAACGCAAAACTCCCGGCGCGTCAAAAGCGAGGGCCGCAGGCTTGTGGCAATCCAGACGGCCTTTCAGGTTGCTCCGGCGTTCCGGGTAGTCGAATCGCCGCGTGGATTGCCGCGTCGCTGCGCGTCTCGCATTTGACGAAGATGGCCTGGATTGGGCTTATCAGAGAGATCATGAACAGCTTTTCAGACGCGGATGTCCGTGGGAAACGGCATGTTGCCCGCCGGTTGCGGCGCGGTTTTGTCTGGCGTCCGGGCGAGTTTTTCCTGCCATTCGATGAGCGCGGACAAGAAGGCGTTGATGGCCTTTTCCAGGGCGGGTTTGTCGGCGAGGTTCTCGTGCCGCTTCCAGAGCAGCACGCTGTTGCCATAGAGGGCGAAGGCCGCGCCGCCGGTTTCCGCGCCCAGGCAGGAAGCGGCAAGGAGGCGGCGGCAGGTCTCCGCCTCCCGCAGGATTCCGGCGTCCGCGACGCGGGCGTAGAAAAAAACGGCCTCCTCGCGCGCGTCGCGGGTGAAGGTGATTTCCCGTTCCCCGTCAAAGGAAAGAGCGCAGGAGCCTTCCTCGTCGAGGACGATGTCCCCGATTCCCGCGGCCTGGCCGAATTCCTTCAGGATGTCTTCAAAAAGCATGTTTTTCTCCGTTTTTCATCAAGACAGCACTTTCAACAGAACCTTCCATCAATGGTAACGCTTGGCAATCGGAGAGGGGGTGATCATTGCCTCTCTTCCCCACGGGGAGGACGGGAGCGGCCGCCCCGTCTTCAAGCATCTTGAATTTCATGGCTCCCGCTCCGCGCCTCGACGCGCCGCCGCTTGCGCCGCTTCCCGCTCCGTTATCGCCCGCGCGGTCCGGGACACGGCGGCGTTGATCCGCTCGGTCCGCTCGGCGTTTTCCGGCAAGGTCGGCGCGCCCGCCCGCGCCATCGGCTGCGCGTAGTATCTGTTCAGCGTGGGGAACAGGTCCGGATTCAGGCGGATGACATTCTCGACGCTCTGCATGTACGTTTCGCCGGATTCGCTCCAGCGCCGCGCGTAGGCGTCGGCCACGTCCTTCGCGATCTCCGCGCGTTGCGCCATCAATGTATCCGCGAGATGCGGGGCGTCCATCGCCTCGATGGCCAGATGATTGAGGGCGGGACGCGCCTGGCAGAGGGGGTCGGTGAGCCGTTGCAAGAGATCGGCCTCCCTGGCCAGTCGCGTCCGCATCCTTTCCGCCTGGGGCGTCGGGGTTTCCCCCGGCCCGCCGCGCAGGAAGGCGAAGCGTTCGGGATCGAACGCCGCTGTGCGGCCAATGTCCAGGGAATCCGCGGCGTTGAGCAACGATCCTTCCAGCGTCTGGCTGCCGTGGGCGTCGATGCCGCGGCCGATTTCCCGCTGGTACGCCTCGCCCATGTTCCCGGCGCCGAAAGCCGCGCCCATGGCGCCTTCGGTGAGCATTTCGGCGCTGCGTCCTTCCCAGCGATCCTGGCCGCCGCCCTGGCGTCCCATGTCGTGCCCGGCGATGCCGCAGAGGACGGCGTTGCGATCCACCTCGACGCCCATTTCGCCCAGGATGTTGCACATGGTCTCGGCGAAGATCCAGGCCCTGGCGATGTGTCCGCGGCCATGCACGGAAGTGCCGCGCTCGAAGGTCATTTCATGCGCCACGTACATGCCGCCAGGATGCAGCAGATCCACCAGGAATTGCCGCCGGTCGGCCTCGTTTCGCGGCAGGGCCTCCGGGTTCGCGGGGGCGGGGAAGGCCGGATGGGCGGCGGGGTGCGCGCGCTCCAGTTCCCCGGCGATGTTCGGCGCGAAGCTCCTGACGGCCTCGCGCGCGCGTCCGGGCAGCAGGGAAGGCTCTCCGATGAAGGGGACGGCCTCGGCCTTGGGCCGGCTCGTTTCGCGGCACAGGCTCTGGCGGGTCATTTCCGTGAGGAGGTTGGTCGCGGCGAGCAGATCGAATTCCAGTTCCATGCCGCGTCCCTTTTCCTGGGCGATGCCGGTGAAAACCTGCTGCACGGTTTCCATCTGTCCGGCAAGGGCCAGTTGTCCGGGAGAGGTCATCTGGTCGGCCAGTTTCTGTATCGCCTCCTCGCCGCCTTCCGTGTTCCGGAGAAGGGCCACGGCCATGAAGGCGATGCGGTTGATTTCCGTGCTCTTGTCTTCCGCGCCAAATGCGATGCCGGCATCGGTCTGCCGCTGGTAGAAGGCGGCAAGCTCCCCCATTCCCTGCCGCAGGGTTTCGGTGAACCTTCGCGTCACGGCTTCCGGGGAGAGCGGCGGGTCGGCGTCGGCCAGCGCCCGCAGGGTCTGGGACTGGCGCGTCGCGTTGGCGTGGACGAGGCGCAATTCCTCCGGCGAGGAGATCGCCTTGGCGCTCATCGCCCAACTGGCGAAAGCCGCTTTCTGCGCCGCGTTCTCGAAGGGCAGCGTGTCCAGTTCCGCGAGGAGCGCGGCCTTTTCCTGGAGCGCGCGCGTGAAGACCTCGTGGAAAGCCGCCTCGGCGATTCCGCCCTCTGACGTGACCGGGAGGCGCGCCGGAGGATTCCTGGCCCACTCTCGCGCCAGCTTCTCGAATCTGTCCAGCGCGTGGTTCAGGGCGTTGCCCTGGAGATTCCGGACGCCCTCCGGCAAATGGCCCAGACCCATGTTCGGGTTCGCCAGGAGCCGGTCGATCGCGGCCTGGGAGTTGCCGCGGATCGCGCCGATTCCGGCGGCGAGGCGATCCTGGTTCCAGTGCCCGGCGGCGGTGAATTCCTGCGAAGCCTCGACGGCTTCCGCCGCCTCGGCCAGGCTGCGCTGGCGCGTCTGATCGTCCGGATCGAAGAAAGTGACCGGGATGCCGGTGTTCCTGGTGAACGCCTCCGCCCGCGCTCTTGCCGCGGGGAGATCCCTGGGGAGGATGTCGAGCCGGTTCACGCGGATTTCCGCGATGTCGCGGTTCGGCACGATGCCGCCCTGGATCTGCGCCTCGATGTAGTTGGTGCCCGCCAGACCCACGACGGGGGCCGCCTGCCCGCCGATGGCGGCGCGCGCCAGGGAGTTGAAAGTCGGCGTGGCCATGCCGGGAAGCAGGGTTTCCAGGGAATCGTGGGTGGCCGTGCGCGCCCGCGCCCGCGCGCCGTCGCCGAAACTGGCGATGAGCGCCCCGCGCGCGTAGTTGTCGCCGTCCCTTCCGCTGATGCCGGCGGCGTCGCAGGCCGCGTGCAGCCTGTCGCCGATGCTCGCGGGCAGGGAATCCAGGGCGGCGATGCTCGCGCGCGGATCGGCGGCGATGCCATCGAAATAGGCCTCGAAAGCGCGATGGAGTCCGGAAGCCGGATCGCGGACTTCATCGACGAAATCCTGGGGAAGCCCGACCTCTTCATGCAGGGACGCGAACCGGTTGTAGAAATTTTCCCGGCGCTCCGGCGTGAAGGAGGCGGGAATGGCGTAGAAGGTGTCGTCCGCCGTATAGGTGGCGCGCTGCGCCACCTCCGGCCGGAAGACGATGTACGATCCCCCGTATGTGGAGGCGGTGGCGGCGCCGAACTCGTTGCGGTTGACATTCAGGGCGGCGTAGGCCGGGCGCGCGTCCGGGTTGTCCGCGCCGTGTTCGCCCAGTTCCGGGAACAGCAGGCGTTCCGCCGCGTCGCGCGGCGCGGCGTAGCCCATTCCGCCGGGCAGGCTCTCCGGCGCGCGCCGCCCCTGCCGCGCCTCGCGGACGAGATGGTGGTAATTCTGCGCCTGGCTTTCCGGCTGGGTCAGGAGGGTCGACGCGCCGAAGAGGAAACCCGTGTCGATGTTCATGGTGAGCGGCGCGGCGCGCAGGATGTCGCCCATCGCGCGGGCGGACAGGGAGGGAAGCGCGTTGGCCTCCAGGTTGCGCGCGAAATCCCCTCCCATCCGCTCGCGCGCCGTCGCGCCCTGGGCGCTTCTTTCCGCCAGCGTGAGCAGGTTGGCGGCGGCGATGCGCGAATCCGGGGACGCGGCCCGCGCCGGAGCCGGGGACGCGCCCGTCTTCACAAGGAGCGGCCCGAATTTTTCGGAGAGCGGCGGCATGTCCGCCGCCGCGCGTCTTTCCGCATTGGTCCGCGTCGCGTCGTTCGCCATCATGTCGCGCGCGACGCGGTCGCTGACTTCCTTGGTCGCCAGCGCCTGGATGTCGGCAAGGTCGGAGCGCATCTTTCGCGCGTCCGCGCCGCCGTTTTCGCCCTCGTGGCGCAGGCTGGTCTGGAGCAGATCCATTTCCGCGCTGGTGAAGCTCTGGAAGACGGCGGCCAGTTCCTCGTTGCTCAGGTTCTGCACCAGGGGCGCGTAGGCGCGCAGGATCGCGCTTTCCACGGGCGAGGCGATTTTTCCCAACTGATCCAGCCGGTTGAGTTGCGCGCGCAGCGCCTTGAGATCGCCGAGCAGCGCCTTGGCGTCGAGGCGACCGCCGGGACGGGCAAGCTGGCGCAGGGCGTCGCCGCCCGCCCTGGCAACGCCCTGGCTGCCCCGCTCGATTTTCGTCGCGCGGGAAAACCCGGCGAAGGCAATGGGCGCGGAACGAATCCGGTCCAGGCGGATGGGCGGCTGTTGCCCGATCCGCACCCGGTGATCGCCGAAGACGCCGACGGCATCGGTGACGCCCCGGCTTTGCAGTTCCCGCTGTACCTGCGGATTGGCTTCGATGCGCGGCATGGTGTTCTCCTGTGTTCGTCCTGTGTTTGTTTCGTGTTCGTTTCGCGCCCGCGCGTTTCACCCCAATATCTTCGCGCGCGCCCGGTTCTGCGCCAACCTGCCGGGCGCGGGCGTGATGGGCGAGAAGGCGTTTGTTTCGGTGGTTTCAGGCTTCATTTTTTCCTTGATCGTTTCCGGGTGCAATCAAAGTGGAGCAGCCGTGTTCGCTATCGTCGCCATCACCGTCGCTCCGCCGCTTGGGCAGCCGCCGCTTCCCGGTCATTCGCCGTTGACACCTTTTCGAGTTGTTCCGTGAAATTCGTGAAATTCCCTTCATCGTCCATCAGCCTGGAGAAGAGCAAGGTCTGCTGGCGCGTTGTCAGGCCCTCGACGGACAACGCCTTGATGCGGCGATCCGCCAGTTCGGCGATGGCGGCATCCAGCGCGCCTTCGCGGCGCGTGGCCTGCTCCGCGAGTCCCATGTTACTCTTCTCCTTCTGGAAGTCTGTCCGCGCCTCCACGTAACACTTGAGTTTCCACAAATCCGCATCGTTCAGGAGGAAGATTTCCGGGTATTCCGGCAAGTCGGGAACCAGGCCGACGGCAATGGCGATTCCCGGCAGATCCAGCAAGTCGGGATCCTGCGCTACCCGCTCCCCGATGTTCTCCCACAAACGCCGCTCGCAATAATCTTTCTTGTTGAGCGCGTCGCGCACCTTTTCGAGTTGTGCCGCGAAATCCGTGAAATTCCCTTCCTTGTCCATCAGCCTGGAGAAGAGCATGGTCTGCTGGCGCGTTGTCAGGCCCTCGACGGACAACGCCTTGACGCGGCGATCCGCCAGTTCGGCGAGGGCGGCGTCCAGCGTGCCTTCGCGGTGCGTGGCCTCATCCGCGAGTCCCATGTCACTCTTCTCATTCAGGAAGCCTGTCCGCGCCATCCGCTTCTCCACGAAACACTTGAGTTTCTCGAAATCCGCATCGTTCAGGACGGGAACATCGCCGATGTCAATTTCCAGGCGTTCCAGCAAGTCGGAAAAGCCGGGATCCTGCCTTATCCGCTCCCCGATGTTCTCCCACAAACGCCGCTCGCAACAATCTTTCTTGTTGAGCGCATCGCGCACCTTGTCGATCCGCTGTTTTGCCTTTTCCTGGACTTTCTGGACTTCCTGGGCAATGGCGTCGGCCTTTTCCAGCAGGACGCCAACCTTCTTGCCGGAGAGCGGCCGGTCGATACCCACCTTGCCGATCAGGCTCCCGATCTGTTCGCTCGCGTTGCGGTAGCGCGGGTCGTGGAGGAGCGCCGATTTCAGGGCTTCCAGGGTTCGCGCGTTGGCCTGCCGCGTCCCGCCGATGTCGAGCGCCGACCGGATCCAGGCAAACCGGCCCGCGCGGACGATTGGCGCTTGCTCCGCGCCCTCGGAAAGACGCAGGTTGCCCGGCATATTGACCGCCGCGCGAAAGTCCGCGACGGTGGGAGTGTTGACCATGATGTTTCCTTTTTCAAAAATGGGGACAAGGAACAGAATCCATCCGCCCGTGACCATCATCCACGCGGCGGCTCAGCCATCCGAAACGCCAGGACGGACGGAAAGGCGCGGATTCCTGAGGCGCTGCGCGCCCAACAATCCTGCCATGGTAAAGTGCTCGCATCGCCACGATGTGGAGACCGAAACCATGCTCGCGCTCGAAACCCTGTCCCGTGCGGACAAACTGAAACTGATGGAAACGCTCTGGGACGATCTGAGCGCCAATGCCGCCGATCTCGCCTCGCCCGAATGGCACGGCGAAGCGCTCGACGCCGCGCGGCGGGCTTATGATGCCGGAGAGGCGGCGCTCATCGACTGGCCCCAGGCCAAACGGCAACTGCGCGTCGAATAAGGTCAATGCGGCAAATCCGCGTCCTGAGCCTGGCCGCTCAAGATATGGAACGCGGACGGGATTTCTACGAAAGCCAGCAAGCCGGACTTGGCGACTTGGCGCGATCCAAAGTGGAGGAAACCTTGCCAAGTGAAGCGCGGGCGCAAACCCTATGCGCTTACCCTCAACCTCGTCATTGCGAGGGCCGTAGGCCCGTGGCAATCCAGACGGCCTTTCCGTTTGCTTTGTCGTTCCAGAAAACTGAACCGCTGTCTGGATTGCCACGTCGCTACGCGCCGGAGAATGACGAGGGTGGAGGTGAACGCACAGGGTTTCCTCCACTTTGGATTGCACCCCTCGGCGACTATTTTCTTGACAGCCTCTTTGCCGACATTGACGCGCTGCCTCTCTATGCGGGCGTCCATGCATGGAACGACACCAACTGCCGGACGCTCCCGCGCCAACATGATTATCGATTACCGTCATCTGAACACCTCTCTGTCCTCTGAAAGCTACGCCCGCAGTCCGTCGAAAGACCCTGGGGCTTCCGGCGTCTGCGCGAGGATTTCCCGGACGCGTTCTTCCCAGTGCTTTGCCCGGTCGGCGAAGAATTCGACGTAGCGATACAGGGCGTCGCCTTCCAGGTTGCCGGCGAAGACCTGCCCGGAGAGGAGGAGGCTGTCCAGGCCGGGATGCAGCCCCAGGGCGAGGCCGCCGGTGTCCCGGCCCAGCGCGTTGGCTTCCAGGAGCGCCGCGTAGAGCGGCAGCGCCCTGGGGCCGTGCTCCGCCGCGCCGATCACGGCATAGACGGCGAGCGTCCGCTCCTCTTCGAACCATTGCAGGTTGAAGAGTTGGCCGTCGATTTCCAGCGTACAGGCCGCGTCCTCGTCCAGCGCCAGATCGGGAATGCCGATGGCTTCGCCAAGGCGCGCCAGGATGGGCGAGAAGGCGTTGGTTCCGGTGGTTTCAGTCATCGTTTTCACCCCAATATCTTCGCGCGCGCCTGGTTCTGCGCCTGCTGGATGGAATCCTGGGCGGCGAGCGCCTTCTGGATGAGTTCCTTCAAGCCCTCGTCCAGGTCTTTCAGGGAATCGCGCATTTCGCGCATCTTTTCCTGATCGGCCTGCATTTCCTTGATTTCGGCCTGGTACATCGTGCCGAAAAAGTCGCCGATCGACTTGGTGATGCCCGCGAATCCGCCGCCGGCCTGGGCGAGACCCTGTCCCTTGGAATTGATGGCCTGGATCTGCCCGGGATCCGAAGTCTTCAGTGCGGAAGCGGCGAAGCCCACCTGCACCGCGCCGCTCGCGATGGTGAGCGCGCCGCTGACGATGCCCATCGCCAGTTGGATGGCCGCCATTTCGCGCATCTTGTCGGCTTCCTCCTGCATGGAGGCCACGATCTGCTCGGTCATCTGGTGGCGGATTTCCCGGTTCTGCTCGCGCTGCTCGCCCGCGTACCTGGTGATGAGGCTCATGACGAGCGCGCCGGGCGAGGGCAGGACGCCGAATTCGGCGATGCGCGCCATGTCCGCGCCGTTGGGCGGCGCGAGCCGGGGCAGGTTCCCGCTGACCTGTTCCACCGCCTGGTCGAAGCTCTGGCCGGTATTGACCGCCTCCAGGAGGAGGTTGTCGACCTGGGCGGCGCCGACCCCCTGGGCGCGCGCCTGGTTCAGCAGGGCTTCATAGGTCTGCTGGTCGAAGTTCGGCAGGCTCGAAATGCTGGTGCTCATGATCTTTCTCCTTTTCCGCTTCAGGCCACGGCGGGCGCTTGGGCGCCAAGGATGGCCGCCTGCGCCTCCACGTTGCCCTGGACGATTTCCTTCACCGCGGCGAGCAGTTCCTCGGCGCGTTTCATGACCGATTCCAGGAACTTGGTCTCGATGTCCTGGGCTTCCACGATGCGCGCCAGGATCGCTTCCAGTTCCTTTTGCGTCGCCTTGGATTTGGTGATGTCGCTCGTATACACCGCGTCGGCGATGCCCAGCCCGCCCTGGGCCATGGTGGTGAGTCCGCTGGCGAGGCTGGCGAACTGGGAGACGCGGGCGGCGATCAGGGCCACCTTGCCCGCCATTTCCGCGGCCTTGGCGGCGGAACCCGCGAAGCCCGCGCCGAAGGAGAGGGCCGCGCCGAGGATGGTGACGCCGATTTCCACGCCCATGCCGATCCATTGCGCGACCTCCTCGGAAGCGCCGCACTTCTTGGCGAGCGCGGCCACCCCCGCGGCGATGCTGTACTTGCCGTCGGAAGCCTCGCTCACGATGCTGTTGACCGTCATCACCAGCATGATCGCCGCGCCCGCGATCAGGAGCGGATTGGCGGTCATCGCGCCGATGACGGCGGTGGCGACGGCGGCGATGGCGGCCAGCGCCATGCCGATCCATTTCAGCGCCTTCATGAACGGGCTGAGTTTTTCCTTTTCCCGCAGTTTTTCGAGCTGCGTCTGGATTTCCTCAAGTTTCTTCTGGTTGGCCTCCTCGCTTTCCGCCGCCTTGGCCTTCAGGGCGTCCAGCCCGGTCTTGGCGGCGATCTGGCGGGTTTCCATGCCCACCGCCTTGACCAGTTCCTCCAGCGAGATGTTGCCCGCCAGGAAGGGAATGGCCAGCTTGGGCAGGGCGTCCATGAGGAGGGCAAGCCCTTCTTCGGAAAGGGGCGGCAGGCTCTCGCCGGCGGCGGCGGTCTTCGTTCCCGTCGCGGCGGGGTTGTCGGAATCGGCCACGGGATAACCCGAATATGTTCCCGGTGGGGAAACGATGCTGTCGACCATGATGTCATCCTCCCTTGCGAATCTGGTCGAGCAGGGCGCGCGCCCGCTCGCGGTAACTCTGGTGCAGGCTGTTGTCCGGCTGGCCGAACTCCAGCGCCGCGTCGAAGAGGGCGGCGGCGTTTTCCGTGTCGCCCTGCTTGAGATAGCACAACCCGGCGTGCACCGAGGGCGCGGGATCGCCCAGCGCGCTGGCGATGGCGGCCATGTTGTAGGCGTCGATCGCCCCGGCGAGGTTGCCCCCCGCCTGTCGGCTGCCGCCCAGTCCCATCCAGAAGCGCGTGTCCTGGTGGTTGTAGATGCACAGGGCGCAGAAGAGTTTTTCCGCGTCCGCGTGGTTGCCCGCGTTGTAGAGGTTGTAGGCAAGGCCGTAGCCCGCTTCCAGCGTCTCGGCGGAAATTCCGGCGGCGTCGCCGAGGGTCGCGCCCCGGGAAAGTCCATCGAAGATCGCGTCGATGATTTCCGGGCTGGGGGCTTCGGCTTGCGTGGGGGTCGTGCTCATGTCGTGTCCTTCCCTTCGGTTGAAAAAAATGGCGGAAGATCAGCGCGCCTTCAATAGTTCGGCAAGCGTCTGGTCGCTCTGCTGGATGGCGGAATTGGCCCCTTGCAGGTAGGAGTTGTATTGCCCCATGTAGCCCTGCATGAAGACCATCAACTGCTGCGTGTTGCTGCCCAGGGACTCCATCCGCCCCTGGAGCGAGGCGATGGCGACCTCCCACTCGTCCTTGTTGTGCAAGTCGTCATTGCCCGTCTTGTCGTAGGCCAGCGCGTTGGCGTCCATGTATTGCTTCATGTCCGCCGGCATCGTGGCGCACCCCCCGGATGACTCCGCGTCGGCCTGGAGCTGCCGCGCCTGTTGCAGCATCGCCGTCAGTTGCCTTTGCTCTTCCCGGGCCTTCTGGATGTCGTTGATGTAACCCGTCGCGTCCGACCTGGAGGCTTCCGCGAGCGCCATTTGCAGCGCGGCGAACTGGAGTTGCAGGATACTGCCGCCAGAATTGTTGGCGTTGATGGCGTCGACGCTGCCGGAATCGCTCAGCCGCGCGGCATCGAGTGTTGATGGGGAAATGGTCATGATGAAATCCTTGGAAAAAATGAAAACCAGGACGGAAAATCAGCGCGTCTTCGCCAGATCGGCAAGCGTCTGGTTGCTCTGCTGGATCACCGAATTGGCCCCTTGCAGGTAGGAGTTGTATTGCCCCATGAAGTCCTGCACGAAGACCATCTTCTGCTGCGTGTCGGTGCCCAGGGAATCCAGCCGCCCCTGTAGCGAGGTGACGGCGACGTCCCACTCGTCCTTGAAGTGCAGGTTGTCGTTGCCCGCCTTGTCGTAGGCCAGACCGTTGGCGTCCATGTATTGCTTCATGTCGGCCGGCATCTCCGTCACATTCTTGGAGTCGGCGTCGGACTTGGAGGCGTCGGCCTGGAGTTGCCGCGCCTTTTGCAGCATCGTCGCCAGTTGCTTTTGCTCCTCCTGGGTCTTCTGGATGTCGTTGATGTAATTCATCGCGTTCGACTTGGAAGATTCCGCGAGCGAGAGTTGCAGCTTGGCGAACATGAGTTGCAGGCTGCCGCCGCCAATACTGTTCACGTCGATGGCGCCGACGCTGGAAGTGCCGCTTGCCCGCGCGGCATCGAGTGTCGATTGGGAAATGGTCATGATGAACTCCTTGAAAAAAATGAAAGTGGGAAAACCGATGAAAACGGGAAAACCGGCAAGAGCGCCGGCAAGACCGTCACAAACGAATCGCGCCAGGACGATGCGCGGAGACCGCCAACCCAGCCGGAGCCTTCGCTTCCCGCTCGGCCTGCCCCCGGCGCTCCTCGCCCGCCCTTTTTGCCGCGGACTTCGCGGCTTCCAGTTGCGCCTTCAATTCCGGCGGCGGATTCTCCGTATCCGCGTCCTTCAGAAACTCTTCCGTCACCCCCTGCGCCTTCAGAATCGCGTCGAACTGGTTGTTCAACCGCAAAAACTCATCCAGCAGCCGGGCGACCGCCTGCTCCTGTTCGGAAAAATCCTGCTCCGTAAATGCCATGATCCTTCTCCTTCGTTGAAAGTTGGGTTGCGCGGATAACCTCATTCCTGTGCGCCTACCCCATTCGCAAACACCATGCCACCCCGAACCCGGCAGAAGAAAATCAGGATAAGCCATTGAAAATAAAGAATTTTCCCCAAGACGCCCCACCCGCCTGCCTCCTTTTCAGCCGCCAAGAATCTTTGCGGAACGAATTGGAGGACGCGCAAGAAAGTTGGCGATCAGGGGGCAGGGATCAGGAGACAGGAATCGGGAATCAGATGAAAACCGCGTCAAGCCACTCATCAAAAGTGAAGGGTGAAGCGGCGTGGCAATTTGTGGGTTCCGGTTGCGCGTAGCCTGTAAAAAGATCAGACGCCATCTGACCTTTTCAAGATCGGTTGGTCACGCCATCTGATTCTCATGCGAATAGAAAATCCCGACGAGCGTCGCTTCTATGAAATATAAAGCAGCAAATTCGACCGCTATATCAAGACCAACGATGAACATCCGATAGTGGGTATTTTGCTCTGCCACGAAAAGAACGACGCAATTGTCGAGTTGACCTTGCCGGATGGTGAGAATATCTATGCGTCACAATATACCTGTACTTGCCGGACAAAACCCTGTTACAGCAAAAACTCAATGAGTGGACGCTGGAATTTACGGAAGAAAAAGAAGCTCTGAAAGCCGCTACTGGAAACGAAGAGGGCGAGTAATCGGCGCGGAAATAAGGCTATTCCAGGGAAACGTTTTCATCCACGCCCATAACGAGCGATTTTCTCAGGCCGGCGATATTTTCCCGCAGGCTCGCGTGTGTCGCGCCGTTGTTTTCGTCGATCCGCGCGATGGCGTCCAGAAGCTGGATGGCCGTCTCGTTGCGCTTCAATTCCAGGTGGCACAGGGCGATGTGATAGAAAGGCTCCGGGTCGTCAAGCGCGCCGCACAGTCCCGCCATGCCATAGGCGTCGATGGCCTTTTCCAGATTCCCCGCCTCTTGCAGGCTGCTGCCCAGCCCCATCCAGAAACGGCGGCTGCCGTGCTCATGGAGGCAAAGACGAATGAATACCGTGACCGCGTCCATAAATTCGCCTGTGGCAAGGAGACGCCGCCCCAGAGCGTAGAGGGCTTCCAGATGCTCTTCTTGCATGACGCAAGCGCCATTTTCCCCGCCCAGCGCGAGCATCGCGGCAATCTCGCGCAAATCCGGGCTGGCGGCGGACGAAGGCTGGGCGGCGGGCATGGGAGGCGCGGCGGCTTTTGCGCGCTAGCGGCGCGCGACGGGAGGCGAATATGACGAACGTGTCGAAAGGAACATTGCCATGCATTCCGCGCGGATCGTAGCGATGACCATCATTTTGTTTCGTCTTTCCACCAGAATGTCACGACACATGGCTACGGATTCTATCATGAACGAAAATAGCGCGTAAATTTCATCCCGCCTGCTCCGCCAATTTTGTTGGCACATCAAAAAAGGGGTTGGCGGCAGATTCCCGGAACGCGACGCCAGCCCTATCCGCGCCGCGCGCGAAAAAGTCAGGCAACGGCGGCTGGTTCCCGCTGGAATGAAACCTGCTTCATGAAACAGCATCGTTTTCTCCCAGAAAAGACGGGCAGACTTCAGGAATTTTCCATGAATACCACCATCAAGGACACGGGCTTTGTCGCGCGGCGGGAACCCGCGGCGGCAAAAGCGGAGCCGGGCGGCGCGGAAGAGGCGGCCCGGCGGGAATTCGACCGTCTCTACCGGGAAGAAAAACGTGATGAAGGTTCGGGAGAAAGATCGGAAAAACCGCAAGGCCAACGGGAAGAAAGCCTGTCTTCCCTGATGAGCAGCCTGTTTGGCGAACGTCTGGGCGTGACGCCTGGTTCTGTGCAGGCCACGCCTGCCAACGCCGTTGCCGCGCCCGCCGCGCCGCGGACGATGGAGATGGTCGAGCGTCTGGTCGCGCAGATACTGGTTTCCCCTCCCGATTCGGCGGGGGAACGGGAAGTACGGCTGATGGTGAAGGATTCCCTCTTGCCCGACACCGAAATCCGTCTTGCGCGCGGCGCGGACGGTCTTTTGAGCATCACGCTGTCAACCGGCAGGAGCGACGCCTTCCAGACGCTGGTCGCCGCGCAGGCGGATTTGAAGCGGGCGCTGGATGCGCGGGAAAACCAGGAAGTCCGGCTTGTCGTGGTGGATACCCAAAAAGCCGGGGCGGAAGATGCGGACAGCGAGCGGCGTTCCCGCGGCTACAGCGCCTATGCGCCGGATGACGGCGAGGCAGGATGAATCCGATGGAAGCACGTCCGGTTGCGCCCTATCGTCCTCCCGTCCTGACGCCGGGCATGGCCCGGTTGTGCGGCGCGCTGGGATCAAGGGCGGCGCTGGCGGGCGGGGAGGCGCTGTCGTTTCACTTCGATCCGGCGGCAAGCGGCAAAAAGGCGGCGCTCGCGCTCGATTTCGAAGCGGGCGGCTTTTCCTGGCGGCTGGAATGCTTCGATCTGGATTTTCTCGATACGGTAAATGAGGCGTTTGCCGAAACAGATGCGCGTCACCTACCGGAAGATCTTAAACGCGCTGCCCTGCTGTACTTTTTGCATCCCTTCCTTACGCCGCTCGAAAACGCCCTGGGCGCGCCGATTCATGCCAGCGCCGCGCAATCCGGAAGCGCGTTCGATGATCGGGACCCCGCGCTGGACTTTACATTGGAACTGGCGCAAAAAACCCCGGCACGGCGCATTCTTTTCGCCCTGCGGGCGGCTTCCGAGGCGGGTGCGGACTGGCTGGCCGGGCGGATTCTCGACGCTTTCCCGCACACCAAAAAGCATCCGGGACGCCCGGACTGGCGTCTGCCCGTCACGCTGGAAGCCGGCGCGATGCGGGTGCCGCTCGCGCTCCTGCAAAACCTCGCGCTTGCCGACATCCTGATCCCGCCGGAATATCCCGCGCGGGATGGGCATTTGAAGCTGATCCTGCCCGGCGCGGGCATGGACATGGGATTTTCTCTCGACGTTTCCGACGGCCGCGCCGTCGTCACCGATTTTTATCATCCTCATCACCAGGAGGCGCGCATGGACGCTGCCGAAAATCCGCCCGCAAACCCAGGCGCGCTTGCCGCGCTGGAAGTGCCGATTCATTTCGAACTGGAAAAGAAGCTCCTGCCGCTTGCCGAAATCGAGGCGCTGGCGCCGGGTAAAACCTTTTCATTGGCGACAGACCCGATGGCCGCCGTGACCGTCACCCTGCACGGCCAGGCGCTGGCGGCGGGAAGGCTGGTCGACCTGGGCGGAACCCTGGGCGTGCAGATCACCCGGCTCCTCCACAAACCGGAAAACGCATGACGAACGTCAGTCCCGTCACCCTCATCATCCTGCTTTCCGTCCTGGCGCTGTTGCCGTTTTTCCTGATGATGGTGACTTCCTACGTGAAGATCGTCGTGGTGTTTTCGCTCGTGCGCAACGCCCTGGGCGTGCAGCAGGTGCCGCCGACCATGGTGCTGAACGGGCTGGCGATGGTGCTCACCCTGTTCATCATGGCCCCGGTCGGGCTGGATACCTGGGCGTTGATCGACAAGAGCGGCAATGTCGAGCAGACGGTTTCCGACCCGGAAAAACTCGCCCCGATGCTGGAAGCCGCCTCTCCTCCCCTGCGCGGATTCCTGCAACGAAACACCGACGCGCAGACGCTCGCCGCCCTGGAACATTCCGCCCGGCGCATCTGGCCGGAACGCTATCATTCGCTTTTGGAAGAAAACAGTTTTCTGTTCCTCATTCCCGCCTTCGTGCTCACCGAATTGACCGAAGCCTTCAAGATCGGCTTTTTGCTCTACCTGCCGTTTGTCGTCATCGACCTCATCATCTCCAACATCCTCCTGGCGATGGGGATGATGATGGTTTCCCCAATGACCATTTCCCTGCCGTTCAAGCTCCTGTTGTTCGTCACCCTGGACGGCTGGCTGAAAATCAGCCAGGGACTGATGTATGGTTATGGATGACGTTCCCGCGCCGCCGCCGCAGGTTGAGACGGGAAGCCGCCACGGCATCCTCCTGCCCGCCACGCCCGCGCACCTTTCCACGATCCACGCCTTCCTGGATCGGGAAGTCCCGGAAGACTTCCGGGGCGCGCTCGGCAAAATCGAAACGGCGGTCGAGGAACTGCTCATGAACATCTTTCGCCATGCCTACGCCACCGAAGGGGAAGGCAAGGCCATGATCCGCTGCCAGCCGGTCGACCTGGATGGCGCGGCGTTTTTGCGCGTCGGCGTGCGCGACTGGGGGCGACCCTACAACCCGCTCGCCGAAGCGCCGCGCCCCGACCTTTCGGCGGGTATCGAGGAACGTCCCATCGGCGGCCTGGGCATCCACATCGTCAGACAGGTCACGGCGCATTATTGCTACTGCCGGGATCAGGACGCCAATGACCTGGAACTTTTTTTCGCGCCTTGTTCGTAGGGGCGCGCGCCTCGCGCCCGCGCTCATGGCGCTGGGGGGGTTGTTGTCGCCCATGTCCTGCAAAGCCGGGGAAATCCTGAGTGTTTTTGTTGAAACCGGCGAACGCGCGGCGCAACCCGCGCGGGAACAACCCATGCCCATGACGCGGGAAAACCGGCTCGATGACATGGACGTGTATGTGCTCTCGCCAGCCGCCGCCTACTTGCGCCTGCCGCGCATGGCGCCGCCGGAACCGCGCCAGCAGGCGATCCTGGCCGCGCGTTTCCTGCCGGAAGCCGCCTTGGATACCAGGGCGGATTGGACCGCTTTCATCCACAAGGCCGCCCACGATTTCGACATCAATCCGAAATTGATTGCCGCGGTCATCCAGGTGGAATCCGCCTTCCAGCCCCGCGCGATCTCCCCCAAGGGCGCGCGGGGACTGATGCAGCTTATGCCCGCGACGGGCGAATCCCTGGGTCTCGTCGATCCCTTCGACCCCGAAGCCAACATCCGCGCGGGCGCCCGTTACCTCAAGGCGCAACTGTCGCGCTTTTCCACCCTCGAAGAAGCTCTGGCCGCCTACAACGCCGGGCCGGGCAACGTCATCAAATACAACGGCATCCCCCCTTTCGCCGAAACGCGGGATTTCGTGCGGCGGGTGATGGAAAGGCAGAGGACGGAGGACAGGAAGGGATTCGGAGGACGGTAATCCGTAATCATGCGGGCGCGGGAGCGCTTATGGATTCCCTCTTTGTTTTCTGTAACAAGGAGGGAACCGTCCTCGCGCTATAATCCCCGCGTTTCCAGCCTGTTCGTGAGCCTGCCATGAACCGCAAAAAACTTCCTGTCGGCATTCAAACTTTCCGTGAAATCCGCGAGGACGACTGCTATTACGTCGACAAGACCGCTTTTGCCCTGCGCATGATCCGCGAGGGCAAGGCGTATTTCCTTTCCCGTCCGCGCCGTTTCGGCAAGAGCCTCTTTCTGGACACGCTGGCGGAACTGTTCGCGGGCAACGAACCCTTGTTTCGAGGCTTGTATTGTCACGACAAATGGGATTGGAGCATCCAATATCCAGTGATTCGCGTCAGCTTCGCCGAAGGCGTCATGGAGAACCGGGCGGGGCTGGACGCGCGCATCGGCAATATCCTGGCCGAAAATGAGCGCCGTCTGGGGGTCGCAAGCGGCAAAGGCGGGATTCCCGACCGTTTCATTGCCTTGATCCAGGCGGCAGAAGCCCGCTTCGGCCAGCGTGCCGTCATCCTCGTCGACGAATACGACAAACCGATTCTGGACAACCTCACCAACCCGGAACTCGCCAGCGAAATGCGCGATGGTCTGCGCAACCTCTATTCCGTCATCAAGGGACAGGACGCGCACATCAAGTTTGCCCTTTTGACGGGCGTCTCCAGGTTCAGCAAGGTCAATATCTTTTCCGGCCTCAACAATCTTTCGGACATCACGTTGGATGCAGAATATTCCAATATCTGCGGCTACACGGATGCGGACGTGGATGCGGTCTTTGCTCCTGAACTCGAAGGGCTGGACAGGGACAATATCCGCCATTGGTACAACGGCTACAACTGGCGGGGCGAGGCGGTCTACAACCCCTTCGATTTGTTGCTGCTGTTCCAGAAGCGCGAATTCCGCTCCTTCTGGTTCGAGACCGGCACGCCGACTTTCCTGGTCGATATGCTCACCGAGCGGCAAGTCTATCTGCCTTCGCTCCTGGGGCTGGAAAGCACCTCCGAACTGCTTTCCGCCTTCGAGATCGGCGATATTTCCACCGAAGCGCTGATGTTCCAGTCTGGCTATCTGACATTGGCCCACGAGAAAAACCTGGACGACAATATCCTGTTTACGCTCACCTATCCCAATCGGGAAGTCCGCGGCGCATTGACGGGCAATATCCTGGGACGCTGGATCGGGAATCCGCAAAAGGCGGTGCAGAGCCGGTTTGCCTTGTATGAGGCATTGAAAGCCAACGATTTTACGCGTATCCGGGAAATCTTCTTTTCGCTCTACGCCAGCATTCCCTATCACTGGTATGTCAATAACAGAATCGGCGAGTTCGAGGGCTATTACGCCAGCGTGTTTTACGCTACCTTTGCCGCGCAGGGAATG
This sequence comes from Zoogloeaceae bacterium, assembly GCA_031288305.1. Taxonomy (GTDB): domain Bacteria; phylum Pseudomonadota; class Gammaproteobacteria; order Burkholderiales; family Rhodocyclaceae; genus Azovibrio. Next base: position 20,232 of record JAITRP010000021.1, read on the forward strand.
AACATCATCCCGGAAGACGTGAGCAATCAGGGACGGCTGGATATGGCGGTCAAGTTCAATGGACAGGTTTATCTCTTTGAATTCAAGGTGGTGGAAGACAAGGCCGAAGGGAAAGCGATTCAGCAAATCAGGGAGAAAGGCTACGCCGACAAATACCAGGCATTGAACCAGCCTATTCACCTGATCGGGGTGGAATTCAGCAAGGAAAAACGCAATGTGGCGGGATTCGCGGTGGAAAGCCTGGAAGAATCCTCATGACGAAAAAATTCAAGGATTATTACGACGACGCCTATGTTCGGATGCTGGCGGAAAAACTCTCCGCCGCCACGCCGGATTTTCGGGAAGAAGCGTTCTTGCGGGCGCTGACGGGGCAACTGGATGATTTGGCGTTTTCCGGGCGCATCGACCGCATCGCGCTTGCGCTGGATGAGAGCCTGCCCGGCGCGTATGCGGAAAAACTCGCTGTGTTTGCCGCGATTCTGGGAGAACCGCTGGCGACGGAGGCCGGGATGTTTACCGAAGGCTGGTGGCTCTGGCCAATCGCTCGTCATGTCGAGCATCACGCCACGGAAGATTTCGCGGCGTCCGTCGCCTTCATTCACGAACTCACACGACGGCACACCGGAGAATTCGCCGTGCGCCCGCTCCTCAAGGCCAAGCCGGAAGCCATGATGCAGGTCATGCTGACCTGGAGCCGGGATGTCGACGCGCATGTGCGGCGTCTTGCCAGCGAGGGGGTGCGCATTCGCTTGCCGTGGGCAAAAAGGCTCACCGTGGCGCTGGAGCGTTTCGAGGAATTTTGCGCCTTGCTCACGAACCTGAAGGACGATCCCTCGCGCTTCGTGCAAAAAAGCGTCGGCAACAACCTGAACGACCTGTTCAAGGAAGCGCCGGACAAGGCGGCGGCCATCGTCCGGGACTGGGAAGCGAAACCCTGTTCCAAGGCAACACAATGGATCATCCGGCACGGCAGCAGAAGCCTGAAAAGCAAAGCGTCCTGACCCACGTGACGCCGCGTGCGAGCGCCAACGAAATTGCCAGGGCAGCAAACAAAGTAGGGGCGCATTGCATGCGCCCGCGTGTACGCGCAACGCGTAATTCAGCGGCATAGCGATAAATCTTCAGGCGCGGAGAGCGCGCCCCTACAAAGGCCGCGCCAGCGGCCATTCTTTTTCTGTCCTCTGTCCTCCGAAACTGGTACGCGAGTTGCTCTTGTCGTTCAAACGTCACGATTCGCCAACCCGAAGCGCCAACTCGTCGAAGGAGTCATCCATGTCTGTATCGCACATTGCCCGGAGCGCCCTGGAGGATTTCCGGGAACGGCATGGTCTTTCCTTGCATTGGGAGAAGGATGCCGTCTACGAGGTCACGACCGATTTCGGGTTCTGCGTGCGTCTCTTCGCGGAAGAAGAGAGCGGGCTGATCCGGGCGTGGACGGCGCTTTGCCCGGAAGCGCCGGAAGAAGCGCGCGCCTCCGTGCATGCCGCCTTGCTGGAAGCCAATCTCGCGGATAGCCTCGTGTTCGGCGGCAGTCTCGCGCTGGAGCCGGAAACGCTCGCCATCGTCTACCAGCGCGCCTACGACCCGCGACAGGGCGGCGCCAGCGGGTTTTCCCGGTTTTTCCTTGCCTTCGCCGAAACCGCGAGCGGCTTGCAGGGCGCGGTGGCGGCGCTGGTCGCGGACGAGGCGGACGCGCCCGTCTTCTCCGGTGCGCACATATAAGGAAAGAAGATGTCAAAAAGTAAAACTTCCACTTTTTGCTGCCCTTTCTTGAGGAAAGGCAACGCAACCCAAAGGCCGGGCTGGTTTTTCGTTGTTTTTACACGGGTTGAAGGCAGGCTTTGCCTGCCTTCAACCCCAAATTAACCCGGCAAAAAGTAGGGTTTTACTTTTTGACGCATAAAGGAGACTTCATGCTGGAAACCTTCAACACATGGCTTGCCGCCTGGGGCGAGGAACGGGGATTCGGCCCCATCCGGCTGGACGAGGCGGGCTTTGCCGCCGTGGAAGACGACGCGCGCCTCATCATCAGCCTTTATCTTTCCCCGGAGCGGGGCGTCCTGAAAACCATCGCGGATCTGGGGCAGCCGCCTTCGGGGGAAAACGCCGCCGATTTCCACGCATGGCTGCTTGTCCAGAATTTCGGCGCCAGCGTGGAACGGGAAGGCATCCTGGCGCGGGCGGGCGAAACCGGGCACATCCTTTTTGTCCTTGAGTGGCCGATGGGCGAAAACGCCAGCGCCGAACTGCTGAACGTCTTCCTGCAACAAGCCTCGCTCCAGGGCAACCTGTGGCGCGAGCGGATTGCCGCGGCATCCGGCGGCGAGGAGGAAGAAGAAACGCTCCTGGAAGACCCCTGGCAGGAGGCCGAAAGTGTGGCAACCGCGGCAAGCGCGCCGCCTTTGGCCGCCATTCCCGCGCATTATCTGGCCGTTTGAAGGACGAGCTCATGACCTACATTCCAACACAGACCACGGCGCGGGCCGACGAGGCGATCCGGCAGATGATCCTGCCGACCCTGCCGGATGCCGCGGGCGTCCGGATTCGGGAAGGCGCGACCCAGGCGCGTGTCGATGGCGGCGCGCGTTCGGCGCGTTTCTTTTCCCGCGACAAGGCGGCCATCCGCGCGGAAAACCTGGAGACGCTCGGCGTCATCAAGGATGTGGTGGGCAGCCGTCTCGGCCAGGCGAGCCTGCGGCGTTTCGAGGCGGCCATGGGCGCGAGCGTGAAACGAGGCGACAAGCCCCTGACGGCGCGGCAGGTTCGCGCGGCAATCCAGGAAGAGATGATGCGAAACGACGCGGGCGGACATGCGCGCGACCTCGCGCCGAGCGTCGGGCCTGTGCTTGAGCGTCAAGCCTACTTCCTGGAAAAGACCGCGCCGCCCTTGCCGCGCCAGGGCCTGGCGGACGCCATTGCCGCCGGGGAAACCCTGCTGGCCGAAGGGGAGAACGCGGCGCTGCGCGAACGCCTGGAAGTCTTGCGCGTCGATCTGCGCGGCAATGCCGATCCGCTTGGAGAAGGCGCTTTCCAGGAGGGCGTGATCGGCATGTTCGCCGCCGCCACCCAACTCCTGCAACGCCTGCCCGAAAGCAACGCGGACAAGATCCGCCTGCTGCGGACGGTAAACGACGCCCTGAAAGACGCAATGGCGGCCATCGAGCGCACGGCCATCGCGCCGGGCGCGAAGGATGTCAAGGAAATCAAGGAACACGCCCAGCGGGCCATCGGGGAAATCCTGCGGCAACTGGAAGGCATGACGCTGGAAGGCAATGACGCCCCGCTGACCAGGGAGGACGTGCGGCGTCTCGTCAAGGAGGCGAATGTCCAGGAACTCAACCGTGCCGGGCGCTGGGAGCCGATCGCAAAGCGCGTGAACCTCCCGGCGGGCGAAGGGCAAAACGTTCAGGTGACGTCCGCCATTACCCCCGCCGGACATGCGAACGCGCATTTCACAACGAGTTACCGCGACGCGACGGGACGGGTTGCGGGCGTTTCCAGCACCGACACCGGCAATCGGCAACACGCCGTGAACCTTGCGCGCACCACACTCACCGACGCGGCGGGCAACACGATCTTTTCCGCGCTGCGTCATGGCGTCTGTTCGGCCTTCGGCATTGGCAACCGTGCCGAGCGCCTGGCCGCCAACCGGACGCGCGCCGTCGAACTCCTGACCCTGGCCGCCCAGGACGCCGTCCGCGCCCATCCGGGACTGCTTGCCCAGGCGCAAGAAGGAGGCGTCCTGGAAATGCCGCTGGTTTCAGTCTCCCTCCTCACCCCCGACGCTTTCCGGATCCGCGCGGGCAACGAGGCGCGGTTCCTGCGCGAGCAGAACGCCGCCCTGCAAACGCTTGCCGACAACCCGCCGGAAATCACCCTGGATATGCCCCAAGGCGGCGCCGTCCGGATTCGGGTGCGCCCACAACTGGCAACCTTCAATTTTCCGGTCAACGCGGCGCCGCAGGGCAACACGCTGGCGCAGCAACTCGCGGGCGGATACCTGACTTCCCACGGGCAAAACGAGGCGGCGTTTGCCGCACTCGTGGGCGAGCGTTTCATGCGCAGCGGCAACCCGGACGACCTGGGCGGCATCGTCGGCGCGCGTATAAGGGGATTGCCTCCGGCGCAGCAGGCGGCGGTACGGGAACTGGCCCGGCAATGCCGCGATCTCTGGCAGGGCGGCGGCCATCGGGACAGGACACAGACGCCTTACCGGCTTCCGGCGCGTCTGGCGGCGCTCACGAGCCTTCTGGGTTTTCCGCCCGCCTTCAACTGCAAGAGCGGCAAGGATCGCACCGGCCAGATGGATGTGGAAGCCAAGACCATCGCCGCCTTCCTCGCTCGACACAACCGGGCGCCCGCCCTGGACGGCGCGGACGCCGCCGCCTTGCAAGCCATCCGCGTTCCCCTGGCGCTGGAAGGCGGCAACCACGAAATGCAAGTCAGGAACACAGGCTTCGCCGGTTTCAAGACGCTGGGCGTGCGCGGCCTGGAAACCGCCCTGGGCGGCCAGATGACCCGGGTGATCGGCTTTTCCCGGCTGGTGAAGGATTGACGCGGTAGTCATGCGCGGGCGATGCGTCAGCGGACGCGGTTCTTCTCTTGACCCGGCATCTTCCTCTATAATACGCCGATGGAAGGCTTGGAAATCGTCGGCGACATTACGGGAGCGGAGATATTCGGCAAAGCTGGATGGAAGATGAAGAAATGTCTATGAAAAAATGGGCGCTCTACATCAACAACAAGGGCTATCCGGCATCGCTGGAACTGCGCAAGGTGTAACCTCGTCGTCGATGATGTGGACGCGGAACGCATAGGCTGCATTCGCGTCATTGACGAGGAAGGCGAAGACTACCTTTATCCATTCAGTATGTTCATCCCAATGGAAGTTTCAAGGCCGGTATAGACGAATTGGACTTGCATATGACGGAACGTGTTCCCTGCCTTGAATGTGGCGCAGCCATTCTCCCTTCTACAGCGGAGAAAAATGGCGGCCTTTGTATGCCTTGTAAAGGCGGCTATCGCAAAGACATGGAAGCGTCGAAGGAAGCATCGAAGCTTTATCGCGCGCAGGAAAAAAAGTAACGCGAAAGCGCGGAATGGAAGCACTGGATATGGCTTGTCGAACAAGTGCATCGATCAGAAGCAGGTTTTTCCGGGCTGTCTCACCCCAATAAACTGTACTTCGCAAGCAATTTGGTAGTTAGATGTCGCATCCCGGACGATTCGATACAATTTTCACGTTGGCCGCTGTTTTTTGCGCGTGAAGTGTTGGGAGAGGTGGTAGATTCGCTGAAGGAAAAGAAAGGAGAGGAAGATGGAACTT
>JAITRP010000037.1 GCA_031288305.1 Zoogloeaceae bacterium
TGCAAACGAAGTTCCATCTTCCTCTCCTTTCTTTTCCTTCAGCGAATCTACCACCTCTCCCAACACTTCACGCGCAAAAAACAACGGCCAACGTGAAAATTGTATCGAATCGTCCGGGATGCGACAGTTACCGAAGTTTCGTGTTGCGCGAGACGCTCGTCCATGATTTGCCAGGAATAGCCTTCCATGTTGTGAAGCGTCTCGATTTCAGTGGCCTTGAATGAATCCGCCACATCCCTTGCGGATGGGTGACCGCCTTCGCCCAGATTCCAGGTGAAAATGTACATCGCTTTCTCGCCATCCGAGGACTCGAAGTAGAGCACGCCCTCCTCCATTGCCCCCAAGGGTTCTTTTTCCGCCCAATCGTCTGGAATCGAGAGGCGCCAAGTGTCCATGCTGATTGTGTCCATGATGGCGGGAGCGGCTTACTGTTCGGACGTATTGGCGGGAGGCGCGGCGGAACCCTTCTCCCGCGCCGCGCCGCGTCCAGTTTTTCCCCTGTCTGTCCGCGCGAGTATCCAGCCCAGCGCCGCAAAGCCCGCCATGACGCCGCATCCTGTCCAGTAATCATCAAAGAGCGCCAGGGGGTCCAGGGGCATCATTTTCCGGAACGTCTCATCCATGAGAAAGCATGCGCACGAAAAGATCGTGAACACCAGAACCCCGGATGCGCCCAGGAGCACGATGCCCGTATCCCGCTGCCAGCTGGCAAAGCGGATCAAGGCAAGCGCAATGAGGAGCGCCACGACAGCGAAAAGCGAAACCCCCATCAGGATACCCAGTTTCATGTTTGCCGGCAGCCTGCCGACAAATTCCGTCATAGTGAATAGGCAGACGAGATAGCCAGCGATTACCCGAAACAGGATGCCAAGCGCCTTGCGCATGGTCTGCGTCATCCCTTTTGCGAGAAGTAGGCGTTCGCCGCCGGACGAAAGAGAAAGAAGGTGATGATTAGATAGAAGACAACGCCGAAAACCAGCATCATATTCATCGGAGAGGTCAACAATGCAATCACGATGTCGACGGCGCGCCAGATCACGTAGAGGAAGCGCGCCCAGTTTCGTCCCTTGAGCATGGCGATCCCGGACGCCACGGTAATCAGGGACCCCGCGTATCCCATTGCAATCTGCAAGGGAACCGGAATGGGACTCAGCGCCATTTGCGCCATCGCCTCCGGCATGTTGATGCCTAAGCAGATTTTCATGGTATCCGGGTAAATTGATCGAGTGGCGCTGCGGTTTGCGCGGCAAACCAGGTGCGCGTAAAAAAGCGCCTCGCCTGCTTTTTGCCGCCTCCTGCTAAAGCCGGGTTTGTTTTTTGCCGCTAAAGAAGGCGGGAGGGCAAGCAGAATGAATATCATGCCGCTGCATCATGTCACGGCAGACATCCGGCGCAATGAGCGCGAATCACGTCGTTTGGGGCCGCCTCCGGTCAAGGCGATGGCGGCGATCAATCCCGACGCCGGTCGCGCCCTGCAGGAATTGTTGCGCTCGGCGCAAACGCTGGCGCAGGCGGACGAAGCGCTGGATGAGGAAGACATCCGCGAGGAAGCCGCGTCGCTGGCGGCAGACCTGCGTCAACTGGGAGAACGGGGCTACGGCACGGAAGGATTGCTGCGCTCGCTCATCAAGACCGCCGGACTGAACATGCGCGTGCATGAGACGGCATGAAAAACGTCAAAAAGTAAAACTTTTTGCCGGTTTGATTTGGGGTTTGAAGCCAGGCAAATCCTGGCTTCAAACCGTGTAAACCCAATGACTGAACCCGGCAAAAAGCAGGTTTTTACTTTTTGCCGCTAAACAACCATCCCCGCTCCCACCGTATTGTTGTTGCTGGGATCGATCACGATGAACGCGCCATTGTTGCGGTTTTGCGCGTAGGGGTCGGTGAAGATGGGTTGGGCGAGCTTGAATTCCACGCGCGCGATGTCGTTCATGGCGAGTTTTTCGGCGGGCAGGCGTTCCAGGGTGTTTACGTCCAGCCGATGCGTGATGTGGGCGAGCCTGGCCCTGACTTCGCGCGTGGCGTGCCGGATCAGGTAGTTGCGGGCGGCATCCAGCGGCGTTTCCGCAAGCCAGCAGAGGATGGCCTGCAACTGTTTTTGCGCGGCAGGCGCGGCATCTGGCGCGACGAACATGTCGCCGCGCGAAATGTCGATTTCGTCGTCAAGCAACAGGGTGACGGATTGCCCGGCGATGGCCTTCCCTATGTTCCTGCCGCCGAGATGCACGGCGCGGACGCGGGTTTTCTGGGCGGAGGGCAAGACCACGACCGCGTCGCCCGCCTGGATGGCGCCGGATTCCACCTGCCCCATGAAGCCTCGGTAATCGTGCAGTTCAGGGTCGGCGGAGGCTTGCGGGCGGCAGACGTATTGCACGGGAAAACGCAACGGCTCGGCATGCTCGCTGTGCGCCAGCGGCGCGGCTTCCAGGATTTCGATGAGCGTTGGCCCCAGATACCAGCCGAGCTTTTCGCCACGCTCGACCACCATGTCGCCCTCCAGCGCGGAGATGGGAATGAAATGCACGTCGTCGATGCCGCGTCTCCGGGCAAACGCAAGGTAATCCGCCATGATGCCGGCAAAAACTTCCTGTGAATAATCGACCAGATCCATTTTGTTGACGGCGACGACGAGATGCGGGATGCCCAACAGGTGCGCAATGATCGAATGCCGCCGCGTCTGGGTGAGCACGCCCTTGCGCGCGTCCGCCAAAATGACGGCAAGGTCGGCGGTGGATGCCGCCGTGACCATGTTGCGCGTATATTGTTCGTGCCCCGGCGCGTCGGCGATGATGTATTTGCGCGTGCCGGTGGAAAAATAACGATAGGCCACGTCGATGGTGATGCCCTGTTCGCGCTCGGCCTGCAGTCCGTCGGTCAGGAGCGACAAATCCACCGAATCCAGTCCGCGCTTTTGCGAGGTTTTTTCAATGGCGGAAAGCGTGTCGGCAAGAATGGCGCGGGTGTCGTACAGCAAGCGCCCGATCAAGGTGCTCTTGCCGTCATCGACGCTGCCGCAGGTGAGAAAGCGCAGCAGGCCGTGGTCAACTACGGGAGCGGCGGTTTTTCCCTGCGTGATCGCTGGGGCGACGGGATCCATCAAAAATACCCTTCCTTCTTGCGTTGTTCCATCGAGGCTTCCGATGTCTGGTCATCCAGGCGGGTCGCGCCGCGTTCGGTAATGGTGGCGGCGGCGGTTTCCGCGAGGATTTCCTCGATGCTGACCGCCGCGGAAATGACTGGCGCGGTGCAGGTGATGTCGCCCACGGTGCGAAAACGCACCTGGACTTCCTCGACGACCTCGCCAGGCCGTGCGGGGGTGAGATCGGTTACCGGCGCAATCGCCCCATGACGCCGCACGACCGGGCGCGGATGCGCGTAATAGATGCTCGGCAGCGCCAGACGCTCGCGCGCGATGTATTGCCAGACATCAAGTTCCGTCCAGTTGGAGATGGGAAACGCGCGGATGTTCTCTCCCTTATGCACACGGGCGTTATACAGATTCCATAATTCCGGGCGCTGGTTTTTCGGATCCCACTGGCCGAATTCGTCGCGAAAACTCATGATGCGCTCCTTGGCGCGCGCTTTTTCCTCATCCCGGCGCGCGCCGCCGATGCAGCAATCAAAGCCGAATTCCTCGATGGCTTCCAGAAGCGTCACCGACTGATGCTTGTTGCGCGATTCCTGCGCGTGCTTTAACACCACCGAGCCGCGCCGCATGGAATCTTCCACCGAACGCACAATCAGCCGCTCTCCCAGTTCAGCGGCGCGCGCGTCGCGAAATTGAATGACTTCCGGGTAATTGTGCCCCGTGTCGATATGCAGCAGCGGAAAAGGGAAACGCCCCGGACGAAAGGCTTTTTCCGCCGCCCGCAACATGCAGACGGAATCCTTGCCGCCGGAAAAAAGCAGCGCCGGATTGGCGCATTGCCCGGCAACCTCGCGCATGATGTGAATCGCCTCGGCTTCCAGAGCGTCAAGATGGGAAAGAATGGCGTGCGCAACCGTCATGAGCGTGTCCGAAAAAAGGAATTCCCCCATTCTACAAGGCGGGAAATGCCTTATAAGAATTGTTTTATATCTTTATATGCTTTGCAGACATAAGAACCTGTTCATGATCTCTGATAAACCGCAATCCAGGCGGCGATTCCGTCATTTGAAATGCCAAGAAAATAATTGAGAGGCCGTCTGGATTGCCACGGGCCTGCGGCCCTTGCTTTTGACGGGGCGGGGGAAACTGAACGAAGGCCGCGTCAGAAGGAACCAGAGACTATGAGCAGGTTCCAAGAAAATCCGGGCAGGCCGTATGGCAAGGTTTTTCCAACATGGCGCATGGCGCGGGATTTGCCGCCGGAATCATGGATGGCTTTGCCTGACGCGCCGTCTGGTCCTGGTGACGGGTTTTCTGGCGCGCGCTTTTGTTTCCGGGCGCGGACGCCAGATGATCAGCAATTTGCCGATATGTTGCACGGGCGCGGCGGACAGGGTTTCGCAGATGCTTTGCAAATAGCCTTCCCGCACGACGCGGTCGTCGTTGTAGACGCGGATTTTGATCAGGGCGTGCGCCTTCAGGCAAACATCGATTTCCTTTAGCGCGACGGCGGAAAGTCCTGCCTGGGCAATGGCGACCACAGGATTCAGGGAATGCGCCTGGGCGCGCAACTGGCGGCGTTGTTCGGAGGAAAGGGTTAACATGGCAAACCTTTGAGAAGACACGGAATTCTAGCGGATGAGCAGAACGAGAACCAGCAGGGCGTGGATGCGCGAACATGTCGCCGACCCCTATGTGCAACTGGCCAGAAAGGAAGGCTGGCGCTCGCGCGCGGCCTTCAAGCTGATGGAAATCGATGATCGGGACAAACTGCTGCGTCCCGGCAATGTGGTCGTCGATCTGGGCGCGGCGCCCGGCGGCTGGTCACAGGCAGCGGCGCGCCGGGTAGGGCCGAAAGGCCGGGTGCTTGCCCTCGATCTGCTGGAAATGCAAGGCATAAACGGCGTGGAATTCATCCAGGGCGATTTTCGTGAGGATGCGGTATTGCGGCGGCTCGAAACCCTGTTGGCGGGACAGAGGCCGCACCTGACGTTATCCGACATGGCGCCCAACATTTCCGGCGTAGCCTTGGCGGATCAGGCGCGCGGCATGGCGTTGGCGGAACTGGCGCTGGAATTTGCCGTCACACACCTGCGCCCGGAAGGCGCGTTGCTGGTCAAGGTATTCCAGGGCAGCGATTACGCGCGTTTCGTTCGCGCCATGCGCGAACACTTTGTTCGCGTCGCCACCCGCAAACCCGCCGCTTCCCGCGACCGCAGCGCCGAAGTGTACCTGCTGGGCAGGCAACGGAGAACGGAGAGCTGACCCAGGCCACGCCAGCGGCCATTCTGTCTTCTGTGGATGCGATGGAAAGCGGATGATGTCAAGGGCTGACTCTGCCTTGCTGGTTCTGCGGCAAGCCGAGGCGCGCTGAACAACAAACCGGCAAAAAGGCAGGTTTTTACTTTTTGACGCCATCCACTGGCCATTCCAGGCTGAAGCGGGCGCCGCCCAGAGGGGATGTTTTGGCGCTGGCATGACCATGATGCAGGGTCAGGATACGACAGGTGATGGCCAGACCCAGACCATAACCGTCCGTGGCGCGGTCGCAGGCACGATTCAGACGGGAAAAGGCGCTGAAAATCGTCTTGCGCTTTTCCTCTGGAATGCCAATGCCATCATCATCCACATGGATGAACACCATTTGGTTTTTTATGCCGGCGCTGATTTCTATGTGTTGCCGGGCATAACGCGCGGCATTTCGCACGAGATTCCCCAAGGCGCGCGCCATGTGTTGCGTATCCAGCATCACTGTCTGTTCCGGCGCAAGTTCGCGCAGATCAAAGCGCAGGGTTTTTCCGGAGAGCAATGGGCGCAGTTTCTTCGCTTCTTCCATTAGCCAGCGCATCAGGTTGACGGTTTCCGGATACAGTTCCAGCGTATTTCGTTCCAGGCGCGCATAGGTTAGGCTGGTATCGATCAGATGTTCCAGTTCGTCCAGATCGTTTTTCATCATCTCGCTCAAACGACGGCGTTCTTCCTCGCTGTGAGCGTTGCAGGCCATTTCGCCCGCAAAGCGCAAGCGGGCAATGGGCGTGCGAAGTTCGTGCGACATGGCGCTGGTCAGTTCCTTCTGTGTGGCGATCAGATGCTGGATGCGGTCGGCCATGCTGTTCAAGCTGTCGGTCAGGGGCGCGAAAATCTGGTTGCGCACGCTTGGCGTGCGCGCTTCCAGTCTTCCTTCTCCCAGCGCGTGCGCGGTCTGGCGCAGGGCTTCCAAATCGCGAAAAACGGGGCGTACCCAGATAAACAGGGCCAGCGCGAACGCCACGCCGAACACCACCCAGATCGACAGGTGCGTATGCAGACGCAGAGGGATTCCCAACGCCAGTTCCGGGCCATATGCCGGAGCAAATGGCCCCAGCGCCAGCACCATGTCATCGCCGGGAAGCGCGTGATACATTTCGTCATGCGCACGGGAAACGATAATGCTGTCACCATTCATCCGCGCCTGCACTTCATCCGGAAGGCGCGCGCGCTCGACCAGACGCAGGCGATAGGCAAATTTTTCATTCAACGCTTCAATGACCTGCGGCCAGTTCTTGCGCTCGTGGCGATACAGTTCCGCTTCAATCAGCACGAAGGTTCCGCGCATGAAGCGTTGGGCGTAACGGTTGTCGATATCCTGGACGACGCTGGCGACGAGCAGATGCGCCAGGCAGGTGATCAGCGCAAAGCCGCCCAGCAGAACCAGATAGAAACGGAAAAAGATTCGCAACAGTCTGTCATGCTGCGTGTAGTCGCATCGGGCGCGCCGGTTTTTGTTGCGCCCGCGAAAGGGGAAAAGAAACTGATACGCCTGCCGGATGGCGGCAGCGGAAGACTCAGCGCCAATCATGCTGACTGAACAGATACCCTTTGCCACGCACCGTTTTGATGCGCGTGGGATTTTCAGAGTCATCGCCAATTTTTTTTCTTAGACGAGAAATGCGGGCGTCGATGGAACGATCCAGACCATCGAAGCCAATGCCGCGCAAGGCGCGGAGCAATTCGTCGCGCGACAGAATGCTTCCCGCATGGGCTGCCAACAGCCAGAGCAAATCGAATTCCGCCGTGGTCAGGTCCAGTTCTCCTTTTCCCGCGCGGGCGGTGCGGGTAGTCTGGCTGATATGGAAATCGCCGAAGGAAAGTTCTTTTTTGTCGGCATGCGCCGCGCCCGGCTGGCGGCGCAGCAATGCCTTCACCCGCGCCAACAGCACGCGCGGCTGCACGGTCTTGGTGATGTAATCGTCCGCGCCCAGCTCCAGCCCCAGAATCTGGTCGAAGTCCTCGTCGCGCGCCGTGAACATCATGATGATTCCCGAATATTGCGGACGAATGCTGCGGCAAAGCTCGAACCCATCCTTGCCCGGCAATATGATGTCCAGGATGACCACATCCGGCTGTTCCGCCAGAATGCGCGCTTCCGCCTTGTCGCCACGGTTTTCGATCTGTACCGCAAATTCGTTGTGGCTCAGATACTCCGCAGTAAGACGCGCCAGACGCGTATCATCCTCGACCAGAAGAATATGCACCGTGTTCATGTTATGCACCATGTCCATGCGACACAGTGTACCGCAACCATGCGCCGCGCCCATGCTGGTTTCTCTACGTAGTGAAACAATGTGTAACGGCATGGCGGCCTGCTTGCCGCTTCGGGATGGGCGGACGCATTCTTCGCTTGCAGGGGCGCGCAAGCAAAGGAAAAAAATCCGTCACGGCTTGTTGCGTGGCGCATGATACCATCAGCCCCTTTTCCGTGTGCCGCGAATGTCATGAGTTCATACTGGAGCCGCATTGTTCGAGACCTCGTTCCCTATACGCCGGGAGAGCAGCCCAGGCTTGCCCGGCTGATCAAGCTCAATACCAACGAGAACCCTTATCCGCCCGCGCCTGGCGTCGTTGCCGCCATTCGCGCGGAGCTGGACGCGGCGGGCGACAGCCTGCGCCGCTATCCCGACCCGGAGGGCGGAGCGCTGAAAGCCGCCATTGCTCATCATTACCGGCAGTTCGGCATCGCGCGCGACCAGGTGTTTCTCGGCAACGGTTCCGACGAAGTGCTGGCGCATGTCTTTTGCGCGCTCCTCAAGCATGAGCGTCCCCTGCTGTTCCCCGACATCACCTACAGCTTTTATCCCGTCTATTGCAAACTCTACGACATCGCCTTTGAGCGCATCCCGCTGGCGGACGATTTTTCCCTGCGCGTCGACGATTATCTCGAACGCGATTCGGCGCAAATCGGCGGCGTCATTTTCCCCAATCCCAACGCCCCGACCGGACGCGCCCTGGCGCTTGACGCCATCTGCGCCCTGCTGCGCGAACATCCGCGGCGCATGCTGGTCATCGACGAAGCCTATGTCGATTTCGGCGCAAAAAGCGCCCTTGCCCTGGTGCGCGAACATCCGAATCTCTTGGTAACGCAGACTTTTTCCAAATCGCGCTCGCTTGCCGGATTGCGCGTCGGTTTCGCCATTGGCCAGCCGGAACTGATCATCGGTCTCGAACGGGTCAAGAACAGTTTCAATTCCTACCCGCTTGATCGTCTGGCGCAGGCGGGCGCCATCGCCGCGCTGGCCGACGACGCGTACTTTGAACGCACCCGCGCCGCCGTCATGCAAAGCCGCGAGGAACTCGCCCATCAACTCGTCGCGCTGGGATTCGAGGTGATTCCTTCCGCCGCGAATTTCCTTTTTGTCCGCCATCCTGGATTCGATGCCGCCATGCTGGCGCGGCATCTGCGGGAACTGCACATCATCGTGCGCCATTTCCGCCAGCCGCGCGTCAGCGACTATCTGCGCGTCAGCGTCGGCACGCCAGAAGAATGCGCGGCGCTGGTTGCGGCCTTGCAATATTTCATCACCCCATCCCCCAACAGAAAGGAGACCGACCCATGAACGATACCACTCAAGTCCACGCCGTCGACGCCGCCCTGCGTTCGCGCCATTCCATGCGCCGCTACCTGCCCACGCCGGTGCCGCGGCCGCTGGTTGCCGAAATCCTGGAACTCGCCGCCCGCGCGCCTTCCGGCACCAATGTGCAGCCGTGGAAGGTCTATGCCCTGGCGGGCGAGGAACGCCAGAAACTCTCGCAGGCCATTCTCGAACAATACAACCAGGGCAACAAGGACGGGCGCGAATTCGATTACTACCCGCAGGAATGGACTGAACCCTGGCTTGGCCGCCGCCGCAAGGTCGGCTTCGAACTCTACCGTCTTCTTGGCATTCCCAAGGGCGACAAGGAAAAGATGCACGCGCAGACGGCGCGCAACTACCTGTTCTTCGACGCGCCCGTCGGCCTGATCTGCACCATGCGCCGTCAACTCGGACGCGGCATGTTCCTGGATTACGGCATGTTCCTGGGCAACCTCGTCACCGCCGCGCGCGCGCGCGGGCTGGATACCTGTGTGCAGAACGCCTTTGCCGACTACCACGGAACCATCCGCAAGCACCTGGGCATTCCCGACGACGAACTCCTCGTCTGCGGCGTGGCGCTGGGGCACGCCGACCCGGACGCGCCGGAAAACACGCTCATTTCCGAACGCGAACCCGTCGCCAGTTTTGCTTCCTTCCGGGGCTTCGACGCGGATTCGTCGGACCCCGCGGGCAAACCGGCCGGCGCGTAAAAAAAATTACCCGGGCGCGCGGTTCTACGCACAAGGATTCGTCCGATGCAGGCCAAAGAACCGTCATGCGCCCGTGGTGGTTTGTCCACAACAGTTTGCGCCTGGGGCGGCAAAGCGTTTTTCGCTTTTCTTTTCCCTGTTTTTCTGCTGGTCTTGCCGTGCGCCAGTCACGCCTGGAACGCGGCAGGCCATCGCCAGATCGCCGCGCTTGCCTGGGAAGAAATGACTCCGGCCACGCGGCGTCAGGCAACGGCCTTGCTGCGCCAGCATCCCGACTACGCGCGTTGGCGAAACCGCCAGCGGGAAAATGATCCCGACTATGGCGTCTTCCTGGAAGCCAGCGTCTGGGCGGACGAGATTCGCGCCGATCCCCGGTTTTACGATGAAAAAAAGGGCAGTCCCATGCCCAGGCTCCCCGGTTTTCCCGATATGCGGCGGCATGGCGGCTGGCATTATCGTGACGCGGGCGGCGGCGAAATCGACACGCGTCTGGCGCAACTCGCCCATGACATCCTCCACGGGCAGCGCGCGGCGAAAACATATGCCCTGCCCTGGCTGCTGCACCTGACGGGCGACATCCATCAACCCCTGCATACCGGCGGCAGGAATGATCGGGGCGGCAACCAGTTTCATGTCCGCGCGCCATCCGCAAAGCGCGAAAAGCTGCAAACCCTGCATGCCTACTGGGACGATCTGCCCGGCCCATCTGGACAGCGCGGCGCGTCGCTGGCGCGTCGCCTGGCCTTCTTGCGCCGCTTGCCGCCACTTTCCTCCGTCGAATCCGTGGGTGACATTCGCCGCTGGTTTGCGGAAAGCCGCGCCCTGATTGCCCGCGATGTCTATCCCCAAACCCGCGGCGCAACCCTTGACGCCAATTTTCGCCGCCGCGCCCAATACCTCGCCGCCCAACGCCTGCGCGCCGCCGGACAACGCCTGGGACGCTGGCTGAATTACCTGCTGTGAGGGGCAGAGGACAGAAGACGGAAGACGGAAACAAAGAAACCGCCTTCGTCATTGCGAGGCGCGAGCGACGCGGCAATCCACATTCCTCCATCCGGCGCAAGGCGCCGCTTACAACGGACAGCGTGGTTCAGCATAATGTTCCGCTCCTGCGACAAGACAATCTTTGGACATGGGCGACACGCTATCCCCCTCCCCCGATGGCAAAGGAATCCCTCTTGTCATCATCGCGTCGGCGATTTTCGTCCTTTTTTGCTCTTCCTCTCCGGCAGGAGGAATTTTTGCGTTTCTTCTCGCCATTCCGTTTTCGTTCTGGGCGCTCTTCCAGATCGCGCGCGCCGTCTCGCATGCCGAAAACCGGAAACGCCGCCTGCTTCGTGCCGGCATCTGGTTTTTTGCCTTCGCGCTCGTTGCCGGAATCCATGTCGTCCGGGACAAGTCCATGCGCCAAGAGGCGGACGCCATGGTCGCGAAGATACTGGCATACCAGGAAGAACACGGAACCTGCCCGCCTACCCTGGAAGCCATCCAGAAAAGCCAGAAAAGCTTCAGGGACAAGCTGGGCTACGGGAGCTATGCCTGCCAGGAAGCCCAGCCGATCCTTATCTACACCACGCCCTTCAACGGTTTCGACCGCTACCGCTACGATTTCGAGCGCAAAGTCTGGAATTATGTGCCGGATTGAGGAAGGGAAGGGAAGCGGAAAAAAAGCAGGTTTTTGCTTCTTGACGCTTCCCTTGTCCTTTACGAATCGTGTTTTTGGGCGCAATTGAAAATGGA
The DNA here is from genome assembly GCA_031288305.1 of Zoogloeaceae bacterium. Taxonomy (GTDB): domain Bacteria; phylum Pseudomonadota; class Gammaproteobacteria; order Burkholderiales; family Rhodocyclaceae; genus Azovibrio. The sequence goes on from JAITRP010000037.1 coordinate 11,433, forward strand.
AGGAGGAGCTGTGTGTTCGCTTCCAGCCCCGCCAAAAGCGAGGCGTAGATTGCACGGACCTGCTGCCATCGCAATGACGAGGGTTTCTTCCGCTTTATAATCGCGCCCCGTGTTTTTCAATTGTTGCGCATTTTGAAAAGCTGCGGTTATAATGCGCGGCTTTTCGGGGGTGGCCTCTTTGTGCTGCCCGTTTTGTTTGTCCATCTGTCCGCCAATCGTAGCGGGCGATGAGGAGAATAAGCATGAGTCTAGGTCTTGTTGGCCGCAAGGTGGGCATGACTCGCATCTTTGCCGAGGATGGCGCGTCCATCCCCGTCACGGTGCTGGACGTGTCCAACAATCGCGTGACCCAAGTCAAAACGCCGGAAACCGACGGCTATGCGGCCGTGCAGGTGGCCTTCGGCGCTCGCCGCGCCTCTCGCGTCATCAAGCCCCTTGCCGGGCATGTGGCCAAGGCGGGGGTGGAAGCCGGACATGTCCTGAAGGAATTCCGCGTCGAGCCGGAGGAGTTGCAAGGCGTGAAGCCCGGCGATTCCGTGGCGGTTACCATTTTTTCCGAGGGCCAGAAGGTCGATGTTGCCGGTGTTTCCATCGGCAAGGGCTTTCAGGGCGGCATCAAGCGTCACAACTTCAGTTCCAACCGCGCTTCCCACGGCAATTCCGTCTCCCATAACGCGCCTGGCTCCATCGGCATGGCGCAGGATCCGGGACGGGTTTTTCCGGGAAAACGCATGGCCGGTCACATGGGCGCGGCAACCGCGACACAGCAAAGCCTGACCGTGGTGCGCGTCGATGCCGAGCGCCAGCTTTTGCTGGTCAAGGGCGCGGTTCCCGGCTCCAGGGGCGGCGACGTCGTCGTGCGTCCCGCCGTGAAAGCATGAGGATCCCAACATGGAACTGAAAGTCATCAATCAACAAGGCCAGGCCGCCGAACCGTTGCAGGTTTCCGACGCGCTGTTCGGGCGTGAGTACAACGAGGCGCTGGTGCATCAGGTCATCGTCGCCTATCAGGCCAATGCCCGTCTCGGCAACCGCCGGCAAAAGACTCGCGCCGAAGTGAAGCACACTACCCACAAGCCGTGGAAGCAAAAAGGCACCGGGCGCGCCCGCGCGGGCGCTTCCTCCAGCCCCATCTGGCGTGGCGGCGGGCGTGCTTTCCCGAATTCCCCGACAGAAAATTTCACCCAGAAAGTGAATAAGAAGATGTTCCGCGCCGGCGTGGCTTCCATCCTTTCCGAACTGGTGCGCCAGGAGCGGCTGGTGGTGGTGGACGCGCTCGTCTTTGAAGCGCCGAAGACCAGGCTGTTCGTGCAGGCGTTGAAAGGCATGGGACTTGACGAGCGTCTGCTGGTGGTCACCGGACAACATCAACTGATCGAAAACGAAAACCTGTACCTTTCCTCGCGCAATTTGCCGGAGGTGCTGGTGCTGGAAGCGCAGGAAACCGATCCGGTATCCCTGGCGCGTTTTCCGCGTGTGCTGGCGACGAAAAACGCCATCGTCAAATTCGAGGAGATGTGGGCATGAAGCAGGAACGTCTGATGCAGGTGCTCCTGGCGCCGCAAGTTTCCGAAAAGGCCACCTGGGTTGCCGACAAGCGCAACCAGGTTGTGTTTCGTGTTGCCGCCGATGCCGTCAAGCCGGAAATCAAGGCGGCTGTCGAACTGTTGTTCAAGGTTGAGGTGGAATCCGTGCGCGTCCTGAACGTCAAGGACAAGATCAAGCGTTTTCGCCAGGCCAGGGGCGTCAGAAGGGGCTGGAAGAAAGCGTTTGTTTCGCTGAAGGCCGGCCAGGAAATCAATTTCGTGGAAGGGGGGAACGCTTAAATGGCCCTCGTCAAAGTCAAGCCGACTTCGCCCGGTCGCCGCGGCGTCGTCAAGGTCGTCCATGAGCATCTGCACAAGGGCAAGCCCTTTGCCGCGCTGGTGGAAAAGCAATCCGTCAAGGCCGGGCGCAACAACAACGGCCGCATTACCGTGCGTCATCAGGGCGGCGGTCACAAGCAGCATTATCGCGTGATCGACTTCAAACGCAACAAGGATGGCATTCCCGCCAGAATCGAGCGCATCGAATACGATCCCAACCGTTCCGCGCACATCGCGCTTCTTTGCTATGCCGATGGCGAGCGCCGCTACATCATCGCCGCCAAGGGCATGGAAGCCGGACAACAACTGATCAGCGGCGCGGAAGCGCCGATCAGGCCGGGCAATACCCTGCCGATTCGCAACATTCCCGTGGGCGCGACCCTGCATTGCGTGGAAATGCTGCCGGGCAAGGGCGCGCAGATGGCGCGCGCCGCTGGTTCTTCCGTGCAGCTTCTGGCGCGGGAAGGCGTTTATGCCCAACTGCGGTTGCGTTCTGGCGAAATACGCCGGGTGCATATCGAGTGCCGCGCCACCATCGGCGAAGTCGGCAACGAGGAAAACAGTCTTCGGAAAATCGGCAAGGCGGGCGCGAACCGCTGGCGCGGCATTCGTCCGACGGTGCGCGGCGTGGCGATGAATCCCATCGACCACCCGCACGGCGGCGGCGAAGGCAAGACGGGCGAAGGCCGCGTGCCGGTCAATCCCTGGGGGCAACCGACCAAGGGCTACCGCACCCGTAACAACAAGCGCACGAACAACATGATCGTGCAGCGTCGTCACAAACGTTGAGGGGTAAGAGAATATGGGACGTTCCGTTAAAAAGGGCCCGTTTGTCGATGCCCACCTGCTGAAAAAAGTCGATGCCGCGCGCAGCGGCAAGGACCGGCGGCCAATCAAGACATGGTCGCGCCGCTCCACCATCCTGCCGGACTTTGTCGGCCTGACCGTTGCCGTGCATAACGGCAAGCAGCACATTCCCGTCTATGTGACGGAAAACATGGTCGGTCACAAACTGGGCGAATTTTCCCTGACCCGTACCTTCAAGGGGCATACGGGCGGCAAGAAAGCGAAGAAATAAGGAAGCCACATGAAAACGACAGCAAACTTGCGCGGCGTGCGCCTTTCTGCCCAGAAAGGCCGTCTGGTTGCCGATCTGGTGCGCGGCAAGCCGATAGGCAACGCCTTGAACATTCTGGCCTTCTCGCCGCAAAAAGGCGCGGGCATCGTGAAGAAGGCGCTGGAATCCGCAGTGGCGAACGCCGAGCACAATGACGGCGCCGACATCGACGAACTGAAGGTTACCTCCATCTACGTGGAAAAAGGCGCGGTGTTGAAGCGGTTTTCCGCGCGCGCCAAGGGTCGCGGCAACCGGATATCCAAGCCGACCTGCCATATTTATGTGACGGTCGGAGACTAAGGAGCTGGCATGGGACAGAAAATTCATCCGACAGGCTTTCGCCTTTGCGTCACGCGTGACTGGGATTCCCGTTGGTTCGCCAACAGCAAGGATTTCCCCGGCATGCTGGCGCAGGACGTGATGGTGCGCGAATACCTGAGCAAGAAACTGAAACACGCCTCCATTGGCCGCGTTCTCATCGAGCGTCCGGCCAAGAACGCGCGCATCACCGTGTTTTCCGCCCGTCCGGGCGTGGTGATCGGCAGGAAGGGCGGCGACATCGACGTGCTGAAAAACGATCTGAAACGCATCATGGGCGTGCCGGTGCATGTTTCCATCGAGGAAATCAGAAAGCCGGAAATCCACGCGCAACTGATTGCCGATTCCATCGCGCAACAACTGGAAAAACGCATCATGTTCCGCCGCGCCATGAAACGCGCGATGCAAAACGCCATGCGCTTGGGCGCGCAGGGCATCAAGATCATGAGTTCCGGCCGTCTGAACGGCGCGGAAATCGCGCGCACCGAGTGGTACCGCGAAGGGCGCGTGCCGTTGCATACCCTGCGCGCGGACATCGATTACGGCGCTTCCACCGCGGAAACCACCTATGGCGCCATTGGCATCAAGGTATGGGTGTATCGGGGCGAGATGCAGGCTCGCGGCAGCGAGCAACCCGAAGCCGCCGAAGCGCCGGGCGGCGCTCCGGAAGAGCGCCGCCCGCGCCGTCCGCGCGGCGAGCAGGCGCCGGAAGGCGACAAACCGCCGCGCGCCGCCCGCGCGGACAAAAAGCCCGGCGGCGAAACCAGGACGCCAGGCAAGCGCGTAAGAAAGGCAGGTGCTTGAAATGCTGCAACCCAATCGTCGCAAATACCGCAAGGAGCAAAAAGGCCGCAACGTGGGGCTTGCCACGCGCGGCGCAAAGGTTTCCTTCGGGGAATGGGGCTTGAAGGCCACGGAACGCGGTCGTTTGACGGCGCGCCAGATCGAGGCCGCGCGCCGCGCCATGACGCGACACATCAAGCGCGGAGGCCGCATCTGGATTCGCATTTTTCCGGACAAGCCCGTTTCCAAGAAACCCGCCGAGGTCCGCATGGGCAACGGCAAGGGAAATCCCGAATACTGGGTGGCGGAAATCCAGCCCGGCAAGGTTCTCTATGAAATGGATGGCGTGAGCGAAGCGCTGGCGCGCGAGGCGTTCAGTCTGGCGGCAGCCAAGCTGCCGCTGGCGACCACGTTTGTGACACGGCATGTGGTGTAAACATGAAAACAGTTGAATTGAGAGAAAAGAGCAAGGATGAATTGCAAAGCGAGCTTCTGGAGCTTCTGAAGGCGCAGTTTGGCCTGCGGATGCAACACGCCACGCAGCAACTTTCCAATACCAGCCAGATTGGCAAGGTGCGTCGCGACATTGCGCGGGTACGTACCCTCATTCGTGAAAAGGCGGCGCAACAATGAGTGAAACCACAGAACCCACAAGCAGCGGCAAGCGTACCCTGATCGGCCGCGTCGTCAGCGACAAGATGGACAAGACCGTGACTGTGCTGGTCGAACGCCGGGTCAAGCATCCGGTCTATGGCAAGATCATCACCCGCTCCAAAAAGTACCACGCGCACGACGAAAACAGCGAAATGAGCGAAGGCGACAAAGTGGAAATCGAGGAAACCCGCCCGCTCTCCCGCACGAAGACCTGGCGCGTTACCCGCCTGCTGGAAAAAGCCGTCAAGGTCTAGGCTCTGTTGACAATCAAGCGAGCCAAATGACAGAGGCACACACTGCGATGAAGGAGGCGAATCGTTCGGCGAGTTTGTCATAGCGGGTGGCAATACGGCGGAATTGTTTGATGCGACAAAAGAAGCGCTCGACGAGGTTGCGGCTCTTGTAGAGATGGCGGTCGTAAGGGCGTTGGATGGAGCGGTTCTTGCGGGGCGGGATGATCGCGCCGATCTGGCGCGCGGCCAATGCATCGAGCAGTTCGCCGGAGTCATGGGCTCTGTCGGCGGCCAGCCAGCCGGGGGTAATCCCTTCGAGCAGAGGTAATGCCTGGGGATGGTCGCCCGCCTGACACGGGGTCCATCTGAAACGGGTCATGATGCCCAGCCCTTCGACAAGGGCGTGAATCTTGGTGCTCAATCCTCCACGGGAACGACCAAGCGCCTGGTCGCCTTTTTCTCGGGGGGCACCCGCTGCGTGCGGGGGTGCCCGCACGACAGTACTGTCGATGAACACTTCCTCAAAATCAGCATCCTGAGCCAATATCTCGAAAATCTTCTGCCAGACGCCCTTTTTGGACCAGCGGGCGAAACGCGGATAGACGCTGTTCCAGCGTCCAAACCGTTCCGGCAGATCTCGCCAGGGACTGCCTGTTCGCGCGATCCACCGCACTGCTTCGAGGAAGCGCCGGTTGTCAGCCGCCGTGCGCCCCGGATCCCCTTTCTTTCCCGGCAAGAATGTCTCGATACGTTGATAGGGGGCATCCCGCAGAACCATCCG
>JAITRP010000120.1 GCA_031288305.1 Zoogloeaceae bacterium
TTTGAGAGCTCGAGTATAATCCTTGAGCGCATTTTCGTAATCGCCGAGCTTTTGGTAAGCGTCCGCGCGATATTTATAATATTGCTCCACGGCGATATATATCCCGTCATCTTGGTTTGCCTCTTTGATGGCTTCCGACCAACGCGCTATCTCTTTTTGGAGATGCTTTTGTCCCGTGCCTATGCTTTCCGCGCCCGCGGCGTTGATCGTCAAGAACATGATCATCAATCCTTTCATCAGGGTCTTCATGGCGTTTCTTCCTTGAAAATTTACCGCCGCATCGCGAAGTTCCGCATCGGCAATTGCGCCTGGCATCCTTGCCGCTGGACGGCTTTCGCAATATTATCGTCCAGCCTCTGGATAGTCTGGATAGGGTCGAGAGGGTCAAGGGGGCTGAGGGCGCTCGACGGGCCGCCTTGCGGTCATCATGGTCATTGTACCCAATGGATTGCGGTCGGCGGCGCGGCTCCGGCGATCATATGACCAGCCGCCAAAAACAGCAACACCTGATCATGACGAGGGTTTGGAAATGAGAGAAAACGCGCAAGAGGCGACGCCTGTTCTGGCGGGTGAAACCCTTGGCCTGGAACTGGAAATGGGCGTGGTGGATCACAGAAGCGGGCAGAGCCGTTGCGTGACGGACGCCTATTTCGAGCGCCTAGCCGAAATCAAGCGGCGGCGCGGCGAGCGGACGCGACTGGAAACGCTGGAAAACAGGACGGTCAATCTTTCCGGACCCTTGGGCAACAGCGGGCTGGACAACGGCTTCAATCTGCTGGAAACCTCGTTTGCCCCGGTGCGCCGGGAAGAAGGCGGCCTGGACACCCTGGCGACACGCGTATATCAGGAACTATCCGACGTGCTGGCGGCGCTGGAAGCGGAAAATCTGACGCTCTTGAACGCCTCGGAACATCCGGCCTGCACACCGGATCTCGCGTGGCGCCGGCGGGCGAGAGTGCCGCGCCCCATCTACCGGGATTGGGTGGAGGAGCGGAAATGGCGGCATTTCGTCGGCATGGACGCGAAGGCGCAGAACGGCCCTTGCGTTTCCATCGACATCCAACACGCCGCGCGCGCATTGAATGTCATACTGGCGCTCGCGTCGGCCTTCATCGCGCTCTTTGCCAACAGCCCGCTGGCCGCAGGCAAGGAGAGCGGCTTGAAGGAGCATCGCCTGACCCTTTGGGAAGAGATGTTCCGGGAAGCGCGTTTCCCGGAGGATTTGCGCCTCTGCCGCCTGCCCGCGCGTCCCTTTTCCGGCCTCGGCGACTATTTTCGCTGGATGTTCGGCGCAACGACCGCTTGCCAGGCCATGCCGCTGGCAATGACCGGCAGCCCGAACACGAAAGAAAGCTATAAATCCATCCCGACCTTTCACCTGGAAAACCATCCGTCCCTGGAGCGTTTCCTCCATTCGCCCTCCTGGCCGGGAAGGCGAGAAGGACAGGAACCGGTCGAAATCCAGCCGTGCGGCGAGCATTTCGTCTATTCCCAATTCGCCCACTTCCTCGACGCCCGCTGGCGCTACACGCTCGCCACCATCCCCGACCTGGAAACGCTGCTCGCCGCCTGGAAAGAACCGGACGGCCTGGAAGAGCTATTCTCCCGGCATGGCGCGCGCGGCTATATCGAAGGCCGCTCGCCCGGCTCCGTATTGCCCGACGCGCAACTGGCAAAAGAAGCCGGTTGGGAGGTCGCGGCAACCGCCCCTTTATCCGCCACCGCGCTGCAACTGGGTCTCCTGCAAAATCTCGCGCAAGCCGAAGCCCTGCTGCGCAGCCGCGGCTGGAACAAGCTGCGCGCGCTGCGCCCCAGGGCCATCCAGTTCGCGCTGGACGACGACGAAGTCTACGCCCTGGCAACCGACACCCTCGCCATCGCCCGCGCGGGATTGACCGCCAACGAACGGCGCTGGCTCGCCTACGCGGAATACGCATTAAAGACCCGCCGCACCGCCGCCGACCGGATGCTTGCGCTCTGGCGCGAAGTTTCCTTCGATTTGCGCAAATTGGTGGAACAGCGTACTGTTCGGTTTCCCAAAGACAGATGACAAATGCGGGACAACAGCCGAAGGAGAAAACGATGTCCGCCACAACACGGGAACCGCCCAAGAGCTACCTGACAAAAGAAGAGATCAGGGAATGTCCGAACGACAACCTCCGGTATCTGTCCGGGGCGCTGGCCGCGAATATCGCGGATGACATGGCACGAGCCGACAATGGCTGGCGCTCGCCGATCTGCCCGCATATTCGCTGATGTCGCGCAAGGAAACCCTGGGCATCTCCATATAGAACAGGAAAGGAAACAAAATGGCATCAAAAACGGTAGGCGAATGGATGAAAGAGAACTATCCCGAAGAGTATGCAATTCATATCGAAGACGGCAACACCAAATTTTTTGACGCCGATGTAGACAACGAAGATGGAAGATGGTTCATGGAAATGCAAACAGACTTAAGCGCTATGTTTGAGCACATAAACAGTATTCCCATACCGGATGAACTGACGGCAGATTTGATTGACAAAACCGGCGACGATGGCGACCTTACCTACATGGTTTTTGTGTTCCTTGCGGAAAAAAAGATAAGTGATTACAAAAAGGCACATGAGATTGTGTCGGCTTTCCCAAAAGCGCACAGAACCATGTATATACTCTATGAGTTTAATCATCAGGTCACGAATGGCGGTTTTAGCCAGTATTACGGCAACACAAACGGACGATTTGCAAAATCATTGCCGAACTTGCTGGAATCCATCGGCGAACATGCGCTTTCGGATTTGGCAAAACGCGTTCATGCGGTCATCGAAGAAGCGCATGGAAAAACATCGCTGGAGTTTGACACGTTCATTGACGCTTATGATTTCGACGACCCTCGTTTCGATGAATTCGACAACGAATATTACGAGCTTGTCGAGAAAGATTCGATGTGGAATAAATTGGCAAGGTTCATTCGTGAAAACAAGGCGGATTTCACGAAGAATTTCGGGTCGTCCAACTGAGGAGAAATCTGATATGGGTTTTCAAGAATATCTGAATAATGCTCCGAAATTAACCTGGTTTTGCCAAAATGGAAAACTTTTGGATGGGCATTATGATGGTCATGACGACCATGTTTTTGTTACTCATGATAGCGATGAGGCAGAGCAATTGTCATGCGACAATGAAAAGGAAGGATGGATAGGGCTGACTGAAGACGAATATATAAAGCTGGGTTTTAATTGCCCGCATTGGTTCTACTTAAAAGTAGATAATGTTTTGATAGACCCATTAAGAGAAAAGACTGATGATATAGAGCTTGTAAAAATGATTCCGAACTTATGGGACGATGTATCGACAGTAATACGCTATTGTCTTTCAAATCGAAACTCTGCTCACCCTCGTCAATTTTTCGATATGATAGAGCGCGCTTATCTGAGTGGTGGTTGGCCTTGTGGCTTGAAGGGGAAATACCCAGGCGGCAAGTTGGTTGTATTTTCAAGAAAACTGTCCATCAAGGAGAAAGAATCAATGGAAACCCAGGAAATGAAAAAATGAAGTCGATTGCAATTTCAATTGGCTGGGGCCAGACTGTCCATTCATGCCTGCCAGAGAAGCTCGTTTGTATAAATTGGCCGTTGGGGAAGAAGTGCTTATTTATCAGGATAGCGATAAATGGATTGGCCAGGTATTTTTCGATCCGGAATTGCCACATCAATATCGATGGTACATTAAAATATTGCGCGGCCATGAAGAATAAACCAGGCGCCACAGGATGATGAGCAGATTGCACGAACTCGGAAAACAAGTCGCGCATGGTTTGATTGGCGCGGTTCTTCCAGATCATGCTGATGAAATGTTGCGTTTATGCAATGCGGCAATGGATCGGGAACTTTCCAATACAACACGCGAAAATGCCCTGCGCCAGATCGAGACGCGTTGCCACGTCAAATGGTTGGGCGATCTGTATCTGCCAGAACTTTCCCTGCAAGAATGGTGGGGACAACTCGAAGAATTGCGCAAATCGGCCAGGAAGCAAAGATTGAAGGTAACGGGCGCCGGCGGGAGCAAAAGAGAGGATGAACCAGGAAGAAAGGAAACAGCATGAGACGAAAAACGAAGAAAGACGATCTCGTGTTCGATATATGGCGTTCCATGACGTTGGCGTAAGTCGTCGAATTTTGGGGCATGCCGGAATACAGGTTCATAACCAGGCATGGAGATCATCCATTCCCGATAGAGGTCTATACCTTTCCAATTGTGAATGGCGTATCCAAACTTTGTACGATAGGGTTATCCATTCAAGGATTGACAGATCTCTCCTGTTTTGGGAAGGAATTGATCCTCGTCTTGCCAACATCGGAGATGACAGGCAGGAAAATGCGCCGCGCGGTCAATTATTTCCTGGATATAGCAGCGCATTATCTGGTGCATGAGAAAGATTGCCATGAGGATATTTTCTTGATCCCGGAAAATAAATTATCCCCGTCTTCATGGAATACAAAAAGCGTTTTGATTGATAGCCCAAGAGGAGAATGCGAGGATTTTGAAACGGTCTCGTTTGGAGAGAAAACAGTGGTCTTCAAATGGATCATTCCGATAACACAGAGCGAATATCTGATGATAAGAAACAAGGGCGTGGAAGAATTCGACGCCTATATAAAAAAGGAAGAAATGGAGCTTATAGATGTTTCTCGTCGTCATGTCCGATCAGGATGCTCCGTGTGGATTCCTTGATTTCATCCGCAATGCTGCAATCTGTCCGACATGTCAAGCCGTTTTCTCTTTTTCCTGCTCACCCTGGATGCAAAGGTGATTTGTGATTGGCCCTGAAAAAATGGGATTCTGGAGTAAATCCCGCAATTTGTTCAAAGGAAATACTCATCAGTTTTTTCATTCGTCAAAATGGTATCGAGTCATCAAAGGCTTCAAAGACCATGACGGACATATTCATCCAGAAGGAGAAGAAAGGATATTTTTGGGATGTTCATTTCTTCCTTATGATGATGGTTTGTCATGGTTCGTGTCGTTTGATGAAAAGCAGGAATGGTGTATTCCCATGCGGCGGCATGCGTCATCACAAAGCGTTATTATTGATTTTCTTTCTGAACATATTTGTCCTGTTATTCTGTCTGCATAGGCGGACTTTTCGATGTAAACGCTACGATATTGCGCGCCTTCTTGCTGAATTCTACACCGATCAAATGAATGGGCTGGTTGAGGGAGCGGTATTTGTCTGCGTATTTCTTCTCCTTGATCTGCGCCAATGCTTTGCCTTCGGCTTCATCTTCCACCACCTTGAATTCAAAGAGATAAACCTGCCCATTGAACTTGACCGCCATGTCCAGCCTTCCGGCATTGCTCACGTCTTCCGGCACGATCTCCAGTCCCAGCGCGGCAAAGGAAGCATAAAACACGCTGGCGTAATACCCTTCGAATCGATCGATCTCGTTCTTGCGGTACCAGTCATGACCATAATATCTTTTTCCTCTGATCGAGGTCATGGCGTCGGATGTGGCGGAAGGATTCCGGGAGGATGACCGGGAACGCGGCGGGGGGCGAGAAAGGCGAAGGGGAGGGCGGCGGCGAGGCAGGCGAGGGCGGTAATGGCGAGGCTCTCACGCATGTTCAGGAGACCGAACAGCGCGCCGACGATCAAGGGGCCGGCCATCTGGCCGAATTTGTCGGCGGCGCGCATGAGGCCGGTGGCGCTGGCGGCGCCGTACTGTTGCACGCCGGGCAGTGCCAGCATATAAGGCGTTTGCGAAGCGCTCAGGCAGCAACTGGCCAGTGCCAGCGTCACCACGGCGAGCAGCGCGCCGAGGACGCCTTCACCCACATACAGGCCGAAGAAGCTTGCGCCCGCCAGCAGGCTGCCGCAGAGCACCCAGTCCTTTTTCGAGACGCGCGCGCGGTCAATGCGGCGCCCCACGAAGGGACCGATGTAGACCACGCACAGGCCATAGGCCATCAACACGCGCCCGACGCTGGAAGCCGGGACATCGACGGATTCCAGGTAGAGCGGCAGGGCGAAGGAAAGCAGGCCGACCTGGAGGATGGAAAAGGGAATGACGCTGCCAAAGAGCAGGTATCCGAACCCCTTCGCGCCCAGAAGGCGCAGCGTGGCGCGCGGACGAGAGACGCCCGGCGCGGGCGTGGGGGAAGAACATGCGGGCGCGGAACATGGCAAGGGAGGCTGGGCAAAAGGCGCGGGGCGCGGGCGGTTCGCCGTCATGTAGGGGCGCATCAGGGTGAGGATGCCCAGAAGCGGCAGGAGCGTCATCAGCGCGCCGAGCACGAAGACCGGGCGCGGGCCGGACTGTGCCGCCAGCATGGCGCCGACCGCCGCGCCCGACAGGTGTCCGGCAAAGATGCCGGCGATCATTTCGCTCATGCCGCGCCCCTGCGTTTTTTCGGGACTGCGCGTGACGACGAAGCCCTGCAACCCCATCCAGGTGAGGCCATAACCCAGGCCGACGACGCCGCGGGCAATCACCAGGAAGGAGAGGCCATCCGCCAGGGCGCACAGGCTCATTCCCAGGGCGAAGACGGCCAGCCCGATCAGGACGGGACGCTGCCAGCCCCGGCGATCCGCCATGCCGCCCGCCGCCAGCGTCGCCAGAAGTCCGCAGGCCATCTCCAGCGCCACCGGCAGGGCGAGCGACAGATTTTGCGGCAACAGCGCATCCTGAACCCCCATCAGACTGCGCGCGTAAATGGGCAAGAAGCCCAGGGGCAAGGCCCAGGCGAAGAGAAAACCAAACAGGATCGGGCGCGCGAGCTTTCCCGGGTCGGCGGCATTTTCCGGCGGCGGGGCTGCCTCCGAATGCGCGTCCGGCGGCGCGCGCTTCATGGCGAGGAAGGAAAGCAGCAACATCTCGATGGTCGCAACCAGGGAAATGACGACGACCGTCAGGGCGTCCAGCCCCCGGCTGCGCACGCCGCTCTGGATGATTTCCGTATCGAGGTGAAAGACGAGCGCGCCCTTTGCCCCCGGCCGTTCCAGGCCGCTTCCCAGGGGCACGGTCAGGCGCTGGCCGTGACGGGCGAAGTCCTCGAAGTCCTGTGTGGCGGCGTCTTCCACGCGCAGCGCGCCCTGGGCGTTGGCGCGGTTCAGTACCTTGCCGTCGCGGTCGACGAGTTCGATCAGCGAGATGACAGGCGAGATTTTCGCCAAGCGGGAAAAGGGCGCTTCGATGTCGCGCAATTGTTCCAGGTCGATGCCATAGCCCAGGACGCGATCCAGGTTGCGCGCGAGATCGGCGCAAAGCCCGGCAACGTTTTCCTCGATGACTTCCAGCCAGGCGTCCTGGAAGACGGAGACGACATGCAGCGCGTAAGCGCCCTGCGCCAGCGCGAGCGCCAGCATCGGCGCGATGAAGCGCCAGCGGCTGTTGCCGGAGAGGAGGGAGGGCGAGAGCAGGTACTTGAAAACGCCGGCCAGCGCCGCCGCCGCGCACAGCGTGATGAGGAGCAGTATCTGGAGGCTCTCGCTCACCAGGCGATCGAGCATTTTCGCGTCGCGCTCCATCCGCATCAGCAACACGCCCTGCGCCTGGCCGTCCGCATCCTTCAGGAGCGTGGCGAACAGCATCTGCTCCGGCGTCGTCCAGAGGAGAGACCCAGGCGTTTTTAGACGCGCCTCTTCCATGCGCGCGGCGGGCGGCAAGAGGAGCGTCTGGTAGAGGTCATTGGCTTCGGTAATACGCTCGCCTTGCTCGACGATCCGCCCGCCGTCCGGCAGCGTGACGGCGATGCCGGAGATTTCCCCGGAATGCGCCAGGGCATCTTCCAGCAGGGCATCCAGCCCGAAGAACTGCGCCAGGGGCTTGCCCATGTGGAGGCCGTTTTCGATGTTGTCCTGCAAGCGGCGCGCGATGTTTTCGATGCGGTCGGCATGCATGTCCCCGATCAACCGCTCCAGGGCGGAAAAACTCAAGGCGCCGATCAGGACTTGGGCGAGCAGGAGAATGCCCAGGCAGACGAGGGTGATTTTCAGGACTGCCGGATGCTCCGTTCTGTGTTGTGCGCTCAAGACAGCCTCCCAGGAGAGGATGATCCCGGCGTCATGCGGACTTGATTTTCGCCAGCGCGGCTTCCCGGTTTTCCACGATGGGCAGGATGTCGACGAAGCCGCACATCTCGAAGATTTCCAGGACGTTCTGCCGCAGGCCAAAGAGCGCGAGCGCCCCGGCGTGTTCCCGAAGCTGCTTGGCCAGCCACAGGACAACGCGCAATCCCGCGCTGGAGATGTAATCCACTCCGGAAAAATCCAGCGCGATCCGGTAGGACGCCTTGTCCATGTGGGCTTGCAGATTCTGTTCGAGCATCATCGCGTTATTGCCGTTGATCTGCCCCTCGATGAAGAGCAACAGCATGTCGTCGACCATTTCACTCACGGCTTGCATCGGTCTTTCTCCTGAAATGACGGATCGGATGGAGCGTCTGGCGAATGCGGGAAAAACGCCCTTTTACGCTCTTTTCCACCCCATGCCGGATTGTAACCGTCATTGGTGAAAACGGCGAGCGCGCTGTGGTTGGACATGGTATTCCAGCATTAGGCGTAGTATTATTCTGGTGGCAACCGGTGCGTCCATGCTCTTCTCCTGCGCCGTTTCGCTCCAGTTCACGGTTCGCGGCCCAATCCCTTTTGCATTATCGCAGATTATCACCTAACGTTGTGCTCCAGTTGGATACCTGTCGCATCCCGTACGATTGACATCGATTGTTCCCCTTGAACCCGGCCTCTCCGGATTCGAATTCTGGCCTCATCCAATCGTCCAGCTTGCACTGCATGAACTGTGCACGACGCCATGATGATGAAAAACAAAATCATCCCCGGATTATTCACGCGCTCACCTTCAAGCTCGTCATTGCGAGGGCCACAGGCGTCGGTTTTGTAGGTTGGAAGCGAAGAAGCGTAATCCGACATTCGTATCCCACGATGCGCAGCATCGCAAATCAAGAATAGCGACGCTTCGCGCCAGTGATGAACGATTGTCGGATTACGCCTCCGGCTAATCCAACCTACAGAACTGCTCGCGGCCGATGAGGCGTATGAGACCGGGAATGGGAAAAATGATGCCAGTACGAAGGATTGAAAAGCGGTGATTATTTTGTCCTGGGAGTCAAACCCCGCACCCCAGGAGGAACGGCATGGCTCCGGCAAGGCATCCTGCGGCGGACACGCAGTTCAGCAAGGTGAAAAGCCGGGCGAATTCCCCGTTTTTCCAGCCGAACCAAAAAATGAGCGCGGCAAGCGCGGAAAAAACGGATTGCAGGGCGAATAGGGGAGACAACACCGTCACTTCATACCCGCCGCAGAACGGGATATTGTTGAGCAAGGCGCAGATCAGCACGGCTTCGAGATTGATCAGCGCCAGCAGGAAGGATTTGAGCAGCCAGCATCTCTTTTCCTGGGAAAGGGGATTCATCATCATCGTTCCTTGGCCGGGCGCGCAAGAAATTTCATGAAAACAATATGCCTCAGAGCGTATCCGGGTCTACATAAACAGGCTTGGTCAGGTAGTCATCATCGACCAGCAAACCCGCCTTGCGGATTTCCTCGATGAGAATTTCCGGGTCGGTCGGATTCTGATAATATTCCGCGTCCTCCGCCGACATGGCGGAATAAATACCTTTCCATTCCTTCACCTCCGCAGGCGGCAAGGGTAAAACCTCGTTCAAGCGCGGAAAACGGTAGAAAGAATTATGATGGTCAACAGAAACATTATTCAGCGCATGGCCCAAGTTTGCATAAGCCTTCTCACGGATAGGATCAGGAAATGTGCGTAATTCTCGTTGATCACTCGAAGCCTTTTCAAACGCCCAAGAAAGCGCAAAAGCGGCATCTCCGCCACTCTCCCCACCCGCCATGACAGCGCGTTGATAAAGCTCAAGCGCCGCCTTCGGAAATTCATCAATTTGCTTGTCTCGCCCCAAATGCATTAATGCCAATGAATAATTTTGATTGGCAGCACATTCCAACCAGGCCGTTCTTTTATCCATTTCCCCTGGACGATGGAAATACTTGGACATCCCAAACTGCCCGACCGCCGAACCCAAATCCGCAGCCTGCTGCATGTAGACCAACGCGCCTTCTTCGGAACGACCATAATTGCCAAACCCATCATACAAAGCACTTGCCGCCCATTGCACCGCCGCAGGCCATTTGCGGGTCAGGCTGTAATTCATCCAGGCCCGCGCCTTGGCCGGCTGCGCAGGCATGGCTTCTTCCCTCATGTTTACAAGAACACGCCTGCCGTAGAGCCAAATCAGATTGTTGATCGCCCGAAAATGTCCCTTGCGGGCAGCTCCCTCATACAAAATCTGCATCTGGTGAAACTCTTTCGCCCCCTGGATGGAAAGACCAAACCCCTTGTTCTGAATCGTGGTCGCGGCCCGGTACCAACGTTGCGCGTCCGCATCCGGCACGGGTTCTTCCCAACGCGCGCAGTTGGCCACGATTTGCTCCGGGGTACGGTCAGGATCGAAAGGTCTGGGTTTGCCAAAGAGCTTTTCCATCACCGCATCATCCATGATCGGGATACTGTCAGGGGTGATTTCATTACCCTTGAGCGGAACATTGAACGGCTGCATGAATACCTCCATTTGACGAGCGTGAATCATGCGGGAATGGATCATGAATGAAGTCACCACCGCGATGGCAATGACGATCATGCCGGTCGGAATGAAAAAACGAAGGGGACGCGCGGAAAATTTCATTCCTCTTCATTCCTCAACCAGCGCCAATATCCGGGCCAGGTGTTCTTTTTTCCCGTCTTCGGCTTTTTTGGCGGCTTTTGCCAATTTTTCCCTGCCGCCCCAGAGATAGTCGACGATCCTCGATACATCGTACCCGTCCAGCTCATACCGCGAGATTGCAAGAAGAAGCGCGGCCAGTGTCGGCGCGTCGTCCAGTCCCGCGATTTTTCCGCGCGGGCGGGCTTCGTTTTCGTTGATGTTCAGGATGCAGGCAAGGACGGGTTCCATGTTTTCGGGGTGGATGCCGAATTTGTCGAAGTAGGCCAGGACAAAGTGGTTGGGCGCGAGGGCGTGTTCCTCGTCGTTATGCAGCATGAACTCCACCACGATGTCGCCGTGGGAAGGATCGGCCAGCCCCAGCGCGAACGCGGCATAACCTCCTACCGGCACGGCGGCTTCGTCGGAAGCGTCGCGGTAATATTCCGACACGACGTCGCTGCCGGCAACGCCGTCGGAAATACGGATAGCGCGGATATATTCCCGCATGCGCGGGAAAAGAGCGGGATAGCGGGCGCAGTTGTTCCAGAAAACCTGGGCGGGTGTTTTCGGAATACCGCGAATCCAGGTTTTTTCTTTCGAGTTGAATTTCAGGTGGTATTCCTTTGGGAATTCCGCCTGGATCAAGCGGATCAGATAATCCAGCATCGTCCGGTACGCGGCCTCGGATTCTTCCTTCGTCTTGAGGTCGACGACATTCAGGATGTCATTGGCCGCGCAGGTGACGAGATGGTCCTGGCAGCGCAGGACATCGGGCGCGATTTTTCCGCTGCCGGATTCGACGAGTTTCTTGGCTTCCTCGCTGCCGCGCCGGGCAAGGGTTTGCAGGTATTTCCGCCCCGTTTCCTGGCGGTATTCGTCACCATGAAGCAGCAGGATCATGCAAAGATGACAGGCGAGATGGAATCGTTCCGCGCCGGGCGGATGGTCATCCTTGCCAGCCGTCAGCGCAAGGATGGCCTGTCTGTATCCATACTCCCAGACAACGTACCAATTCCGGGCATACCAACTGGTGGAATCCGTTTCCCGCGTTCTCATCGGGGTATCGAAGAACTCGGTCAAGCGTTCCGGGCCGAATTCATCATAAAGATCCTCGGCGGCGATACGGCAAATTTCCTCCAGCGTGGAATCCTTCATCCCGTTGAAATCCGCGGTTTCATATTCCCTCTCCCCCAGGAAATAGCGGACAATTTCCCTTTTGCGTTCCGGGCTGGGCGACAGGCGACCGCGCAGGTATTTATTTTTCTCCACGCGGAATTTTTCGCGCGCGGCGGCTTCGTCCTTTGTTTCCATGATGCTTGTCTCCTCTCAAGTTCATCGCTTGTCACGGCAAGCACGCTTCCCGCATGCCCGGCAGTCTCGAAGAAGCCAATGCTTCCCGCGCCCGCGCAATACCCTGGGAATGATACGCCGGTTCGCCGGTCGATGTCGATATTCTACAAGCGGCATGGCGGCGCTTCCTTTATCTTGCGCGGGCAATATCGCAAATAAATGGAGCACAACCATGAACAGTACATACGAAGCCTTCATCAACGGACATCTTCGCCTGCCGGACAGGGAAACCCATTTCGCGGAGATCCCCTGGGCGGAACACGCCGCTTTCGCGGGAGTGGCGTTGAAACATCTCCTGACGGCCAGGGATACGGACGGGCAATTCAGCTATCACCTGGCGCGCATCGCGCCAAACAAGGAAATCGGCGCGCACACGCATCCGGGGCAACTGGAAACCCACGAGGTCATTGATGGCGCGGGATTCTGCGTGAATGGCGGCGTCAGGCTGCGCTATGCGCCCGGCACGATTTCGATTTTTCCGGCGGGGCTGCCGCACAGCGTTTGCGCCGGAGAGGAGGGACTCCTGCTGTTCGCCAAGTTCATGCCTGCCCTGTGTTGATGGATTGGCGGGCGGGCGCAAAGCGTACTGCTTGGCGGTATTCGCGCGGGGCAAGTCCCACGAGGTAACGGAATCGCTTGTCGAAGTGGCTCTGGTCGTAGAACCCCGCGGCCTGCGCCACATCCGCGATGGGCATTCCCCGCTCGATCAGCCGTTGCGCCTTCCGTATCCGGTTTTGCAGCAGGAACTGGTGCGGCGTCAGCCCGACTTCCCGCTTGAAGCGGCGGATGAGCTGATCCTGGGAGACGCCCGCCGCCTTTGCCCATTGACGCATGGCGAATGTCGCATCGGGCTGCCGTTCCAGCAGATGCCGCAGGCGGACGACATAGGCGCAGCATGGAGGACGGGGACATTGCGCATCCCCGGAAAAAAGACGCCCGGCCTGACGCAGGATGCGTTCGCCCATGTCCTTGACGCCATCGGCGGCCAGGAGCGGGAACAAGCCGCGAATGGCGTCCGCCAAGGAGATATTCGCCCGGCCCAGCGCGATGTCCGCGGGGACGCAAAGCGTGACCATCTCCACCCAGTCGCGCGGCGCAATCGCGTGCGCCATGTAAGGCGGCATCGCAAAACATTCCCCGGCGCGCAATAGACGATTTTCGCCATCGCATTGCAATTCCATTGCGCCATCAAGCACAAAACCCGCCGTGTAGACCGAAACATGGCTATGCGGCGGATAGGCGCGCGCGTGTCTTGCGAGATAGACGAGTTCCGCGTGCCGGGCGCGATAGTAGATGGGCATGGTTTCTCTTGAATCTGGCGCCGGTTTCATCGTTCTTCACGCTTCGGTATTGGGTGTTCTTCGAGAAAATTTCCGCTCTTGTCAAACCATAATTCCCTGTTTTCGATGGTACGAATAACAAAACGCTCCGCTGAATCGAAAAACGCAAACCGGTGACTTTTATCGTCATACGCCCAGTGGAAATGAGATGCGGTTGGCGCAAGCGACGACAGGTCGCGAATGACCGTTTTCAGTCTTGTGGAATTCAATTCGACTCCCTGGGCATAAAATCTGAACATGACAAGCTCCCGATGGTTGTCATCCAACATATTCCCATAATAATCGATTACATAATGAATGCCATCCTCCGCGACAAAATAACGCGCGGTGTGTATGTCTTTCGGGCGGACATGGATATTCCATAACACCTTGTTTGAACGGGGGAGCCTGACTTTGGAGGCTCGCGCCTGCGCGCCAGAAAATGGCCGCGCCGCGTCCAGTTCTTTTCTCGACGCAAAAGGCGCGTTGTCCGTCATGGTCAGCAAATTTTTCCTGGCATCGGAGACAAGGCAATAACGCCCGCTTGAAGAACAAAACACGCCATCTTCCGGCGGCGGGGGCGGCGCATCGGCCATTGCGGCAATTGGCAACAGAACGCACAACAACAGCAAAGGAAATATTTTCATCACGAAATGCTCCTTGCGGAAAATTTTACATATTACCACTGCCGGATCGCGCCCATCGCCCATCGGTTCAGGTTCGTCATTTCAACGGCGTGGTATCGCTCGCCGTCGATCAAGCGCCTTGTGTTTGTCCGCATCCGCGCCACACTCTGCTGCGTAGCGAATAAGCGCGATCATCTCATCTTTGTCTTTTTGCGCGCCGTAAACCGAATTCATCCCCATGCGGCCGAGACCCGCCTGGAGACGGTACAGCTATGGCTTGGCGGCGTTTTGCGGGCGCAGGGCGGCTTTGTCATGGCGGGACTTGGCAACCGCGTCGCGCACGCTGGACGAACTGTCCTGCCCAAAACGACGCTCGATGTCGTCAAAAACGGCGTGCGCGGCTGCGATATTGCCTTGTTTTCCCAGTACCCTGCCTTTGTTGTAAAGCGCCCATACGACGGATGCGCGCACCAAGGGCGATTCATCTTGTCCGAAACGGCGGTCAATTTTTTCAAAAACGGCCATTCCTCCCGCGATGTCGCCTTTCTGTCCCAGGATCATGCTTTTGCTGTAGAGCGCCGCGGCCACTGCTTCACGCACCCCGGACGACTTGTCCTGCCCAAAGCGGCGGTCGACCGCTTCAAACACCGCGAGCGCGCCTGAGCTGTCGCCCTGCTGCCCCAAGGCTCCGCCTTTGTTGAAAAGCGCCTTGGCGACTTGCGCGCGCACAGCGGGCGAAGCGTCTTGCCCGAAACGGCGGTCGAGATCGTCAATGGCGGCGATCATGCCCGCATGATCGCCGCGTTCCCCCAAGCGCACACTTTTGTTGTAGAGCGCGACGGCGGCCTGTTCGCGTCCCGAAGTGTCCCGCTCGAAACGGCGCGCGGTCTCTTCATAAACCGCGAGTTCACCCGCGCTACCTCCCTTTTTTCCTTGACTCGCGCCTTTGCCGAGAAGCGCCAGAGAGACGGGTTTGCGTACTTCAGGCGAAGCGTCTTGCCCGAAACGGCGTTCGACCTCTTCATAGATGGCGCGCTCGCCCGCGCCATTGCCCTGCTTTCCCAGGCTCACGCCTTTGTTGTAGAGCGCCCAGGCGACGGACGCGCGCACCCCGGATGAAGTGTCTTGCCCAAAACGGCGCTCGATGTCGTCAAAGACAGCGAGTGCGCCCGCGTTATCGCCCTTCCGCCCCAAAGCCAAACCTTTGCCGAGAAGCGCCAGGGAAACGGGTTCGCGTACTTCAGGCGAAGCGTCTTGCCCGAAACGGCGTTCGACCGCTTCATAGGCGGCAAGCGCGCCCGCGCCATTGCCCCGCGCGCCCAGGCTTACGCCTTTGTTGTAGAGCGCCAGGGCAACTATTTTGCGTATTTCGGGCGCGTTGTCCTGTCCGAAACGGCGTTCGACAACATCAAGGGCGGCAAGCGCTGCCGCGTGATCCCCCATTTGTCCCAGGCGCAGACCTTTGATGAACAGCGCCTCGGCAACCAGCTTCCGAATATTCGGGCTATCATCGCCGCTGAATTCCCGGTCGATACGGTCATAGGTATCGACGATCTCCTTCCGCAATGCGGCGGCGCGCGCCGCGTCAAGCGTGGCGCTTCCTGTCTGTGCAAGGGCGGCATTGGCGGAAAGCATCTGTATTCTGATGATGTCCTGTTTGTAGCGGGCATTTTCCCTGGCGAGTTGCCGGGCGCGTTCCAAAGCGCTTTTGAGATGGCTCTGGGCTTCTTCGTATTTCCTTGCGCGGGTAGCGTCTGCGGCCAGTTTCTGCCAGCGCCGGATTTCGGCATCCGGGCTGAAAGACCCCTGCGAGGCTTTTGCAACCCCCGGCGTTTCCCGTACTTGCGCCTGTGCCACAAACGGCAAGGCAAGCGCGAATGCAAAAACCGCTACCGCCGAGAAAAACAATGACCTGCCTTTCTTTTCGGGCGATGAAAAACAGGAAGTCATGGAAAATCTCCTTGAAAACAGGGTTGGTTGGGGGCAGC
Source organism: Zoogloeaceae bacterium (assembly GCA_031288305.1). Lineage (GTDB taxonomy): Bacteria > Pseudomonadota > Gammaproteobacteria > Burkholderiales > Rhodocyclaceae > Azovibrio. Next base: position 16,003 of record JAITRP010000120.1, read on the forward strand.
TAAAACCATTCAGTTCAGTTTTCTTCCGCCGCAAGCGGCACTTCCTTGCGCAAGGCGGCAAAAACGCGTTCAAAGCTTTCGCGGCTCAGGCGACCGGTGCGCCAGTTGTAACCGCTGCAATGGTAGCTGGTAAAAAGTATGGGCAAGGGCGCGGGCAGATCGTAGCGAAGGTTGTGTCCGAAAGGGTATTGCGCGGGCGAAAGGCAGAGCGCGCGCAAAACGGACTGATGGGCAACGCCGCCCAGTGCCAGAATCGCGGCAAGGCGCGGCATGGCGGCAATTTCGCGGCGCAGATGGAGATTGCAGGCGCGGATTTCGGCGGATGTGGGCTTGTTCGCGGGCGGCAGGCAGCGCACGGCGTTGGTGATGCGCGCATCCATGAGGCGCATCCGCGGATTGGCGGATTTGTCGCCATCCAGCGGCTCCGCTGCGCTGGCAAAGCCAAAGTGGTACAGCGCGGGATAAAGGAGTTCGCCCGCGACATCGCCAGTAAAGGGACGCCCGGTGCGGTTGGCGCCTTTTTCTCCCGGCCCCAGGCCGACGACGAGCAGACGCGCCGCAAGCGGCCCGAAGGAGGGAACAGGACGATTGTGCCAATCCGTCTCACGCCGACGCAAGTCCGCCAGGTGCGCGGCCAGGCGCGGACAGGCAACACATTCAAGGTCAGTATGCGTCAAAAGTAAGCCTCCTGCTTTTTGCCAGGTTGTCTTGGAAAACGTAAAACCCATCCGGGCTTGGGGTTTACATTGTCCTTGCGCCAAGATGAACCGGCAAAAAAGCGAGTTTTCCCTTTTTGACGCATCCCTATGCGCCCAGCGCCTGTTTCAGGGAAAGCACTTCCTCTTCCGATTCGGCCAGGATGGTCTGCATGGTCTCGGCGTCCATGACGCTGGCCAGACGGGCAGACTCCCCGTCATCCATCGCGTCATCGTGCCAGGGAGAAATGGTGTTGGCGATCTTGTTGGCAACGAACAACACATCCGACAGGGTTTTGTTCGCGCCGATGGTTCTATCCTGTTCATGTTCCTGCACGGCGATCAGGATGCTCTCCGGTTGCCCCAGCGCGGAAAGCAGGGCGTGACCGATATTGTCGTGCCAGCCCACCAGCAGCGAAAACAGCTCTTCCTTGTTGGAGGCCAGTTCCGGATAACGGGCGGCGTGCGAGAGCAGATAGAATACGCCAATATCATGCACCATGCCCGCGAACATGGCTTCGTCGCTGTTTACCCCATTTGCCCATTTGTTCGCCAGCACGCGGCACAGGGCGGCGACATGCGCCGTGTGCTTCCATATTTTGCGTGACAAGTCGGCGAAAACCCGCATTTGACGCGATTGGATGAGCTGCTCCATCGCCACGGCAAAGGAAACGGTGCGCACCGCCTCGATGCCGATGCGCACGATGGCGCTCTTGACGTCCGCCACCGTGATTCCGGAAGGATTCATGGCGACGGAATTGGCCATGCGGATGATCTTGGCGCTCATCAGCGGTTCGACTCCCACCAGCTTGGCTAGTTGCTCGACATTCAAATTCGGATTCTTCAGCGCCGCGCGCACCCGCATGGTGATGTCCAGAAAGGTGGGAAAAGTGACTTCCTCGCCGGAAAGATTCTCGGCAATGTCTTCTAGTATTTTGAAGATGATGGAATTGCTCATGACAAAAACGACTCCAGAAATTTGCGGCGCCAAACGGCGGACGAACAGTGTAAATCATGCTTGGGGTTTCGTGGAGGGACTGGGCGGCAAAAAGTGAAAACCCGCCGCCATCCGTCCATACGGTCGCAGGGGCGCACAGTGCTCGCCCGTCAGCCGTCATCGCAGCGGAATGGTTTTGCGGGCGCGCGCAGCGCGCCCCTGCGACAAACACACAGACCGGACGGGGTTTGTGTTGGGTTTACACGGTTTGCAGCCAGGATTTGCCAGGCTGCAAACCCCAGAATAAACCAGCAAAAAGCAGGTTTTTACTTTTTACCGCCTCCCGATCCCCTAGAATATCTCTTTTTCCACATTCGAGTTCGCTGCAATGAAATCCGCCTCCGCACCCATGCCGCCCGCCGCCAATTTTATCCGCAACATTGTTGAAGCCGACCTTGCCCACGGCAGATACGCGAGCCGCCGCTGGGCGGGAAAACCCGGCCTGGGCGCAACCCACGCCGGGGCCGCGCCGGACGCGGCGAAAATCCGCACCCGCTTCCCGCCGGAACCCAACGGCTATCTGCACTTTGGGCACGCCAAGTCCATCTGTCTAAACTTCGGTCTGGCCGAGCAGTTCGGCGGCCGCTGTCACATGCGGTTCGACGACACCAACCCGGAAAAGGAAGAGACGGAATACGTGGAATCCATCATCGGCGCGGTGCGCTGGCTGGGTTTCGACTGGCAGGACGCTCAGGAAAGCAACCTCTATTACGCTTCCGACTACTTCCCGCAGATGCTCGCCTGCGCCGAATACCTGATCGCGGCGGGTCACGCCTATGTCGATAGCCAGAGCGCCGAGGAAATGCGGCAAAACCGGGGCACGCTCACCGAACCCGGCAGGGACAGTCCCTGGCGCGGTCGCGGCGTCGCCGAAAACCAGGCGTTGTTCCGTCAAATGCAGGCGGGCGAATTTCCCGACGGAACGCATGTGCTGCGCGCCAAAATCGACATGGCCTCGCCCAACATCAACCTGCGCGATCCGGCCATCTACCGCATCCGCCACGCCCGGCACCACAATACCGGCGACGCTTATTGCGTCTATCCCATGTACACCTTCGCGCACCCCATCGAGGACGCGCTGGAAAACATCACCCATTCCATCTGTACCCTGGAATTCGAGGATCAGCGTCCCTTCTACGACTGGCTGCTGGAACGCCTGGCTGAAGGCGGCCTGTTCCTGCATCCTTTGCCCAAACAATATGAATTTTCCCGCCTCAACCTCACCTGCGTGCTGCTTTCCAAAAGAAAACTGATTCAACTAGTGGAAGAGGGACACGTTTCCGGCTGGGACGATCCGCGCATGCCCACGCTGGTCGGCGCGCGCCGCCGCGGTTACGCGCCGCAGGGCTTCCGGCTCCTGATGGAGCGCATCGGCGTCTCCAAATCCGATTCGCTGATCGATTACAGCCTGCTGGAAGACTGCATGCGCGAAGTGATGAACGAGACGGACGAGCGCCGCATCGCCGTGCTCGATCCGCTCAGGCTCGTGATCACCAATTACCCCGCAGGCCAGAAGGAAACCTGCCGCGCGCCCAACCATCCGCTGAAACCGGAACTGGGCAAGCGCGACCTGCCCTTTTCCCGCGAACTCTGGATCGAGCGCGACGATTTTCGCGAAACGCCGGAAAAAGGCTACAACCGCCTCTACCCCGGCAACCTGGCGCGGCTGAAATATGCCTACGTAGTGAAATGCGCCGGTTGCGAGAAGGATGCCGAAGGCAAGGTGACGGCGGTCTTTTGCGAATACCTGCCCGACACCCTTTCCGGCACGCCGGGCGCGGACAGCGTCAAGGTCAAGGGCAATCTGCACTGGGTGGCGGCGGATGCCGCCCATGCCGCCGAAGTCCGTCTCTATGATCGCCTTTTTGCCGTTTCCGCGCCTGGCGCGGGCGAAAGGGATTTTTTGGCCGATCTGAACCCGGATTCCTGCAAGCAAGTTGCCGCCCAACTGGAACCCGCCCTGCAAAACGCGCAGCCGGAGCAACGTTTCCAGTTCGAGCGCCATGGCTATTTCGCGGTCGACCCCAAGGATTCCCGTCCCGGCAAGCCGGTGTTCAACCGCGCCGTCACTTTACGGGACAAAGAAAACGTCAAAAAGTGAGAACCCACTTTTTGCCGGTTCAGTCAGCAAAAAGGGGCAAGCGAAGCCTGCCCTTTTTTGGCGTAAAGGCAAAGGAAACCCGCTACTGCTCGCCCCTGCGACAACCACACAGACCGCGCCGCGCTGGTTTTTCGCTGGGTTTTATACGGAGCCTTTTGCAAAACTTTTTTTCCAGACATTGTAAGCGGAGCGAGTCATTTGTGTTGGGCGCATAATTTTTCATTTTTAGATCAAAACGCGGGGACTTGACGGGATTTTATGCCATTCGTGTCATATTTTCCCCGGCAGAGCAGGGTTTCCCACCCCGCGCTGGAATTCGCGGGGACTTCTGTTCTGTTGTCTCTGGGGAAAACACTCTCCTTCAACAGGGCAGGCGCATCAACTGATCCACGCCCAAGGCCAGGATGCCGAACATCCGATGACTCCTGACCTTGAGATGGCCCCATACCCAATACCCGCACGTTTCGCCCGCCAAATTCGTCCTTCAGCCGGGCGTTCATCCGCTCGGCCACGCCGCGCTCGTGGCAGCGAACCCGCGCCGGGCGGCTCGAATTCGATCTTCTCCCCACCGCGCGGATTATGGTCAATCAAAGGCACATGACCCAGCGCGGCAGTGTTCGCGCAAGTCCAGACTGCAATAGCCCGCGTCCATGACGTCGTACAGATTCATGACCCGCTCCTGGCTCATCAGGGACAAGGGAATCGCGGCCATGCTGTCGCGCGGAGAGGCCGAAGAAAGCAAGGCGGAAATGGGCACGCCGCAATCAATCGG
>JAITRP010000183.1 GCA_031288305.1 Zoogloeaceae bacterium
AATCGGCGCGAAGGTTGATCCCCCGGCCTGAAGGCCGGGGGATCAATCCGTAGCCATTGGGGAGGGGAGAGAAACCCCTTCCCAATGACGTTGGACCGGCAGCCCTGAAGGGCTGCCGCTAATTCCGTGCGAAAGAGGCATCCAGACCTTGAAAACCGTTCATTGCGCTTCTTCTGCAATGCGCAACGCAATGAAGCATAGCGTGGAATACGCCATGACAAAGCAGATTCGCTCCTGCGTTTCCCTATTGCCTGTCATCCGTCCTCTGTCCACTATCTTCTGTCTTCTGTCTTCTGTCGAACGGCATCCAGCGCTTGCCGCAGGCTTGCGGTTTTGGTTGTCTGGCCTTCGTAGCGGGCGGCGCAGACGAGTTGCGCGAGGTTCGAAAGGGCAGGGTGGGTGGCGCTTACGCGTTGCGCCAATGCCAGTGGCGTTTCCCACTGTGGCGTTGCGACGCCGTTTTTGCGCAGCCAGGCGAGCGCCTTTTGCCAGACGCGCAGGGCGGGATCGGCGGGTTTGGGGCGGCGCGGGTAGAGCAGCCAGAAGACGAAGGCCAGGGCAAGGACGCCCAGGACGGCAGTCAGCGTAAACAGGATGTTGCGCAGGCTTGGGTCGGAAAGTCCCAGCGCGGCGAGTATTTCGCGCTGGCGTTCCGGCGTGTAGCCCAGCACCCATTGATTCCAGCGATTGTTGAGCGCCTCCCAGCGGTAACGCGCCCGTTGCAGCCAATCCGCGGCCTGGCCGACGAATTCGGGCGCGGTAATCTGGCGCGCGGCGCGGACATCGGGCGCGATGCGATCTTCCGGGATGGCGGCGGTCGGGTCGACGCGCAGCCAGCCTGCGTCCGCCACCCAGATTTCCGTCCAGGCGTGGGCGGCGGATTGGCGCACGACGAGAAAGCCATCGACCGGATTGAGTTCGCCGCCCAGATACCCCGTTACCACCCGCGCGGGCACGCCCGCGGCGCGCATCAGGGTGACGAAGGCGGCGGCATAGTGTTCGCAAAAGCCCAGGCGGGTGTCGAACAGAAAATCATCCACGGCGTTCGCGCCGGAAAGCGGCGGATCCAGGGTGTAGAAAAAATTTTCCCGCTGGAAATAATCGAGGGCGCGCGCCGCCAGTTGCCGGGTATCCCCGGTTTCCGCGCGCCAGCTTGCGGCCAGCGCCAATGTGCGGGGATTGTAGTTTTCCGGCAGTTGCAGGTTGTTGCTTCTTTGGTTTGGGGAAAGATCGATCTCCAGACGGTAATCCAGGTAGGAAAGCATTTCCACGCGGGTGCGGGTGAGGATGGGCTGCGCGCTCCACAGTACGCCGCTGGCGCTCATGCGGCTTTCCAGGCCGATGGCCTGATCGGGCATTTCCAGCGGCAGCAGCCAGTTGCGCTGATGCGCTTCCAGCGTCATGACATAACGCAGAGGCTGGCCGCGTTTCTCAAGCATGGGCGCGCGCGCGGAAGAGTCGCCGGTACGCCAGACGCGTCCATCGTAGTGATTGAAGACCGGTCCGCGCCAGTAAAGCTGGCGGCGCGGCGGCGGCGCGGCATCGACGAACTGCGCGCGAAAAGCGATGGCGTCATCGTTATAGAGACGGGAAATGCTGCCGGGACTCATGCTGTTGCCCAGTCCCGTGCGCGCGCCATGGGCGTCTTGCGGCATTCCCCACAGGGGACCGCTGACGCGCGGGAAAAGCAGGTAGAGGGCAAGCATGAAGGGTGACGCCTGGCAGATCAGGCGCGCGGAAAAGGCGAGCAGGGGGCGGATGGAGACGCGCGCGTCCGTATGAATATGCAGCAGCGTTGCCGTGACCATCAGGGTGCTGAAAATGAGCCAGAGGCCGGTCAGCAGGTTCTGGCTGTAGAAGTAATGGGTAAGCAGCAGGAAGTGGCAAAGCATGAGCAGCACCACGCTGTCGCGGCGGCTTTTGAGTTCCATGAGCTTCATGCTGGATAAAACCGCCAGCATGGCGACGCCGGAATCGCGTCCTGGATTGAACCCGTATTGGAAGGCGATGCCCACGCAGACGAGCAGCACCAGCAATACCCGAATCCAGGCGGGCGTGACGCGGTAGCCGCGCCGCCATTGCACGGCGCCGTAGAGGAGCAGGAATACGACCGAGGCCGCCAGCCAGACCGGCAGATGATAGATGTGCGGCAGGGTCGTGGTCAGCGCCGCCGCGCCCAGCCAAGGCAGATGGATATGCGCGAGGTAAGGGGAGGGCGCGAACGCGGCGGTCTTTTTTTTCCGCCAGAAGCGGAGTCCATATTTCATTTTTCCGCTCCTGGCGCGGGCGCGTGCAGCGCCAGCGCTTCCAGACAGCGACGTTTGTGGGCAGCGCCGCGCGCCGGGGCGAACTGGACGCCGGGCAGTTTGAGTCCGTAGGCGTATCCGGCTTCTTCGGCGCGGATGACCCAGCCAGCAAGCAGGGAAATGCGCGTTTCCACATCGGCGCTCAACTGCGTCCAGTCCAGCCGCAATTCGGCTTTTGCGCCGCCGGAAAAAAGTTTGATCAGCAGCGGCTTCTCGCCGCCGTCGCGGGCGGCGGCTTTCCAGGCGATATGGCGGGGCGAATCGGCGGGCTGACGCTCGCGCAGACCGGCAAAATCCTCATCGCCTTCCTGGCTTGGCCCCGCGCCGCCTTTGCCGATGGGCTGGCTTGGCGGCAGCGGCGCGAAGATCGGACGCGGATACACCAGACAGCGCGCTTGCGGCCAGGGGTAGCTCCAGGCGCGGAACAAGCCCAGCGGATAGCGGCTCTGCACGATGAGACGCGGCAAGACGAGCCAGCCGCGTTGCCGCGTTTCCATGCCAAGACAAAGATGCGTCTCCGTTTTTTCCGGCAGATGCAAGAGTTGCGGCGGATGTTGCGGGCAGCCGGGGGTTTTGTCGATTTGCCATTCCAGCGCCGGACGCGCCTCCGGCGCTACGGCCAGGAAGTGAAACTGCGCGGTTTCCCCCGCATATACCGGCGGATTTTCCAGCGCGCGCAGATTCAGCCCCAGCAGGTTCTTGTGGCAATGCACCATGCTGACCAGCGCCAGGCTGGCGAGCAGAAAAACCAGCGCGTGTCCCAGACCCAGGTCATAGTTGATGGCGCCGATGAGCATGGCGAGCAGGGTGGCCGCGTACAGAATCCCCGTGCCGGTGGGCAGGATATAGATGCGCCGCCGTTGCAGGCAAATCGTTCCGGTCTCCGGAGCGCGTTTGCGGATGACGCGGCGCGAAAGAAAATCCGGCAAGGACATCATGGCATGGGTTCAGGGAATGGGCGTGCTGCGCAGCAGATCCTCGATATCCTCGAGGCTGGCGTTCGCGTCGTCCTGACGCGCGCGCAACCGGTGGCAGGCGATGCCCGGCAGGAGGGTCTGGATGTCGTCCGGCAGGACTGCCTTGCGTCCGTCCAGATACGCCCAGGCGCGCGCCGCCGCCAGCAGGAACAACCCCGCGCGCGGCGAAAGGCCGTGGAAGAAACGCGCGTTCGCCCGCGAAGACGCAAGCAGCGCCTGCACGTAATCCAGCAGGGCGGGCGCGACGAAAGTCTGTTCGCAGGCCGCCTGATGCGCCAGCAGGTCAGCGGGCGACAGAAGCGGCGTCAGTTGCGTGATGCGCTGGCGTGTGTCGCCTTCCGCGAGCAGCGAGCGTTCCGAGGCGGAATCCGGATAGCCGAGCGACAGACGCAGCAAAAAACGGTCGAGTTGCGATTCCGGCAAGGGAAAGGTGCCGATCTGGTGCGCCGGGTTCTGGGTGGCGATGACGAAAAAAGGCTGCGGCAGGGCGCGCGTCTCGCCATCGCTGGTCACCTGGCGTTCTTCCATCGCCTCCAGGAGCGCGCTTTGCGTTTTGGGCGTGGCGCGGTTGATTTCGTCCGCGAGCAGCGTCTGGGTAAAAATCGGGCCGGGCATGAAGCGAAAATTGCCGCTTTCCCGCACGTAGATGGAAAGCCCCAGAATATCGGCCGGCAACAGATCGCTCGTAAACTGGACGCGGGTAAATTCCAACCCCAAAAGCTGCGCCAGCGTCCGCGCCAGCGTGGTCTTGCCCAGTCCCGGCAAGTCTTCAATCAACAGATGCCCGCGCGCCAGAAGACAGGTCAAGGCCAGTTGGGTCTCCCGGCGCTTGCCGAGAATAATCCGCGCCGTCTGCTCGACGACGCCCTGCAAGGCGGAAAGTGAAGGAACGCTCATGACGAATCCGAAAAAAAGAAAGGACGCCATATTGACACAGATCGGAAGACAGAAGACAGAACGCTCGCTGCGCTCGCTTTGTGGTCTGGGGTCGGTATTCCGTAGGCATGGCTCCGTGAGTTCTAGTAGGGGCGGCAACCTGCCGCCCGCTGTGGAATCGGATTCGGGAGCAATCCAAAGTGGAAAAACCTTTCCAGACGAAGCGCCGCCGCTTGCCGTCCCCTCCCCCCTTGCGGGGGAGGGTGGCGCGTAGCGCCGGGAGAGGGAAGGAAAGTTCAGCGCGCTTCGTGGCCTTTCCTCTGATCCCTGATGCCTGAGGAAACAAACCATGACCGTTTTTTGCGGTATAGTACGCCACCAGCAAGAAATTAGCGGCAGACCTTCAGGGCTGCCGGTCTAACGTCATTGGGAAGGGGTTTCTCTCCCCTCCCCAATGGCTACGGTTGGAACCCCGGCCTTCAGGCCGGGGTTCCAACCTTCGCACCGCCCTGAAGGGCGGGGTTTCAAACTGGAGTTAGTTTTACGATGAAACGTTTTCTTACGCTGTGCCTATTGCTGAGCGCCGCCGCGCTGTTGTCGGGCTGCTCCGGTCAGAGCGGCCAGACCGTCACCAACAGCATCGGCATGGAGTTCGTGCTGATTCCCGCTGGGTCGTTCATGATGGGGTCGGCGGATGACGATCAGTACGCCGTGAAGAACGAAAAGCCCGCACACTGGGTGACGATCAGCCAGCCGTTTTACCTCGGCAAATACGAAGTGACGCAGGGAGAATGGACGGCGGTGATGGGCGACAATCCCAGCTACTTCAAGGGCCGGAGCAACCCGGTGGAGAGTGTTACCTGGCATGACGTCCAGACCTTCATCGAGCGCCTGAACCAGAAGGAAGGGACGAACAAGTACCGCCTGCCCACCGAAGCCGAATGGGAATACGCGGCGCGCGCCGGGACGACGACCCGATATTCCTTTGGGGATGACGTGGACAGTCTGGGGCGGTATGCGTGGCACTACGACAATTCCGGGAATAAAACGCATCCGGTCGGGCAAAAAGAGCCGAATCCCTGGGGGCTGTACGACATGCACGGCAATGTCTGGGAATTGGTGCAGGACTGGGAGGACGACTATTCGAAAAGCCCGGTCACCGACCCGCGCGGCCCTTCTGGAGGCTCGTGCTGCCGTGTGCTGCGGGGTGGCAGTTGGTTCGACGATCCCCGGCATGGCTGGGGCTGGGCGTTCCGGTCTGCCCGCCGGGTCGGCAACCCTCCGGTGAGCCGCCCCAAGGATAGCGGATTCCGTCTTGCCTTCTCCCCAGATCATCCATGAGCAAGCGGGGAATCTGGAGCCGGAGCGACATGGAGGCGTAACGGCGTTACGCGCAATGCGTGGAGGCGAAAGATTCCCCGGTGGTCAACCGCTCGAACGGCTGAAATGGAAAATCCATGCGCTTACCTCCCATCTCGTCATTTTCCAGGCAAAACCCCCGTAGCAAGCGTAGAGGCGGGCAAATTCCGCCCCCCTGGGCGGTTTGGGGCGCCACCCCCCCCCCGGTTGTTCTTGTTGGGGGGGCAAGTGCCCCGCCCCTACAAGACCGCACGGTCATATTCCGTCCTCAGTCTTCTTCTGATTTGCCATAGCTCGTCCTTTGCGCCTGGATGGGCGAAAGGCCGGGAACGCGGGCGTCCAGCACTACCGCCAACGCGGCGTGGCGTCCAGGTTCGCCGGGGACGGGCGCGGCGGCGATGACCTTGCCGATGGCGTCACTCGGATCATGGTTGGCGTACAGGTCTTCGCCGTCCTCTATGGGACGGAAGGCGGCGAGGCGATAGAGATGGCGTTTGACTTCGCCCAGGTATTGGGCGCGGGCGATGATTTCCTGGCCGGGATAGCAGCCTTTCTGGAAGCTGACGCCGATTTTTTCAAAACCCAGCATCTGCGGCACGAAGGCTTCTGCCGTCGCGCTGCCGATCCAGGGAAGCGCGGCGCGGATGTCCAGCCATTGCCAGTATTGGGCGTCGATAGCGGGCAAGTGCGCGGCGAAGCGCTTACCGTATTCCTCCAGCAGCGGTTGCGGCGCGGTGAGCAGGTAACGGCCATCCGGCAGGCGGATGAGTGTCGCCGCGTCGCGCGCGCTCACGCCCAGCATGGCGTCCTGCGGCGGCGGCGCGAATCCAGCGGTTTTTAGAAGGGAAGAGGACTGCGCGCCGCACAACCCCAGATGCCCCAGATCAGCGCGCGCCGTAAGGCGGACTTTTGCGCGCAGCACATATTTTTGCAGACGTTGCAAAATTTCCGGTAGACGATCCGCGCGCATGAGCAGGCGCAACGTTTCCTCCCCGTCGGCGCCGGGGCAGGAATAGAGGATGAAGTTGGCCAGCATGCGTCCCTGCGCGGTGCACCAGGCGGAAAATTGCGCGTTGGTTATGTTCGGCGCCCGGACATCGCTAGTGAGCTGCGCGTGCAGGAAGGCGCGCGCCTCGCCGCCCGCGACTTCGAGCAGGGAAAATTGCGGCAACGGGAGGAATCCGTCCGCCGCGGTTTGCGGCGGGGAAAAAGCAGCGGCGCCGGTTGTCATATCCGCTTCCTGGTCGTTACGCCGTTGCCGCGCATTTCCGCGACGAAATTGCCCAGGTCGTCGTGAATCTCGATGCGAAACACGCTGATGGTTTTTCCGCGCGCAAGGCAGGTGGAGCGGGCGATCAGGCGCGTTCCCTGTGGACGCGCCAGATAGGAAATGCTGCACGACTGTCCCACGGTGATTCCCGCCTCCGCGCCCAGAAACAGCGGCAGGTTGGCATGCACGGCGAAGGCGAGATCGGCGAGGGTGAAAATCGCCCCGCCCTGTACGCCGCCGCCCGCGTTCAGGTGTTGTTTTGTCAGCGCCATGCTGCATTGCACCGCGTCTTCCGCCGCCGCGTCGATGACCACGCCCGCCTGCTGGCAGGCGAAACGGTCTGCCGCGAAAAACTTCCGGATTTTTTCCAGATCGATGTCCATGGCTTTAGTCCGCCGTCCTTGCCGCCGCCTGACCCCTGTCGAAGGCTTGCGCGTTCAGTTCCGCCAGCGCCGGTTTCCTGGCGCGGAAACGGGCAACGATGTTTTCTTTCAGGGTTGCGGCGGAAAAGGGCAGATTGTCGGCAATCGCGCCGAGCATGATGGTATTCACCAGGCGAAGATCGCCCAGTTCATGGGCGATGGCGCCCGCGTCGAAATCATGGATGGCGATGCCCTGGGCGCGAATGCTGGCTATCGGGTCATCGGGATAATCGAAGAGTCCCAGCGAGACGACGGGCGGAACCAGCCGCAAGCGATTGACCATCGCCACGCCATCAGGACGCAGGTAGTGACTCCAGCGCATGGCCTCGGCGGCCTCGAAGCCAAGCAGGATATCCGCCTCGCCCGGCGCGATTTCCGGCGACAGCACCCGCGCGCCAAAACGCACATGCGAGGAAACCACCCCGCCGCGCTGGCTCATGCCGGCCACTTCGGTCTTCTTGACGTCGTACCCTTTCTGCATGGCAGTCGAGGAAAGCATCTCCGAAGCGGTCATGACGCCCTGTCCGCCAATGCCGACGACAAGAATGTTGGTGGTCTGATTCATGGTTTTTCGTGGGGGGAAGTTATCAAACAATGATTCGTTTCATGCCGGGCGAGGCAGCGGCGTCGAAAACGAACAAAGATTCTACACGCCGGAATGGCTTTGGCTCAAATCTTGTTAGAGGACGGGTGCAATCCAAAGTGGAGGAAACAAACGAAGCGCGACCGCTTGCCGTCCCCTATCCTTAAATACTTGTTCAGACCGGATAGCGATGCGCTTCCGCTTTTGTCTTCACGTAGCGGCAACGATGCTTGTTCGCCGACATTTGCATTGTCCATTTCACGCGCTTCACGCAATTGTCCAAGCCCGCCGTCCGCTCATGGCGTTCGCACAGAATGTCCGCAAGAACGCCGTCGATCCACGCCACGAAGGCGCGCCCCCTTCATGCTGATCCAACAAACGCGTTCAACGCCGCAGCGATCCGCTTGCGCCGCTCCAGTAAAAATGTCTTGTAGTTTTCCACTTCCAGCAGCGATGCTTCTACCGGAATGCATTGTGCCGCGAACGCTGCCTCGCCAAGCTGTTCGACCAGTGGCGGCAAGTACGTGGCCGGCGCTTTGTCGCTGATCGCGCGATTCGTCTTGCCGCCGATGAAGGCAAGATTGGCAATGTCGTCTGCCTCGCGGGCAGTAAAGCGGTTCTTCAATATTGCCTTGGGAAAAATATGGTGAAACTGCAAACGATGCTGGACGCCGGAATGATCCAGGGCGATGCTCAGGTGACTGCGCCAATCCTTGGCGTCGGCGGCGCGGAAGGCCAGGAACATGGTTTTGAACAGCGCACTGCGTTGGTTGCGGCCTTCCAGTTCCTCCGCCGTGATGTCCAGGCGGCCAAACTGCAAGCGCAACCGGTCAATCAGTTCGCTCACGGCGCCGCCCTGGCGAATGCTTGCCAAGTCCTGATCCAGAATGGTTTCGCTGGAACCTCTGGAAAAGCGCCCCTTGGCGTTTGCCGCCAGCGCCCAATAACGCAATTGGCGGGCTTCATCGTTGTTCAGAGCATAGTCGCGGCGGTGTCCGAAGTAAGCCAGCACCACCAGCAGGAAGGGGGATGACAGTAGCGCGGGGCTTTCGATACCCAGATTGCTGCGCAGGAAGTTGAGCGCGAACTCCATGCCTTCGCAGGCTTCCTTCCAGGCTTTCTGCAACACATCCACGGTCAGGCTGCCCACTGTCAGGAAACGTGATTGGCCTGTGGCAAAAACCATCAGGTTCTTCAGATGCAGACCGAGATCGAGATCGAAACCAGTCCTGGCGCATTCTTTCTGGAAATTCTGGAACGTTTGCAGCGAGTGTCGCCACTTGGCGGTGATCTGCGCCAGAGCCAGGTCGGAACTGCGCAGCTTGGCGCCCAGCGAATTGACCCGAACGAAAATTTCCGTGACCTCATCGTAGGAAAGCGTTCGCTCCAGCACATCCATGCGATAGACGTACTTGCGGATGCCGCGCAGCCGCGCCAGGCGCCGGCTGTACTTCTCGTAACGCGGGTCGTCGAAGCCGCTGATGCCCGCGCGCTTGAGGAAAGGCGCATCGTTATCGGTCTTGAACACTTCCGACACCTTTACCCAATGCGGCAATTGCTCCAGCTTCCTGGTAGCTACCACGAAGGTCATCTTGTTGAAGCGCTTGAGCAGTTCATCCTCGGTTGAATCCGTTTCGTCATCAATCAATTCGCCATCATCATCGTCATTGATAGCATCCTCGTCGCCGCCGTTCTCTTCCACTTCCGTCACCACGGCCAACTGGTCGGGATGCTCCAGATTGAACAGCAGATCGATGGGCCGACGGCGACCGCGTACCACCACCGGCTCGCCGCGAATGACTGCGGAAAGCGAGGTCAGACGCTGTTGTCCATCCAGCAACAGCCGTGTGCTCTGGTAGGGGTTCGCGCTCTGGCGGACAGCAAACGCCCGCAACGGTACGGCTTCATCCGTTTCCCAGAGCAGGATTGCCCCCGAGGGATAGCCGCGATACAGCGAGTCCAGCAGGTCGCGCACGCGCGTGGAACGCCACACATATTGACGCTGCATTTCCGGCAAGCGCAGCTCGCCGCGCTCGATCATGGATGCCAGTTCTTCAACGCTTGCTTCGGCCTTGGCCATGTTTTTTATATGAACGCCTTCCGTTCGTGCAAGTTGGCGTATTCAGATTTGACAGGATGGATTGCAGCTTTATGTCCGGCCTTGACGCGGCGGATGCTGCTTGCCGCCGGCCTTGCTGAAGTTCGCTGACCCGCGCCTCATTTCCTTTGTGGGCCATAAGCCATCATTCAGGCTTGGCGAGTCCCGTTTGACCTGTCTTGTCATTACACGCGTTGCCTGCGCAACCTTTTGGCGTTCCTCCTTTCCATGAAAAAGTTGATCGTAAAACTAACTCCGGTTTGGAACCTCGCCCGGAAGAATCGGTGCGAAGGCTGGAACCCCGGCCTGAAGGCCGGGGGATCAATCCGTAGCCATTGAAGAGGGGAAAAAACCCCTTCCCAATGGCGCTAATTTCTTGCTCATTTTTGCGGCGATGAAAAACTCGTTTCCTGCCGGCCTGGCTTTTCGCGCGCAACCTGTTGTTTGGCCGCTTTTACTCGCTGGAGCGGCACACTGGCTCTGGACAAACCGGTCCTTGGCAACGGAGTGTGTTGAAGTCAAGAACTGCCGAGTGCCCGGGATTGCCGTCCGGTTTCAACATCCCCTTGGGGATGATGAAGGTTGCCGAGTTCCCGCCGTATAGTCCAGCGGGATAGGTAAATGGTTTCAAGACGACATAGGCGTTGTGCAGGGAGTGGGCGCGCGGCTTTGGCATGCCCCCGGCCACGGGCGGGATGTCGCATTGCGCTGAATCCTGGCGCACCGCCTCCACCCAGCTCTCGGCGTCCGCGGACGTGGCCTTTCTCAACAAGCCTTTGCGAACCGCGTCCTCCAGCCCCGCGGGACCCGCGATGGGCGCGCTTTTGTCGTGAAAGGATTCCGGCGTCGTTTCCGGGGATGTGAGCAGACGGACTCCCGCCCGCAGTGGTTCCCCAATCACCACACGGCCTTTTTCGGCAAGGAAGACCATGTCGACGGGCTTTTTGAATACGCGCCTCGCCATGGGATTCAGGCGGGAAAGATCGTTGCCCGATACATAGAAATATCCGCATGCCCCTTTGTTGTCGTGCGAACTGTTCAACTGCGGGACGCTCTTTTCCAGCCCGGCGACGGCTTGACGATGGTATCCGCTGACAAGAACCGCCAGGATCTTCGTTTTCGCCGACCAGCCAATGTTCCAGATGGTCGGCTCGTAGGCGCCCAGCATCAGCACGACCGGCTTGTCGGGGCTATTGACCGCGACATCGATCTGGGTGGCTTCATGACCACTCTGATCGATCTGGAAAGGAATCTTTCGCCCCGAATATGCGCCCGCGGCAAGAACGGCAAAATCGGAGGGCAACTTCAGTCCGGGGAAGACGCATTCGGGCTTCCGCGCGGCGTGATCTGGCTTTGCCTGTTCGAAGGGAAACTCGAAAGGTTTGAGGTCGGCGGCGGAGCACGCGCTGGCGAGAATGCCCAGCGCAACGAGCGCGTGCAAGAGAAAAGCGCCTGACGCCTTCCGCCGGATATTCATTGCGCCCCCCGGAAAAGCGGCAAACCCTGAAGCCATGATATTCAACCCCCATGAACGGATGGATAACTTTTGCCATTATACAGTTCGGGCGTTTTACGACACGTTGCCGGAAATCGCCGGGCGCTGTCGAAATCTTGGAAAGAGGATGAACGGCTCTTCCCGCCGGGTCTCACCCTGGTTTATTCGCCATCAGGAAAAAATAATCATCACCGCGAGGAAGGCCGGATACTCCAGCCGCTTCCAGACGCGGGCTTTTCGCCAGCAGCGATCGGGCGGCGGCTGGCCTTTGTCGCGGCGCTCACGCCCTCGCTTTTGACGAGTTTGACGATGAAACGCATGGATCTTGCGTTCGCGCTTCACTTGGCAAGGTTTTCCTCCACTTTGGATTGCACCCGCCAAAGACTGGACATTCGACGCCGTGACGCAACGTATGGGATAATGTCCGCTCCAAATACCATTCAAGGACGAATCATGCCTTTTTCTTCCTGTTTGAAGCGTTTGTTCCTGCTGGGCTTCGCGGCGCTGTTGCTGGCGGGTTGCGGCGACAAGGGCGAGATGGTCATTTCGCCGCGTTTCGAGGATGCGGGGGATTTCGCCGCCAACGGTCTGGCGCGGGTCAGGGTCGGCGACAAATGGGGCTACATCAATGAAAAGGGCGAGGAAGTCATTTCGCCGCGTTTTGATAACGCGTCTTTTCCTTCCATGCATCCGGGAGATTTTGCCGCCAATGGCCTGGCGCGGATCTGGGTAAAGGATGGAGATAGGTATGGGTATATCGATGAAAAAGGCGAATTCGTCATCCCGCCGCGCTTTCGCGGCGCGGGGAATTTCGCGGCCAATGGCCTGACCAGGGCAAAAGACAATGGCAAATGGGGTTACATCAACGCCAGCGGCGCGTTCGTCATTTCGCCGCGTTTCGATGATATGTTCATTTCATTTTCTCCAGGTGACTTTGCCGCCAATGGTCTGGCGCGGGTACTGGCAAAGGACGGGGCTGGCTATATCGATGCCAGCGGCAGGTTCGTCATCCCGCCGCGTTTCGTTCCGGCGGGAGACTTCGCCAACGGTCTGGCGATGGCGGGTATGGACAAGAAAGTCGGCTATATCGATGAAAAAGGCGAATTCGTCATTTCGCCGCGTTTTACCAGCAGCAACGCGGGAGATTTTGCCGCCAATGGCCTGGCGGCGCTGGCGGTAGACGGCAAATGGGGATATATCAATCGACAAGGCGAGTTCGCCATTCCGCCAAGTCTGCGCGCGGCGGGGCCATTCGCCGCCAATGGCCTGGCGCGGGCCAAGGCGATGGCGCCCTATCCGCGCGGCGTTCCTGAACATGTCGACGTGCTCAACCCCGGCTATGGCTGGGGCTACATCAATGAAAAGGGCGAGTTCGTCATTCCGGCGAATTTTTTCAAGGCGAGGGACTTCGCCGCCAATGGCCTGGCGGCGGTGGCGACGAACAACGGCAAATGGGGCTACTACCGGGCGCCCGCAAAATACCGGAAAGCAAGATGACGCGCCGCCCTTGGCGCGCTCAGAACGATTTATTGACCATCAAAAAGAAAATGATCGTCACCGCGAGGAAGGCCGGATAGCCCAGCCATTCCCAGATGCGGGCTTTTCGCCAATAGTGTTCGGGCAGCGGCTGGCCTGCGTCGCGGCATTGGCGGGCGATGTCGCGCAATTTGAGTTGCAGCCAGACGACCGGCAGCCAGCAGACGCCCGCCAGGGCGAACAGGGCGAGGGAAACCAGTATCCAGCCCGTCGTCGGCGTCAGCCCCGTCTGGTGCATCAGCCACAGGCCGGACAAGGGCTGGAAGATGACGGTGGGCGTGGTAAAC
This sequence comes from Zoogloeaceae bacterium, assembly GCA_031288305.1. Taxonomy (GTDB): domain Bacteria; phylum Pseudomonadota; class Gammaproteobacteria; order Burkholderiales; family Rhodocyclaceae; genus Azovibrio. The sequence goes on from JAITRP010000183.1 coordinate 13,210, forward strand.
CAGGTGTCGGCGCGCACCACCAAGCGGCTGACTTCCGCGATGGCTTCGAGGTTTTTCGTGCGGTGGATGAAGAAGAGGTAGAAGGCCGTGCCGAAGCCCGTGCCGACCATCAGCACGGAAGAGAGGATGTGCAGCCATTTGACCAACAGGTACGTGTTCATGAGTTTTTCTCCTCGGCAATGAGCAAGAGCAACAGGGCGGCGATGGCCAGATTCTTGAGGATGGGGCCAAACGGATGCAGCAGGTATTCCGGCAGGCGCCAGGCAATGAAGAGGGAATAGAGCGCGACCAGCGCCAATTGGCGCCAGAAAAGCCGTCGGCCTGGGCGCAACAAGGTTAATAAACCCATGCCCACATCCAGTCCGATTGCCGCGATCAGCGTGACGAGCGCCGCGTTACCGTGCAGCCCGAAGGGGGCAAGGAGGGCGAGGCTTTGTTCGATGGGAAAAATTCCGGCGGAAAGGAAGGCCGTCAGCAGCCAGATTGCCGCCAGCGTCCCCAGCAGCAAGGGGCGACGCCAGAAGGCCAGGGCGCGCAGGCGCAGCCGTTCGGCATTCTTGAGCGCGGAAAAATCGTCCGGGTCGCGCAAGGGACGTTCCAGAAAGACGCTGGCCGCTTTTGCTTCGGCGACATTGCCTTGCGCGAGCATCGTCCAGGTATCGCGGCAGAGGAGCGAGCGCGGAAAATACCCCGCCAGCCGGGCCGTCGCCGCCATGACGAAAGCGGGAACGGGAATGTGCGCGGCGGGCGCCAGCGCCATCAATCTGCGATAGCCTTCCAGCCATTCGGCGTAGGGCAGGGCGCGCGGGCCGGGGAATTCCAGGATGCGGCTTGGCGTGTTGGATTCGGCTTCCAACGCCTTTTTCACGGCGGCGGTCAGGTCGTCGACATGCACCGGCTGCACCTTGCCGATGCCTTGCGGAATGAAAAGCAGGGGCAGGCTGGCGAGCGAGAGGAAAAACTGGCTGGACGCGCCATCCTCGCCAAAAATCAGGGTAGGCCGCAACACCGTGCCGCCCTGCGGCAGACTGCGCAACAGGGCGGCGTCGGCGGCGTGCTTGCTGGCAAGATAGGGCGTCAAATCCGTTGCGCCAACAGCGGAAATCTGGATGACCCGGCGAATGCCCGCCCGCGCCGCGGCGGCGAACAGGGCGGCGGGGGCGCGGTGGTGGATGCGCTCGAAATCGCCCGGCGTCCTTTCCCGCAGAATGCCGACCGCGTTGATGACGGCATCCACATCGCGCAGCCGGGGAAGCCAGGTTTCCGCCTCCAGATCGCGTCGGTAATCCAGAGGAATGTCGCCCGCCTGCCGGACGGAATGCACGCCCCGGATGATCCGGTGCCCGGCGGCTTCGAGACGCTCGGTGATGGCGCGGCCCAAAAAGCCGTCCGCGCCGCAAAGGAGGATGTTCATGCGCTTCTCCCGTCCATGCGCGCCTGCAATTCCTGGCGAACTTGTTCCAGATTGCCGCTGGATAACAACGGGATCAGCGTCTGTATTTCTTCTATTGATTGATCCCACCATTGAAACGCTTCGAGGAGGGCAATCAACGCATCGTCGAAGCGTTTGCGAATCCGCCTTGCCGGATTGCCCGCCACGACGGCATAGGCTTCGACATCGCCGCCGATGACGGAATTCGCGCCGATGATCGCGCCGTCGCCGATGTGTACGCCAGGGAGGAGCGTGACGTTCTGGCCAATCCACACATCGTTGCCGACGACGGTATCGCCCTTGTGTGGAAGCTCCGGCAAAGGCGGCGCGTCCTGTTCCCAATGTTCCAGGATGTAGAACGGGAAGGTGCTGACGCCGTGCATCCTGTGGTTCGCGCCGTTCATGATGAATTCCACGCCCGCCGCGATCTGGCAGAACTTTCCGATGATCAGTTTGTCGCCGTAAAAGTCATAGTGGTGCGTGACGCGGCGCTCGAAATCCAGGCCGCTGTAATAGGTGAAGTCGCCGACGATGATGTTCGGGCGCGTAATCGTCGGCTTGACGTAGGTCACGTCAAAACCCGGCACGGGGCGCGGATTGTCCGGGTTGGGCTGGTTCGGGTTCATGGCGGTCCTCTCTGGATGCGCGTTCGGGAAGGTGGCAGACGCCATTCTCGCATTCCGGCGTGAGCCGTCGAAAGATGCCGCCGAAGCGGCGGGAGAGCGAGACGCGGTGACGGGCAAAGAGCGTGTAGGCGCGCTCGGTGAGCCAGGCAAGGCCGGGCAGCCGTGTCGGCGCGACGAGCCAGCCCAGGCCGACGGCGGCAAAGGCAAGGCGAAAGACTTCCGGCCCCTCGATGATGACGCCGTCGGCGCGGCGGCCGGTCATGCGGGCGAGCAGTTCTGCTTGCGTTCGCCCATAGACGGAAGCGTCGAAATCCGGGGCGGTCACGTCGATGAAACGCAAATGTCGATGCGTGTCGCGGCGGCGGAAATTGGCGACATCGAAGCAGCAGATGGCGCAGTGACCGTCGTAGAGGAATTCCAGCGGGTAAACCGGATTCGTGGCGTTTGGGTTCATGTCTGCTCCTGTAATGTCGTATATTTCAGTAATGACTGAAATATAAGACGTTTTGAAAAAGGAGGCAAGTGGAAATGGTTCCTTGCTTTTGACGCTGCAAGAAGAGGGCGCGCGAGACATGCTGCAATCCAGACGACCTTGCCGTTGCCGCACCGTTTTAGAAAATGGAACCGCTGCATGGATTTTGCCGCGTCGCTACGCGCCTCGTAGTGACGGCTGGAGGACGCCGCGTCGCGCAGGGGTGCGTTGCGCGCGCCCGCTTGCCGTTGCAATACGCTCCACAAAATGACGATGTGTTGGGGTTCGTGTTATCCCTTGGACGCAATCCAAAGTGGAGGACGTCAAGGTGATATCGATCTCCAACAGGTATGCCGTTGCTGGTTTCTCAAGGTCAAGCATGACTTGGCGATCAGGGAAAGCGCGGTTGCCTTCCCCTTGTGAAGGGGGGGGTTGAGGGGGATTTGCGGCGGTTCAGAGGACAGAAGACGCTCCATTATCCGGCGGGTGTCAGGTGAGTAAGAACACCCTTACGGCGGCGTCAGCCGCCGTATTCAAAAACTTGGCGCCACGACATGTCCAATGGGGTTCACAGAAACCGCGGCTACCGAGCAAGAAATTAGCGGCAGCCCTTCAGGGCTGCCGGTCTAACGTCATTGGGAAGGGGTTTGCATCCCCTC
>JAITRP010000185.1 GCA_031288305.1 Zoogloeaceae bacterium
GCGGCGCGTCGGTCGAGATCGGCACCAACCGCGCCTTCAACGAAGGCAAGGGCGTCGGCGCGGAAGTCCACCAGTTCGGCGCCAGGAACGGCCACATCCCCGCCCGCCCATTTCTGGGCATCTCCGCCCACGACAGAACCAGCGTCCTCGACATCCTCCAGAGCTTCCTGACGGAAATCCTCCCCTCCTGAAATCCTGTCTCACTTATCCTGTCTCACTTTTGCAACACCCCATCCCGCCACGTCCCGCCCCATCCCGCCACGTCCCGCCATTTATCTCGCAAAAACCCTCCATTTATCTCAGCCGTGATCAAGATGTAAGACCAATGGCTGCTATCTCCATCTTCCATTATCAGCTTGTCCTTTTGGTCGAGAAAAAGACGCAGACTTTTTTCGTTGGCGATTCTTTCGGCGTACAGTTCACTTTCCCCAAAGTTGCCGATTTCATAAACGCACTGGATGAACATGTCGATTCCCCGCTCGTCGAATCCGTATTTCTCGACATGCGCGGCGATGAATTTCACCTGGATGGAGGAATGTTCGTTATCGCACAGCTCAAAGTAATCCGCGACCAACGGCGCGTAGGTTTCGCCGTCGCAAATGCCCAGCGCGAAAACGGCGTAGGTTCCGGGCATCGCGCCGTCTTCGCTTTCGGCGGTCTCGTCTTGATACCAGTGAAATTCCTCCATCGCCGCGCGCGCGTAACGCTCGATTTTGGGGCGCAGCTTTTCATAAGCGATGGCGTTGGCAAACAAGCGATGGACGCCGCTGTCGGGCAAACCTTGAATCGGCAGGGAATTTTTTTGCGGGCTTTCAAACTCGATCGCGTAGCTCCGTGGAAAATCCTCGCCAAGTACGCCAATCAGAAAATCCAGCGCCTTTTCGTAGTTTTCCTCGCGCTCATTCTTGATCGTGATCTTGATGGTCGCAAAGGCGTCGTTGGCAAGGCAGGCGATTTCATCATCCCGGCAGGCCGCGATTTCCTCGGGCAGATCGCCGCTTCCTTGCGCTCTCAAACGGTCGATCAGATCGCCGCCGCCGAGTTTTTCGATCAATTCATAGAGTCTGTCCGATCCGAAAGACTCGAAGCTGAGGCCGTATTTTCTATAACAAACAGCAAGATAGCGCGCAAAAAGCAGATAATCTTCGCGCGCGTCTTCTTCCAGCCGCTGTCTGATCCACTCGTCAAGCGTGTTGTCGATCCGGCTCCAACCGGCGAGTTTTCGCAGTTTTTCCGCAAAATCCCTGGCCTTTTCATAGCAAAAGCCCGCCGCGTCCAATTCGTCGAGATAGTATTCCGCGACGGCAGTAATCCAGACTTCGCCTGTCCGCCTTGCAACCGGCAAGGATAGGCATCCTTGCCATTCGCGTCCTTGACAATCCGCGCCCTGGAATCCAATACCGCCTGGACGCAATGGTCAAACGCCGCCTTGTGCGTGGCGTCGCGTTGCAAATCCTCGTAGGTCAAGCCTGCGAACTCGCAATCTTCATCGCAATCGTCGTCTTCGGGAAAATCTTCTTCGTCTTCTTCGTCCGCCATGCCGCGCTCCTTTCGCGCCCGATCATCTCAAAACCATCCTGAAATGTCGATGAATATTCTTCCCGATGGCGCGATCCAAAGTGGAGAAAGTCAAGGTGCCGTCGATCTCCAATAGGTATGCCGTTGCTGGTATCTCAAGGTCGAGCATGGCTTGGCGCTCAGGGAAAGCGCGGTTGTCTCCCCCCAACCCCCCCTCCTTCCCCCCTTTGAAGAGGGGAAGGGGGGGGTTGCGCCCTGCAAAGGGATTGCGCCCTATAAAGAGGTTTGCGGCGGTTCAGCTTGCATCGAACCCAGGTTCCTGTTCCGCAGTTGCAAACCCCTCCCCTGCCCTCCCTTTGTGTGCAGCTTCGCAGCCTGCAAGGGCTTATGTTGCATCTGGCTTCACCAGACCAGCCTGCGGGGCTGTCCTTTCGCCTTCGGCTCCAGCAGGGGAGGGCTGGCGCCCTGCAAAGGGAGCGCGGCGGCGAAGAACGTCCGCAAGCACGAAGGCATCACGTTCGAGGACACGGCGGCGGCTTGTGATGATCCTCTGGCGAATGATCGGGAGCGTCGACGCTTTCCTGCTGTTTGTGGCGCATACCGTGGAAAAACACGGTGATCTTGATGTGTGGCGCATCATCAGCGCCCGGTGAACAACCGCAAAGGAGCGAAGAGGCCATGAGCACGGTCCGTCATGAATCCGGCAATCTGCCGTCCGACCCTGCGCGCAAGGCGCGTCTGGCGGTGGCGCTTGCCCGGCCTAAAGCGAAATCGACTTCTCCGACATTCCGGAAGCGGGTGCGAAATTCTGGGAAACGGCTGCGCGGATTGGACGCGACAAAAGCCACGGAAGCGGCAAACCACGATCCGGCTGAACGAAGATATGTCACCGAGTGGTTCAAGGTGACGGGCAAGGGCTATCAGTCGCGTATCAACGCGGTTCTGCGGGCAATCATGCTCCGCGACGTGGAGCGGCAACGTAAGTAGTAGGGCGACGAAAATCCAGTCCGCTGTCACGCGGCGGATGATTCACGGGGGATCAAATCACCCTGGAATAGCGGGTGCGTTGCTGGTCGGCGCGCAGGTAGCGATCAAAGATCATGGAGATGGCGCGCACCAGCATGCGGCCTGGCGGCAGCACGGTGATCCAGTCGTCTTCCATTTCGAGCAGTCCGGCTTCCTGCATGGTCTGCATATCTTCCAGCTCGGTGGCGAAGTAGCTTCTGAAGTCGATCAGGTGGGCGCTTTCTATGGATTCGATGGAAAGCTCGAAGTGGCACATCAGCGCCTGGATGATGGAGCGGCGCAGAATATCGTCGGCATTGAGTTCGATGCCGCGAAGGACGGGCAACGCCTTGGCGTCCAGGCGGTCGTAATACTCATCCAGCGTCTTGACGTTCTGGAAATAGCTTGGTCCCACCTTGCTGATGGATGAAATGCCAAACGCAAGCATGTCGCAATCGGCGTGGGTGGAATAGCCCTGGAAGTTGCGATGCAGCCGTCCCTGGCGCTGGGCGACGGCGAGTTCGTCGTCCGGTTTGGCGAAGTGATCCATGCCGATATAGACGTAGCCCGCGTCCGTGAGTTTCTGGATCGCCAACGCCAGAATCCGCAAGCGGGCGTCGGCGTCCGGCATGTCCGCTTCGAGGATGCGCCGTTGCGGCTTGAAAAGACTGGGCAGATGCGCGTAGTTGTAGATGGAAAGACGATCCGGATCCATTTCCAGGATGCGCGCCAGGGTGCGCTCGAACCCTGCCGCGCTTTGCCGGGGCAGGCCGTAGATGAGATCGATGGAGACGGACTTGAAGCCGTTCTGCCGCGCGGCGCGGATGACCTCATGGGTTTCCGCCTCGCTCTGGACACGGTTGATGGCGCGCTGCACCGTTTCGTCGAAATCCTGCACGCCGACGCTCATGCGGTTGAAGCCCAGTTCGCCCAAGAGCGCGACGGTGGCGGCGTCAACCTTGCGCGGATCGACCTCGATGGAAAATTCGCCGCCCTCGATCAGGCGGAAATGCTGGCGCGTCACGGTCATCAATTGCCGCATTTCCCCGTGCGAGAGAAAGGTGGGCGTGCCGCCGCCCCAGTGCAGTTGCACGGCTTCTTGTATATCATCATCATCCAGGCAGCCGCTTTGCAGCGCGACTTCACGCGCCAGATATTTCAGGTATTTGGCGCTGCGCCCGTGATCTTTGGTGATAATCTTGTTGCAGGCGCAGTAGTAGCAGATGGTGCTGCAAAAAGGGATGTGGAAGTATAATGAAAGCGGTCTCTTGATGCCGCCGATGTTGCGTTTGCCCAGCCACAGCCGCGCCGCTTCGGCGTTGAAGGCTTCCACAAAACGGTCGGCGGTTGGATAGGACGTGTAGCGCGGCCCATTGACGTCGAAACGGCGGATGATGGCGGGATCAAAAACCAGGCCGGCGGCGGAAAAAGTCATCGGAACCAGAAAAACGTGAAGAAACGCGATTATCTTGGCAGACTGGATACGGTTGTTTGACCTGCGTCAACCCTTCACAACACATAAAAAACGCACAGAAAAGAAACAAGGAAACGGTATGCCTTCAGACAGGGCGCTCAAGACGCCAAACGCGACAAACAATACGCCAGCCCCCAAGGAACTTTCCCTGGCCGTCATCAAGACAGCCTGTTCCAACTGTAATTTGCGCGAACTGTGTTTGCCCCTGGGTCTTACCGACGACGAAATGGAGCGGCTGGATGAGCTGATCAGCGTCCGGCGGCGCGTCCGGCGCGGCGACAGCCTGTACCGCGCGGGGCAGCCTTTCGAATATATCTATGCCATACGTTCCGGCTTCTTCAAGACGGACGTGTTGCTGGAAGACGGGCGCGATCAGGTGACCGGTTTCCAGATGGCGGGCGAACTGCTGGGCATGGACGGCATCTGCGCGGAATGCCACACCTGCAACGCCGTGGCGCTGGAAGACAGCGAAGTCTGCCACATCCCCTTTTCCCGCCTGGAAAAACTCTCGCGTGAAATCCAGACCCTGCAACACCACTTCCACCAGGTGATGAGCCGGGAAATCGTGCGCGATCACGGCCTCATGACCCTGCTGGGCATGATGTGCGTCGAGGAGCGCATCGCGGCTTTTCTTTTGAATCTCTCGCAACGCTTTACCGCGCGCGGCTTTTCTCCGGCGGAATTCAACCTGCGCATGACGCGCGAGGAAATCGGCAGTTATCTGGGGTTGAAACTGGAAACCGTCTCGCGCGCCTTCTCGCGTTTCCAGGAAGAAAAGCTGATCAACGTGCAGCAAAAACATATCCACATCCTCGACATCAACGGCCTGAAACAAATCATGAGCCGTCACAGCCAGCGCGCATGAACGAACCCGCCTACGGGATGCTCTTTCTTTTCGGACTGTTTGGCGGCACGCACTGCCTGGGCATGTGCGGCGGCATCGTCGGCGCCTTGGGCATGGGGAGCGCGCCGCGTTTTTTCCTGCAACTGGCCTACAATCTGGGACGCCTCCTCGCCTATGCCTTCGCCGGACTTGTGGCGGGCGGCCTGGGCGCGGCGCTGGGCGCGGGCGGCATGGCGGCGGCGGCGCAAGCGCCGGCGCGCCTTGTTCTGATGCTCTTTGCCAATTTCATGCTGCTGGCGGCGGGGTTGTATCTCATGGGATTGCCGCGCATCCTCGCTTTCGCGGAAAAACAGGGGCAACGCCTGTGGCGGCGCATCCAGCCCCTGAGCCGCCGCTTTTTGCCGGTACGCCATGCCGGACAAGCATTGCCGCTTGGTTTCCTCTGGGGATGGCTGCCTTGCGGTCTGGTTTATAGCGCGCTCGGTTCAGCCCTGGGCAGCGCCTCGCCCGCCTTTGGCGCGCTGGCGATGCTGGCCTTTGGTTTGGGCACCCTGCCCAACCTGCTGCTGGCGGGGTTTATCCTCGTCCGCTTTCGTGTTGTCGCGCAATCCCCCTGGCTCCGCGGAGGAGCCGGCATCCTGATTTTTGCCTACGGCGCATACGGCATCTGCCAGGTTGGAGAAAGCGCAATGTCCTTGCAAGGCGCAATCTGAGAGCCTGTTCGTGATCTCTGATTAAACCGCAATCCAGGTCATCTTCGTCAAAAGCAAGGAGCGTGGCGACGCGGCAATCCAGACGGTCTTTCAATTTGCCTTGGCGTTTTTCGGGTAACGGAACCGCCGTCTGGATTGCCATTGACCTGCGGCCTCGCTTTTGACGAGGCGGGAGAGAGGGAACAGAGGTCGCAAGGAACCAGAGACCAGCAAGAAATTAGCGGCAGCCCTTCAGGGCTGCCGGTCCAACGTCATTGGGAAGGGGTTTCTCTCCCCTCCCCAATGGCTACGGTTCAGGCCGGGGTTCCAACCTTCGCGCCGATTCTTCCGGGCGGGGTTTCAAACCGGAGTTCGTTTTACGATGAGCGTGATCCCCTTCTTGATGAACTCCCCCAGCGCGCCATCCGCCTTGCCGGAAATGATGGCAAACCCCTGGATGGTATAGGACATGGTGACGAAACAAACCGCCAGGCCAGTGACGGGGCGCAATCAAAAGCGGAGGATGTCATGTTAATAATTCATCCCGGACGAAGCGCGGCCAAACTCCCTCCCCTGAGAAGGGGAGGGCTGGGGAGGGGTTTGCGGCAGTGGAGCAGGCGCCAAAATCTGATGCGAAACGAACCGCCGCAAACCCCCCTCAATCCCCCCTTGTCAGGGGGGGGAAACCGCGCGCCCCGGATACGTCCAGGCTATGCCAACCTTGGGAAACCAGCAAAGGGAGGGGTAATATCACTTTGACATCCTCCACTTTTAATTGCACCCCCAGTGACGAGCGCGATCATTCCGCCCGCCGCGCCAGACTGCAACGCGCGCAGCGCATTCTCGATGTTCGTGCCTATATTGCCATGAACTCCCGCCCATGTTGGCATGGAAAACAACGCCACAAAACCGGCAACGAGAACCTTCAGGCGCGCATGGTTTTCCCCTCTCACTATTTGTTTAATAGAACATTACAGTTTTTTGACCCTGTTCTTTCTAAACAACGAATATATTTTTTCAATTTCATGCTTTGCGATACCCCTCCATTCATAATTCTATCCACTTGCTCCAGGGTATATGTTTTACCGACGAATTTACCATCATCGTCAATCCAGCGAGTCGTGCTTATTTTTCTTATTGCTTTGGCATTGTTTGCGCAATTCGGCTTATCCTTGTATTCTCCGGGATTGCTCTTGCAAAGATCACGAATCGAAATCAGCGTCTCGATGTTGTCCGGTTCAAGAAACCATTCCACCGTATGCACCTCTTCAACCGGTTCCCTGGCGCAGGACGCCAGGATGAACGAGACCGCCAAAACCGTCATCGCAGTACGCATGATCCCCTCCTCAAACAATGATGAGGAACGCGCCTTGGGCGCGCCCCGGTTCTTTTACCACTCGATCAACTCCGGCTCGAAATCCACGGCATTCTCCGGGAATTGAGCGCGCTTAGCGAGAACATGGCAATCAAAATGAACTTGATCCCCTTCTTGATGAACTCCCCCAGCGCGCCATCCGCCTTGCCGGAAATGATGGCAAACCCCTGGATGGCATAGGACATGGTGACGAAACAAACCGCCAGGCCAGTGACGAGCGTGATCGTTCCACCCACCGCGCCAGACTGCAACGCGCGCAGCGCATTCTCAATATCCCTGCCAATCGAACTGTAGGGAGTCGCCGCCCACGTAGGCGCGGAAAACAACGCCACAAAACCGGCGACGAGAACCTTCGGGCGCGCGTTCATCGAAAAGACCTCATTTTTTTATTATCTGGGCTTGGTCCAACAAAACACTACAATCCTTCCCCTCTTTCCCCCCTCTCTCTTTCTTCAAACAAAGGGAATAAGCATCACAAGCCGATTTCGTTCCCCTTCCCTCCAGACATGCAAGTACCTTGCTCGATCGTATTCCCGCAGTCGCTCCCCCATTCGTAATTCTATCCACTTGCTCCAGGGTATATATTTCACTAATGAATTCACCCTCATCAATGCGCCAAGCAGTTATAATTTTTCTCTTTGCAGCGTCGGAATTCACACAATTCGGCTTGCCCTTGTATTCTCCGGGATTGCTCTTGCAAAGCTCCTGAATCGAAATGAACGTCTCGATGTTCGCCGGTTCAAGAAACCAATCCACCGTGTGCACCTCTTCAATCGGCTCCCTGGCGCAGGACGCCAAAATGAACGAGACCGCCAAAACCGTCATCGCAGTACGCATGATCCCCTCCTCAAACAATGATGA
>JAITRP010000101.1 GCA_031288305.1 Zoogloeaceae bacterium
CGTTAGACCGGCAGACCTGAAGGGCTGCCGCTAATTTCTTGCTGGTTCATTCAGCATGACGGACTACTAGCAAAAAAGGCAGGCAAAGATCGCCCTTTTTTGGAGGAAAGGCGATGAAAACCCACTGCTGGCTCGTCCGTACGGTCGTAGGGGCGCGCTGCGTGCGCCGCAGGCCGCAGGCGTAAGAATACACGGTAAAGAATACACGCTTACCCTGGTTCAACCCCAGGAACAAACCAGCAGACCGCAGGAAGTCGAAGGCATGTCTTGAGTAGTAAAATGCGGTTACAGTCCGCAAGAGACCCTGCCGCACAAAAAGCAGGGTTTTATTACTTTTTACCGCTTTCCAACAAACCCTCATCGAACAAGGAAAACGTCATGTCATCCTCCTCTCCATCGCTTGTGCATACCGCCTTGAAAGCAAGCGGAGCGTTCCTGTTTACCCTGCTGTCGGGAAGCATCCTGGGCATCGTGGCGAGCGTGGGCGTCGCGTGGTGGTACTGGGGACATATCAGCATTGGCGGCGGCCCCGCCCTGGCGCATGTCGGCGGCGGCGGTCTGGGCGGGATCCTCGCGCTGGCGGTGCTGCTGGCGCAACCCGCGCTCCTGATCGCGTTGCTGCTCTGGCTTTTCATTCTCGTTTATCCGGCGCTCAGCTTCTTCTACGGCTGGCGGCGCGCCCTGCAAAAAGTCGTTGAAGCGCACAGTCTTCCGCTTGCCGAACGCCTGTCTTTCCTGGTGGTGGAACGTCTGGCCTCCCTGCCGGCTTCGCAAGACCGGATCGGCCTGCTACGGAAACAGCTCTCGGAAGATGCCGTTTCCGGAACGCTGGCCTCCGCGTTGGGCGATTCATCCTGGGCGCGACGCGCGGCGCGGTTCGCGGCAAGGCGTCTGCCCTGGGCCGATCTGCTTGCCGATTGGGAGGCGCAAACAGCGGCGAGCGGAGAAGCGGATGTTCCCGCATTGGCCCCGGCGCTATCTGCGCGCATCGCCAAGAAGCTGAATGAAATCGCCGCGCCGTCAAGCGTGCCGCTCATCGTGGTCGCGACGGCACATGCCGCGTTGCTCGGATTGGGAATCTGGCTGGCGGGATAAAAAAGCGGCAAAAAGCGCCTCCGCTTTTTGCCGCTTCCCTACTCGCTCTTTTGTTCCGGCGTTTCGATCTGTTTGACGGGTTCAGCGTTTTCCTTGTCCGCGTCTTTCATGCCGTCCTTGAAGCCTTTGATCGCGCCGCCCAGGTCTTGTCCGAGGTTGCGCAGTTTCTTGGTGCCGAAAAGCAGCACCACGACCAGCAGGATAATCAGTAATTGCCAGATGCTAGGGGCCATGATGGAAATTCCTCTCAGATTTTGTTGAGCATGGGGCCAACGGGCGTCTCGCCGCCGACGATGTGCAGATGCAGATGCGGCACTTCCTGTCCGCCGATTCTGCCCGTGTTGATGATAGCCCGAAAACCCTCCGGGCTGCCATTTTCCGCGGCAAGCCGATGGGCAACGGACAAAAGCCGCCCCAGCACTGGTTCATCCGCCGCCGACGTCTCGGCAAGCGAAGCGATGTGTTCCTTGGGAATCACCAGGATGTGCGTGGGGCGCAAGGGATGGATGTCATGAAAGGCATACACCAGATCGTCTTCGTAAGCCTTGGCGGAAGGAATTTCGCCCTTGGCGATTTTGCAGAAAATGCAGTCGGTCATGTTGCGAGCCTCACAGGTAAAGGATTCGGAAGTCAGGTATTGCCCGCGGCGGCGTTGCGCGCGGCTTTTTCCGCGACGCCGGAGACGCCTTCGCGGCGCGTCAGTTCACGGCGCACGTCGTCGATGGAAAGGCCGTGAAAGGTCAGCAACACCAGCAGGTGAAACAGCACGTCGGCGGCTTCGTAGAGAATCGTCTCCGGTTTGCCGTCCTTGCTGGCCATGATGAGTTCGGCGGTCTCCTCGCCGATTTTCTTCAGGATGGCGTCCGGCCCCTTGGCCAGCAGGCGCGCGCTGTAGGAGTTTTCCGGCGCGGCGTTTTTGCGCCCGGCGAGGGTTTGGGAAAGACGCCGCAAGATGTCGGCGTCGACGTCTGGATGCAATTCGCTCATGGTTTATGACCGTAAATGTCTTGCGGGTCTTTCAATACCGGGTCGATGTCCTGCCAGGTCTGGCCCGCCAGTTCGCGGAAAAAACAGCTTTCCCGCCCGGTGTGACAGGCGATGCCGCCTTGCTGTTCGACCAGGAGCAGCAGCGCGTCGCCGTCGCAGTCGGCGCGAATGGCGCGGACGCGCTGCACATGCCCGGATTCCTCGCCCTTCTTCCACAGCCGCTGGCGCGAACGCGACCAGTAAACGGCAACGCCTTCCCGCGCGGAACACTGCAAGGCGGCGGGATTCATCCAGGCGAGCATCAGCACCCGCCCCGTCTGGGCATCCTGGGCAATGACGGGAATCAGTCCGTTCTCATCCCAATGCAGAAGATCGAGAACGGAAGCCGAAAGCGCCTCCGCCGTTGCGTCATCAATGTTCATCGTAAAACTAACTCCGGTTTGAAACCCCGCCCTTCAGGGCGGTGCGAAGGTTGAGACCTCGGCCTGAAGGCCGGGGTTTCGACCGTAGCCATTGGGGAGGGGATGCAAACCCCTTCCCAATTTCTTGCTCGTGCCGGCGTTTCCGGGAATGGACGGAGGCGGGGGGATTCGAGATGTTCTGGCGTACAGGATTGGCAGGGCACGGACGCGCTGAAAGGGATCGACAGGTCCTGGTTGTCAATGGATGATGGCGCAATGAGCAAAGCGCCGTTGTCCGGCTCAGAAAAACCGGGCGAACCCGGCGGATCGCGGCGAGCAGGACGTCAAGCGCGGCCTGCTGACGGAAGCGGCGGGGATTCTCCTGGGACTCCGTCTGGACAAGGGATACGACTTCGGACGAAGCCAGGGACATCGCCATGGCGTTTGGCTTGATCGCGCGCATCCGCGCCAGAGGGGAAGAAACCAGGGCCATCAAACAAGAGGCGGGCTTCGAGGCGCGCCGTTGGGTCGTTGAGCGTACCCACACAGTTGGATGAATCGCTTTCGCCGAATCCTCGCGCGCCGGGAGAGACTCCCCCGGACTTTCATTGCCATGCCGCGCCTCGCCTGCGGCATCATCATCTGGCGCGCTACCGGCCTGATGAAATAGGCTCTTAAAACCGACAACGCCTTGCGATGAGGTCGCGGATGTTTCAGGCTTTTTATGGGTTGAATCCGCGCGAAACCCTAACCAATCTTGTCGGGCGCTTCCTTGCCGATTCTTTCCCGGACATCCATCAGGGCGAATCCCAGCAGGTTTTGTCCGCGCCAGCGCCGGGGATTTCTTGCCCTTTCGTCCCCGGCGGCAAGACCGATGCCCCAGACGCGGTCGACCGGGCTGGCCTCGACCAGGACACGGTTGCCGGTGTCTTGCAGGAACTTACGCAGATCGGGATGCTGGCTGAATTTATGGAAGTTGCCGCAGACAACGATGTCATAGCAATGTTTCTTCCATGTCGCCTCGTCGAAATGCCGGACTTCCCTGCCCAGGGATTTGGCTTCGCTGGGGGATTTCGCCTGGAGGATGCGCGCGTGGATTGCATGATCCGCGAACAAAAGGGCCTTTTGCGCCATCATCCAGTGTTCCGCGGTGGGGTAGCGCCGCGCCTCCACGACGAAGGGCGCGCCATACCACTGACTGAGACAGGCCGAGGTCACGCCGCCCGACCGTTCCCGATGTCCCCAGAAGAAAAGGAACCGGTTTTTCCCGCCCCGCAAAAGCGCCTGGAGCCGCTCCTCCGCATTGCCCGTCATGGCGTTTGTTTCGGGTTCATTCAAAATGAAGGCCATGACCATCCGCAACCGGTATCGTGCGCAGGCGGAGGAACGCGCCATTTTTCAGTTCATCTTGACATCCTCCCCTGCCTGAAGGCAGGGGATTCCTACGGCGTTCAACCGGGTTTTTCATGGTTGAATCGCTTCGGCGGGTTCCTGCTTCCCTGAGCGGCCTGACCGCGCCGTCTCTCC
>JAITRP010000034.1 GCA_031288305.1 Zoogloeaceae bacterium
CCGGACAATATCCGGTTGCCGCCCCTGCCTGCGTATGCGCCAGAACTCAATCCAGTGGAGCGCCTTTGGGAGGAACTGCGCGAAAAATTCTTCAGCAACCTTGTGTTCGACTCCATCGACGCCCTCGAAGATCACCTTGAAACCGCTCTGCGTACCCTTGAACAGGAGCGCCAGCGTATCCGCTCAATCGTTCGGTGGCCGTGGATTATTAATGCGCTATTGAAATAGGAATGGAATCAGCAAAAAAAGCAAGCGAAGCTCCCCCTTTTTTGGTGAAAATCCAGCGCAAAACCCATCCGGCCTGTACGGTTGCCAGGCGCATTGCGTGCGCCCCATTCAAAGCCAGCACAAGGCCGAAGGCTGGTCTGGCAAAGCCTGTACCGCTACAGATTTCGTTATTGCACGGCGCGAGGATTTTTATTACAGGCTACGCAGGGTCGGAGACAAACTTGAGAATGCAGAGGTCGGAAACGATCTCCTCTTTTTCGCTCTCCTCGTCGCCTTCCTGTACACCTTCCGGAATCTCCGACAATATCCTCTCCAGACCGCCGTTGCTGATTTGCCTGACGATGGATTCATGCAGCCGCTTGTGCCATTCGGGAAACCAGCCGCCGCACAATACGTAGAGAATGACGGCCAGCATCAGCCTTTCCGCCGGACAGGTATAGGCGTTCTCGAACTTTTTGATGATCTCGCCCATGACCTCTTCGTGGGAATATCCCTTGGCGATGGCAAGCTCACAGCAGGTGTCGAAATAGGCGTCCAATACGATGGACTTCAACCTGAAATAGTTACGGCGCGGATTCTTCATGTTCACAACTCCTCACGCAATCAGCTTCAATGACTTGAGATCATGCCGCAGCAGCTTCGCTTCTTCTTCCGTGAGGTCGGACAGGAGCACCTCCCAGCCGCCATAGGTATCAATCTGCGATTGGACCGAGGAACGGGTATTTTTTGCCTCCGGATGCCAATTAGCCCCCAAACCCAGACAAACCACATCCGTCATGATTTGCTCGATAGGATTTGAAGCGCAATCAAACTCGTATTCGACACCGCCAAGCACTGCGCTATGACGCCAGCCAGACAACACAGCCCGGGTTCGGCAAAAATGGAAATATATCGATAACACCCGCTTTTTGAGTGTCATATACGTTTCACGTTCCGTGTCTTGCATGGTTGGCTCCTCCTCATTTGGCCGTGAATAAAACCCTCACGGACGAAGCGCGGACGCTTGTCCTTCCGATACACCCTCCTGCCCGATCTCCTGCCACAGGCAAGCCCGGTCGGCGGGCGAATTGGGTTGCGGGCGCGCGCAGTGCGCCCGCAACCCCAAGATAACCCGGCAAAAAATGGATTTTTACTTTTTGACGTCTCTTCAAATTATCTTCGCGGCGGCGTCGAATTCCAGGCGTGGGTTGCGCGGGTAGTTGCCTTCCGGATCGCCGTAGCCGATATTGACCAGCAGATGCGCTTGCCAGCCGTTGCCGGCGAAGAATTCCGCGTTGACGGCGGCGGCGTCGAAGCCGGACATGGGCCCAGCGTCCAGGCCCAAGAGGCGGGCGGCGATGATCAGGTAGCCTGCTTGCAGGGCGCTGCTGTAGAGGGCGGCATCCCGCGCCTGTTTTTCGTCGTTTGCATAATAATCGCGCATGGAAGCCAGCGCGGGCGCCTGTGTGGGCAGGTGTTCGTAGAAGCGCGGATCGCTGGCGACAATCACCGTCAGCGGCGCGGCCTGGATTCTCGCCTGGTTGCCCGCCATCGCGGCCGGCACGAGGCGCGCCTTGGCCTCGGGACTGCGGATGAACAGGTAGCGTCCCGGTTGTCCATTGACAGCGGTCGGCCCCCATTTCAGCAGATCGTAGAGCGCGTGGATCTGGGCGTCGCCAATCGGCTTGTCGGCAAAGAAACGGTTGAAGGTGCGCGCCTTGCGAAAGGCGATATCCAGTGTGGTGTCATTTGTTGCGGTCATGATGCGCCTCCTTTGGGCGTTGTTCAGGGAAGGTGGGAAAGCAGGGGTTGGAGCGCCGCGTTGAAGGTGGCGCTGGGGCGCATGATTGCCTTCAATTTGTCGCTATCCGCCAGGTAATAGCCGCCGATGTCCGCCGGTTTGCCTTCTTTGGCACGCATTTCCGCGAGGATTTTCGCTTCGTTTTCGGCAAGCGTTTGCGCCAGCGGCGCGAAGCAGGCGGCGAGTTCGGCGTCTTCCTTTTGCGCGGCCAGCGCCTCCGCCCAGAAGCGGGCAAGATAAAACTGGCTGCCCCGATTATCGAGTTCGCCGACTTTGGGCGAGGGCGATTTTCGTTCCTCCAGCAGTCTGCCGGTTGCCGCGTCCAGCGTTCTGGCCAACAGGGCGGCGCGCGCGTTGCCGGTTCTTTGTCCCAGGTCTTCCAGTGACGCGGCCAGCGCCAGGAATTCGCCCAGCGAATCCCAGCGCAGGTGATTTTCTTCGAGGAGTTGCTGCACATGCTTGGGAGCGGAGCCGCCCGCGCCAGTTTCGTACATGCAGCCGCCCGCCATCAGGGGAACGATGGAAAGCATCTTGGCGGAAGTGCCCAATTCCAGGATCGGAAACAGATCGGTGAGGTAGTCGCGCAGGATGTTGCCGGTCACGGAAATGGTGTCCAGCCCGCGCGCGACGCGCTCCAGCGTGAAGCGCATGGCGCGAACCTGCGACATGACGCGGATGTCCAGCCCGCGAGTATCGTGTTCTTGCAGATAGCGTTCCACCTTCTTGATCAGTTCGGCTTCATGCGGACGGTATGGGTCGAGCCAGAATACGGCGGTCATGCCGGAGTTGCGCGCGCGGGTGACGGCAAGCCGCACCCAGTCGCGGATGGGCGCGTCCTTCACCTGGCAGACGCGCCAGATGTCGCCCGCTTCGACTTGCTGGGAAAACAGCGTCTCGCCGCTCTCCACATCGACGACGCGGACAAGGCCGTCTTCGGGAATCTCGAAGGTCTTGTCATGCGAACCGTATTCTTCCGCCTGTTGCGCCATCAGGCCAACATTGGACACGGCGCCCATGCCGCGCGGGTCGAACGCGCCGTTGGTCTTGCAGAAATTGATGACTTCCTGATAGATGCGCGCGAAGGTGGAATCCGGCATCACCACCTTGCAATCCCGCTGTTCGCCCGATGCGTCCCACATCTTGCCGCCCGCGCGGATCAGCGCCGGTACGGAAGCATCGACAATCACGTCATTGGGCGAGTGAAAGTTGGTGACGCCCCTGGCGGAATCCACCATCGCCAGTTGCGGGCGGGCGGCGTGACAGGCCATCAGATCGCGCAGGATTTCTTCGCGCTCGCCTTCCGGCAGCGCGGCGATTTTGTCATACAGGACGCCCATGCCGTGATTGGCGTTGATGCCCAGTTCCGCGAAGCGTTTGCCGTGTTTGGCGAAGGCGTCCCGGTAATACGTCCGGATGCAATGGCCGAAGAGGATGGGGTCCGAGACCTTCATCATTGTCGCCTTGAGGTGCAGCGAGAACAGTATCCCGGCATTGCGCGCATCTTCCATCTGTTCTTCATAGAACGCGCACAGCGCCTTCCTGCTCATGAACATGGAATCAACGATTTCGCCCGCGAGGAGCGCGATTTCGGCTTTCAGCGTTCGGACTTCTCCATTGCCGGCGACGAGTTCCATCCTGGCCTTGCGCGCTTTGTCCAGGGTCAGGGACTGTTCGCCGTGGTAGAAATCGCCCGCGCGCATGTATGCCGCGTGGGTGCGAGAGGCCATGCGCCATGTGCCCATGGAATGCGGATTCTTGCGCGCGTAATTCTTGACCGCCAGCGGCGCGCGCCGGTCGGAATTGCCTTCGCGCAACACCGGATTCACGGCGGAACCCAGGCAGCGGGCATACCGCGCATGGACGGCCTTTTCCGTCTCTGTTTTCGGCTCTTCCGGGTAATCGGGGATGGTAAAGCCCTTGGACTGCAATTCCTTGACGCAGGCGATCAACTGCGTGAGCGTGGCGCTGATGTTGGGGAGTTTGATGATGTTGGCGTCGGCTTGCAGCGTTTTCTTGCCAAGTTCGGACAAGGTGTCCGGGCGTCGTTGGCTGGCTTCCAGATAGTCGGGGAATTCCGCCAGCACGCGGGCGGCAACGGAAATGTCGGCGGTCTGGATGTGGATGCCGGCGGGCGCCGCAAAAGCGCGCGCGACAGGCAAGAAAGCGTTCGTCGCCAGAAGCGGCGCTTCGTCCGTGAGGGTGTAAAGGATGGCGGGTTTTTCTGTCATTGTTGGCGTTCCTTGTTGTGTTTTTATGCGTTTGCCGCATTCCTGGCTTCTCCTGCCGCCGGATTTGCGGGATGATCGCGCGGAGGAAAGAGTATCCGTTGCATTGGGGCATGGGTCAAGCCTGGCGCATGCCGGGCGCAATCCAAAGCGGAGGATGTCATGTCAATGACTTTCCCCGGATCGAAGCGCGGCCGCACTCCCTCCCCTGGCGCAAGGGGAGGATTGGGGAGGGTTTGCGGCAGTGGAACGGCTTTCTCCCTCATGGCGGCGCCGCCGCAAGTGTATCAGGGCACGAGCAGCGCCAGACGGTGCGCGCCGCCCACTTTCGGGTCGTCAGCCCTGATTCGCATCCCAGTGCCAGACAATCGTCCCGTGCGTGACGGATTCGACTTCCGGCAGGATTTCACCCTGGTTGAACTTTCGCCGCGACTTCGGGCGGGCGGGGGTTCGCCAGTAGCCGGAGCGCGGGCAGGGGCGGCCCGCTTCGCATTGCAGGGAAACGGGCAATTCCGCCTCTTTTGGTGGTGGCGGCTTCTGGCGCGATTCCTTGTTCGGCCAGTCGCTGTCCTCGTCAAAACGCGCCATCCAGCGCGGGCGGTTCTCTTCGTCGAAGCGCGGGTTCGGGTCATCCTCCCACGGGTCGAGGGCGTAAAGCTGCAACAGATTGCAGCGGATCGGGCGGATCAGCCGGTTGGCAAGCACCGGCAGTTCCGGTACGCCTTCGTCGACAGGGTAGAGGTTCAATTCGCCCAGTTGAATCCACAGGGCGGGTTCGCCGTTCGGATTGTGCTTGCCGCGCGGATAAGGAATCTCGGTAACAAGGATGTCCGGGTGGCGCGACGCGGCTTTGACTTCCCCGATGCTCTTGCCCAGTTTGCCGCGCCAGAGCGGGGAAAGGAGGAAGCTCCAGGTGGGGGTACGCAGGCCCGCGCCAAGTGCGGCATAATCAATACGCCCATCTTCATTGTCATGCCGATGGTAGCCCATCTTTTGCGGATGGTCGATGTCCAGTCCGTAGAAATAATTGGCGCAGATACGCTCCATTACATCGCTCTCATAAGCGCCCATGGGTCCCGTCGTGGTCGTGCCGATTTCGTAGCCGCTGTAACACTGCTCCGGTTGCAGGCGGTTCAGCCATTTCTCGACGAAACGATGCCAGACACTCTCGTTCTGGCGATACCACCTGTCGCAAAAAGTGATGTACTCCCAGCGATAGCGCGTAATCCATGCGGAAATCGCCCAGTTAGCGGAACTGCCGCGGCTTTCCTGATCGGTCGCTCCCACGAGGAAATCCTTGCCTGCCTTGGCGTCCAGTTGGGCGTGTTCCCGCAGCAGGTCACTGCCCAGCTTTTCCGGCGTGGCCTTGACAAAGTTTTCTGTCCTGTCGTTGTAAACCCTCTGGTAGGGCGCGTCGATCAGCGTCTGCAACTCCTGGTGCAGTTCGATCGCTTCATGGCAGAGCGGCAGGAAATCCTCTTTCCTGTGGTAAATGTAAAAGGTAATGAAGGGACATACGCCATATAGCGCGCCTTCATAACCATAGGAGTACATCTCGTGCTCACGATAATGGTCATGTGTTTCCGCGATGAACTCCTCGATTTCCTCTTGCGTGAGATAAAGTTCGGCTGTGCTCATTTAATGCCCTCCGAATTTTGTTGATTTACTATTTTTACCACCCTTATTACCCTTGTCGGCAGATTTGGACGATGGCTCTTCCTTCTTATCCTGTTTTTTATCATCCTTCGGATCGACCGCCACATCTTCGGGATAGCGGAACAGGGCAACACGGCAACCTTTGGCAACGCCAGACTTGCCGTTGGTTTTCGACAAGGGGATTACCCCCGTCTTGGCATCAGCGGGTTGTGCGCCGCAAGCGCCGTATGGGAGAAGGATAGCCAAATTACCTTCAGGGAATGAATTCCATGCCGTCGCGTCTGGCCCAATCCACGAGGTCTTTGGGGTAGAACGGCAGGTCGCGGTAGCTGCTGTCGTCGATTTGCCAGAGGCAGGTCACGAGACCCGCCTCGAAGCACCAGTAGCCCCGGAAGCGATCCGGGCGTTTGGTGTGCAGACCGTACCAGGCGCAGCCGCGCATGGAAGCGTACCACTTCTTGAGAAATTCCTTCATCAGCTTCGGGCGATTTTCCGGCGCGGACTGGATGGCTTCCAGCAGAATCCAGTGCGCCTTGTGGTCAAGTCTCTTCCGGGTTGGCACGGAAGGAATGCCCAACTTTTGCAGCAGGATTTCAAAGAG
>JAITRP010000104.1 GCA_031288305.1 Zoogloeaceae bacterium
GGCTAAAGCATCCGGCATAGAGACAGAGGCAGAAGCGGCGCTGGAAGCGGAAGCGCCAGAGGCGGAAACGCCCACGTCAAAAGCGTCGGCAACAGAAGACGCCCCGGCGGAAACTCCAGAGGCGGAAATTCCGGTAACGGCGCTGGAGGCAGGGGCTAAAGCATCCGGCGTAGAGACAGAGGCAGAAGCGGAAGCGCTGGAAGCGGAAAGACGCAAGGCCGAACTGCTTCGCTTCCGTGAGAAAATGAAGCGCGTCAAGGAACAGAACAGCAAGGGCAGGAAAGGGAGCAGAATGCCCTGATCCCTGTTATGCCAAGACCCATGAATCGCCAGCAGGCTCTCCTTGACGCGAAAGCGTTGCGGCGCATACTTCACAACCCTGGAGAATGGATACGCGCGAAAAATATGCATGGCAATGGATTTTTCTTGCCTCAGGCAACGCGACTTCGGGCCGGACGGGTTTTACGTTGGGCTTACACAGTTCGAAGCCAGGCTTTGCCTGGTTTCGAACCCAAGACAAATCGGCACAAAGCAGGGTTTTACTTTTTGACGTTTCCTTACCATGAAGGAGTCCTCGCGCATGACGTCATTCGGTCAGCGCCTGTTTGACCGCATCTACACGCTGGCCGCGCCCAGTTGGGCGTTCAGTCCGATCATGCTGGCCATCCGCAACGGTTTTTTGCTGTGTCTGCCGCTGGTCGTCGCGGGCGCGCTCGCCATCCTGCTCAACAACCTGCCCTTACCGGGTTACCAGGACAATATGGCGCAGTGGTTCGGGCCAGGCTGGCCGAAAATTGGCGGCCTGGTCTGGCAGGGCACCTTTGGCATACTCTCGTTGCCGATGCTCGCCGGCATCAGCTACCACCTCGCCACCCTGTATAACCAGCGCTACCTGGCGAATCCGGTCAGCCCGGTCATTACGGCGCTGGTGGCGTTGGCCTCGCTGATGATCATCATTCCCGCGGATACCGATGAAGGCGTCGTGGAACAGTTGGGCACGCGCGGATTGTTTGTCAGCATGGCCGTCGCCATCGTCTCGACGCGCATTTTCCTGTATCTGGCGCGTATCAAGCGACTGCAAATGCTGATCTACGCCGAAGGAATGGAAGCGGCCATTCTGCAAGCCTTTGCCTGTCTGTTGCCCGGCATCATCACGGTGTTTCTCTTTGCCGCGTTTGCCTTTGCCTTTGGCGCGCTGACTGGCCTGTCGGTACATCAGTGCGTGCATGATCTGATCCTGTATCCCTTCAGATTTTTCCAGAGCACCTTTGATACCGGCGTCACCTACGTTTTCATCACGCATGTTTTCTGGTTTTTCGGGATTCACGGCACCAATGTGCTTGATCCCATGACCCACGACATCTTCGAGGCCGCCTCGAACAGCAATCTCGCGGCGCAGGCGGCGGGATTGCCGCCGCCGCATGTCGTTACCAAGCTCTTCCTCGATACCTTTGTCTTCATGGGGGGGTCTGGTTCCTCGATCTGTCTTTTGGCGGCGCTCCTGATCACCAACTACAAGGATGGCAGCCGCCGTCTGGCAAAAATCTCCCTTGTGCCCGGTCTGTTCAACATCAACGAGGTATTGCTCTTTGGTCTGCCGGTCATTCTCAATCCCGTTTTTCTCCTGCCCTTTGTCCTGGCGCCGCTGGTGTTGATGCTTACCAGTTTTATCGCGGTTCATTACGGGCTTGTGCCGGGTTCGGGCGTTTCCATCGTCTGGACAACGCCGCCGTTGCTGAGCGGCTATTTCGCCGCTGGCGGCGCGTTGGCGGGTAGTCTGCTGCAATGCTTCAATCTGGCGCTGGGCACCCTGATCTACATTCCCTTCGTCAAGATTTTCGACCGCATGCGCATGGAACGGCAAAAAAAGGCCATGAGCGCCCTCATGGACATTGCCTGCAGCAACATTGTTGGTCCTTCCGGCAAGAAATGCCTGGATCGCGGCGACGAAATCGGCGTGTTGGCACGAGTGCTGGCGGGCGATCTGGAACGCGCCCTGAAACGTGGCGAGGGGTTGTATCTTGAATATCAGCCGCAGGTCGACCAGATTTCCGGCATGGTCGTCGGCGCCGAGGCGCTGGTGCGCTGGCGGCATCCGGAATATGGCCTGATCCCCGCGCCCATCATGGTCGCCATTTCCGAGGACGGCGATTTCATGCAGCCCCTGGGCCTGTGGGTGCTGAATGAAGCCTGCGCCGAACGGGCGCGCTGGCGGCCGCATGGGCTGGAAGACGACTTCAAGACTTCGGTCAATGTCTCCATCCGGCAACTGGGCGACACCGCCCTGCCGGACAAGGTGATCCGCTGTCTGGAACGGCATCAGTTGCAACGGCGCATGATCGGCATCGAAGTCACCGAATCCATTGCCCTTGATCCGGACGCGCCGCACAACCGCATCCTGAACCAGATTCATGATTTGGGCATTGCCATTTCCATCGATGATTTCGGCATGGGGCACAGTTCATTGGTATATCTGAAATATTTTCCGGTCAATACCCTGAAAATCGACAAGGTGTTGAGCAAGGATGTCGCCGTCAGCAGGACCTGCGTGGAGATCATCGCCACCATCGTTGAACTGTGCCATGCGCTGGACGTGAAAATCGTCGTTGAATTCGTCGAGAGCCAGGAACAGATCGATGTGTTGTGCAAACTGG
This sequence comes from Zoogloeaceae bacterium, assembly GCA_031288305.1. Lineage (GTDB taxonomy): Bacteria > Pseudomonadota > Gammaproteobacteria > Burkholderiales > Rhodocyclaceae > Azovibrio. The sequence goes on from JAITRP010000104.1 coordinate 2,655, forward strand.
GTTGCCACATTTTCCAGGGTTATTTTTACAGTCCGCCGCTCTCCGGCGAAAAAATGCTCGCCTACGCTCTGGAAATGAACGCCGCGCCGCGGGCAGCGACAGTGCAATGAACCGGACGCGCCCCTTTCTCCTGGCGCTGGCGCTTACAAGCGCGGCGCAAAGCGCGTGGAGCGAGAATGGCGGCGCGTGGGCGCGGTTTGCCTCCGAACTCAAGGCTTCGGAGGTTTCCGGCAACCTGATGTATTTCCAGCGCAACCGCGAACGCTACCGGACCGATGCGCGGCGCTTCGACAGCAATCTGCATCACCGGACGCTGCAAGGCAGCCTGGAAGTCAGTTCGCCTTTTCTTGCCGGTACGGCGGGCTTCGATCTGGGTGTTTTCGCGACAGGCGATTTGCACAACAGCGCCAGTCCCGACCACGAAATCAGCTTTTTCCCGTGGTCTGATCCGTGGTCGCCCGACTGGTCAAAAAAGGACGCGCGCGGCGGCGCGTCGCTCTACCGCGCCCATCTGAAGCTGCGTCATGCGCGCGAGGGCGGTCTCTGGTGGGGCAAGCTGGGTTATTTCCAGCCCTCTGGCCCCGGCGTATTGGGCGTGAACTGGTCCTTGACGCCGGGAACCTATCTTGGCGCGGAGGGCGGCATCGAAGGGGAGCGGCTTTCGCTGGCGGGCGCGTATGTGACGGAATACAAAGCGCCGTGGTACCGCAAGACCTATGCCTTTCGTGAAGACGACGCCGCGCAGACAAAAATCGATCGCCTCTGGTCGTTCGGCGCGCGTTACGCCTTTACGCCAGAGACTTCGGCGGAAATCGCCTATGGCGAAGCGCCGGGATTCCTGCAAAGCGCGCACGTAAAACTCAAGTACCGGCAAGCGGCGTCCACAACGAAATCCCCGCTGTATCTGAGTTACCAGCTTTACGTCATGGGCGATCATGACGACTCCACGTCCGTTGGCGAAATATCCAACAACCACTATGCGGGCCGCTGGGCGTTCCAGCATTATCTGGCCTTCACGCGCGAGTTTTCGCGCTATGTCCTGAAGGGCGAATTTCTGCACACGCGCGCGCCCAGCACGCGGGAGACGCATCTGGGCTATTTCGTCTACCGCTTGAGCGGCCGATATGGCGGCGCGAACGGCGCCTATGAACCCTGGTGGGACAACCGTTCCGACTGGAATCACAACCGCGAAAGCGCGGTTTTCGCCAGTCTCTCCCGCTCGCTGGACGACCTCATCGACCTCTCCGGCGTGACCCTGACCCTTTCCGCCGCGCGCGGCTGGGGCGGCAAGGCGCACGGCGTTCCGCAGACCCTGAAGGAAGCCGCCTGGTCCCTCGATTTCACCTGGGTCATTCCCTCCGGCGCACTGAAAGACGCCCGCATCAGCCTGCACT
>JAITRP010000142.1 GCA_031288305.1 Zoogloeaceae bacterium
GCATCGCCCAGATGACGGACGAAAACAACGCCGCCGCCGAGGAAGCCGCCTCCGGCGCGCAACGCCTGGATCAACTGGCGCAGGAAGTCGCGGCTACCCTGGCGCAGTTCAAGGTGTGAAGAGGATTGCGGCGGCTCACGCCGCCGCGGCCTGATTCATCCCACAGTTGCCGCCGCCTTTTCCTGGAAAACAGAAAGCGGAAGTGAGCGCCGGGCGCAATCGAAAGGGATAGAAGGGATGATGCGATGCAAAAAACGACCCCAGGCGAAGCGCGGTCGCGCTCCCTCCCCTGCTGGAGCCGAAGGCGGAAGGACAGCCGCAGGCCGGTCTGGCGAAGCCAGATGCGGCAAAGCCGCGCGCAAAGGGAAGTCTGGGGAGGGGTTTGCGGCATTGGAACGGGCGCCAAGGTCTGACGCAGAGCAAACCGCCGCGCCTCCCTCTCAATCCCCTCCTTGCCAAGGAGAGGAAAACCGCGCTCCCCCGCGCTCAACCTGCGCAAACCCGCAAGGGCACGCCAATGGGCGTCAACATCCGCGTCAATATCACCTTGACATCCTCCATTTTTCACTTTTGATTGCGCCTCCTGAAACATGAACGAACACGAATTCAACGCCCTGGCCTCCCAAGGCTACAACCGCATCCCGGTGACGCTGGAGACCTTTGCCGATCTCGACACGCCGCTCTCCATCTACCTGAAACTGGCCAACGGCCCCTGCACCTATCTGCTGGAATCCGTGCAGGGCGGCGAGCGCTTCGGGCGCTATTCGTTCATCGGCCTGGAAGCCATGACCCGCATCGCCGTCTATAGAAAGAAGGTGCTGGTCTTGACCGGAGCGCGCATCGCCGAGCAGACGGAAGACGAAAATCCGCTCGACTTCATCGCGCGTTATCTGGATCGTTTCAAAGCGCCGCCGGTCGCGGGTCTGCCGCGTTTCACCGGAGGATTGGCCGGCTGTTTCGGTTACGACGCCGCGCGCTACATCGAGCCGAGACTGGATCGCCTGCCCGCCAAACCCGACGAATCCGGCCTACCCGACATCCTGCTCTTGCTCTCGGAAGAACTGGCGGTGGTCGATAACCTCTCCGGCAAGCTGACCCTGATCGTCTATGCCGAGCCGCAGGTTCCCGGCGCGTGCCGACGGGCGAAGGCGCGGCTGAAGGAACTGCTCGCCCGGCTGCGCGCGCCGCTTGCCATTCCCGAGGAAAAGCCGGTTTCCGGCGCGAGCGCCCCGGCGATCTCCCGCTTTGGCGAGGACGCCTACAAGGCCGCCGTGGAAAAGGCCAAACGCTACATCATCGAGGGCGACATCATGCAGGTCGTCCCCTCGCAGCGCATGGAAAAACCCTTCACCGCCAGCCCGATGGCCTTCTATCGGGTGCTGCGCAGCATCAACCCTTCTCCCTATCTGTTCTATTTCGACTTCGGCGATTTCCATGTCGTCGGCTCCTCGCCGGAAATCCTGGTGCGCCTTGAAGAAGAAGACGGCAAGAAGAAGGTCGTCCTGCGCCCGATTGCCGGAACCCGCAAGCGCGGCGCGACCGAAGCCGAGGACGCCGCGCTGGCGGCGGAATTGCAGGCCGATGAAAAGGAACGCGCGGAACACGTGCAGCTCCTGGATCTGGGACGCAACGATTGTGGCCGGGTGGCGGAGATCGGCAGCGTGCGCGTCACCGAACAGATGGCGATCGAACGCTATTCGCATGTGATGCACCTGGTTTCCAACGTCGAGGGACTTTTGCAACCGGGGCTTTCCGCCATCGACGTCCTGAAGGCGAGCTTTCCGGCGGGCACGGTTTCCGGCGCGCCCAAGCTGCGGGCGATGGAGATCATCCACGAACTCGAACCGGTGAAGCGCGGCATCTACGCGGGTTCCATCGGCTACCTCGATTTTCACGGCAACATGGACCTGGCGATCGCCATCCGCACCGCCGTCATCAAGGACGGCAAACTCCACGTGCAAGCGGGCGGCGGCATCGTCGCCGATTCCGACCCGCAGGCCGAATGGGAAGAAACGCGGAACAAGGCGCGCGCCTTGCTGATCGCCGCCGAACGCGCGGAAGCGGGACTGGATACGCGGATGGAATGAGTGTGCGACAATGGCGGAGAAATGAATCCGGCGGATTTTGCCTATCGAAAGGGGAGCGTGATGCGTGCAAGAGGGTTTTTTCAGGGCGCGGTCTGCAAGGCGGTGATTGCTGCCGCATTGGCGCTTGGCGTCGTTGGTGACGTTATGGGAATGAACGAGTCGTCCGGCAACGCGCGGATGGACCAGGCGGCGGCATACAGCGATCAGGGCGTGGCGTTTCGCGAACAGAGCGATTACCCCAGGGCGCTGGAGTGGTTCCAGAAGGCTTTGGCGATTCAGGAAAAGGCGCTGGGCAAGGAACATCCCGATACGGCCGCGACCTACCACGACATCGGCCTGACGTACAACCGTCAGGGTAAGTACGAAGAAGCGCTGGCGTGGTATCGAAAGGCTTTGGCGGCGCGGGAAAAGGTGTTGGGCAAGGGACATCCGGATACGGCCACGACCTACAACAATATCGGTATGGCGTATAGCCGTCAGGGCAACTACGAAGAAGCGCTGGCGTGGTGTCGCAAGGCTTTGGCGGCGCGGGAAAAAACGCTGGGCAAGGAACATTCCGATACCGCCACGACCTACAATAATATCGGTGTGGTATACGTCCATCAGGGCAACTACGAAGAAGCGCTGGCGTGGCACCGGAAGGCTTTGGCCATTCAGGAAAAAGTGCTGGGCAAGGAGCATTCCAATACCGCCACGACCTACAACAATATCGCCCTGGCGCAGAGCAGACAAGGCAACGACGAAGAAGCGCTGAAGTGGTACCGGAAGGCTTTGGCCGTCTTTGAAAAAGCGCTGGGCAAGGGACATCCGGATACGGCCACGACCTACAACAATATCGCCAATGTGTACAGCCGCCAGGGCAACAACGAAGAAGCGCTGGAATGGTATTGGAAGTTCTTGGCCGTTCAGGAAAAAGTATTGGGCAAGGAGCATCCCAATACCGCCGTGGCTTACAACAATATCGCCCAAGCATACAGCTATCAGGGCATGTACGAAAAAGCGCTGGAATGGCACCGGAAGGCTTTGGCCGTCTCTGAAAAAGCGTTGGGCAAGGCGCATCCCATTACGGCTATGATCCATAACAACATCGGTTTGGCGTATTACTACGGACAGGGCGACCACGAAAAGGCGCTGGCGGAACTTCTCAAGGCATACGGGATTCGACGGCACGCGCTCGGGGAAACACACCCGGACACGATGGACACGAAAGCCAGCATGGAAACCATCTACCAGGAAACCGCCGCCGCAAGACAAAAGCCATTCGCCCGCTGGCTCGAGGAAGCCCTGCGCTGAGAGCGTGACACGCGCGACTTGTTCACCAGACCTTCTTCCTTCTACAAAGAAATCATGATAAAACGTTACAAGGCCAAGGCCGCAGGACAGCCGAAGGCTGGTTACAAGCAGCAAAATGCGGCAAAGCCACAGCAGGTCTTTACTTTTTGACGTTTCCCTGGCGAATTCCGCCCATCGAAAGGAGATCGCGATGCAAGCAAAAGGAGGGAGGTTTCAGAGCGCGGCCAGCAAGGCGGTGATTGCCCTTGTATTGGCGATCAGCGTTGTCCTCGGCGTCGTCGGAATGAACAAGTCGTCCGACAACGAGCTTATCGATCAATCGATGACATACAATAATCAGGGGCTGGCGTCTTACGCGCAGGGCGACTACCCAAAGGCGCTGGAGTGGTACCGGAAGGCTTTGGTCATCGTTGAAAAGGCGCAGGGCAAGGAACATCCGGATACGGCGAAGATCTGCAACAATATCGCCACGGCATACGATGCTCAGGGCAAGTCCGAAGAAGCGTTAAAATGGTATCAAAAGGCTTTGGCAGTTCAGGAAAAAACGCTGGGCAAGGAGCATCCAGATACCGCCATGACCTACAACAACATCGCCCAGGCGTATAAAAATCTGGGCGACTACGAAAAGGGGCAGGAGTGGAATTGGAAGGCTTTGGTTGCCGCTGAAAAATCGTTGGGCAAAGAACACCCCAATACGGCGACGATCTACAATAACATCGGTTTGGTGTACGACTACCAGGGCAGGTACGGAGAAGCGCTGGAATGGTATCGGAAAGCCCTGGTCATCAGTGAAAAAATGTTGGGCAAGGAACACCCCGATACAGGCGCGACCTACAACAATATCGCCACAGTATATTCCCGTCAGGGCGATTATGAAGAAGCGCTGGAATGGTACCGGAAGGCTTTGACCGTTCAGGAAAAAGCGCTGGGCAAGGAGCACCCCGCTACGGCCACGACCTACCACAATATCGCCCATGTGTACGACCGCCAGGGCAACGACGAAGAAGCGCTGAAAGGGTATCGGGAGGCTTTGAACATCATGGAAAAAGCGCTGGGCAAGGAGCATCCTTCTACGGCCATGACCCGCAGCAATATCGCCGCAGTATATTTCCGTCAGGGCGATTATGAAGAAGCGCTGGAATGGTATCGGAATGTTTTGGCCGTTCAGGAAAAAATGTTGGGCAAGGAACACCCTGATACAGCCGCGACCTACAATAACATCGCCTTGGCGCAGAGCAGTCGGGGCAACTACGAAGAAGCGTTGGAGGGGTATCGGAAGGCCTTGGCCATCGTCGAAAAATCGTTGGGCAAAGAGCATCCCAATACGGCTGCGACCTACAACAACATCGGTTTGGCGTATTACGAGCAGGGCGACCACGAAAAAGCGCTGGCGGAACTTCTCAAGGCGTACAGGATTCAACGGCGCACGCTCAGGGAAACACACCCGGATGCCATGAACACGAAAACCAACATGGAAACCGTCTACCAGGAAACCGCCCGCTCCAGGCAAAAACCTTTTGAGCAATGGATCGAGGAAGCCTCGCGCTGAGAGCGTGACATGCGCGATTTTTCCAGCGAACATTCTCTTCCTTGTGAAAGGAAATCGTGATGCACGATAATCGGCTCCTCCTGTGGGCCAGGCAGTTTTTCCAGAAGACGGCCTGCAAGGCGGGGATTGCCGTCGCATTGGCGCTTGGCGTCGTCCTCGGCGTCGTCGGAATGAACAAGTCGCCCGACGACGAGCGGATTCGCCAGGCGGCGACTTGCAGCGTTCAGGGTCTGGCGTCCCACGAACAAGGCGACTACGCCAAGGCGCTGGCGGAACTTCTCAAGGCATGCGGGATTCGACGGCACGCGCTCGGGAAAACACACCCGGACACGATGGACACGAAAGCCAGCATGGGAATCACCTACCCCAAAACCGCCGCCGCGAAACAAAAGCCGTTCGCGCAATGGCTTGAAGAAGCCTTGCGTTGAAAGCCCGGCATGCGCGATTTTTTCACCCTCTACCTGTTGTGCTGGGGAAGCGCCTGCCTGATTGCCGCCGGCATTTTCATCCGTCGCTTCAAGACCTGGGAAATCACCCGGCGCGTCTATTGGCGTTTCCTGCTGCAACCCTGGAAAATCATTGCCTTCGCCATCGCCGCCCTGGGGCTGATCGGGATCGCGCCTTATACGAACGACATCACCTGGGATTATGTCGATGCCGCTTTCATGTCCATTGCGGCGTTCGTCACCGCGCCCTGGGCAATCGGCGTGCTGTACAAGGCCATCAAAGGACAGCGCGACTTCGCGGCGGCCTGTGTGGCCGCCTGCGTCTGGCTGTTTTCGGCAAGCTGGTCGTATGATCTGTACCTGCTCTTGCGGGACGGCGGTTATCCCGCAACCTGGGCCGCCAATATCGGCGCTTCCTCCATCCTGTATGTTTCCGCCGGTCTTTTGTGGAATCTGGAATACCGAAGCGACAGGGGCGTCATCTTCGCCTTCATGGACGAAGCGTGGCCATCCGCCCAAGAGCAGAGCGGCTTTTGGAAAATCGCCGGATACGCCCTCCCCTTCATGCTGATCGCCAGCATCGCCATCTTGAGTTTTGTCTGGTGATCAGAGGACAGAGGACAGAGGACAGAGGACAGAGGACAGAAGACAGAAGACAGAAGACAGAAGACAGAGGACAGAGGACAGGGCGCTCGCCATGCTCGCTTTGTAGTCAGTAGTCAGTAGTCAGTAGTCAGTAAGCCAGTGATCGCGGGCGTCCGCCACGGACTACAGATTACGGACCACAAAGGCCGCGCGGCGGCCGCTCTGTCTTCTGTCCTCCGTCTTGCCAGACGCCAGGAAAGCGTCAAGAATAAACAAAGCTTTTGCCGCCCTGACCAGAACCGGAACCTTTTATGACCTTTCTCGATCTTCCGCAGATGATTTCCGCCAGCGGCAGCGTTTGCCTGCCGGGTTCCAAGAGCATTTCCAATCGGGCGCTGTTGCTGGCGGCGCTGGCGGACGGCATAACCGAAATAGAGAATCTGCTGGCTTCCGACGACACGGCGCGCATGCGGGAGGCCTTGCGGACACTGGGCGTGAAGGCGGACGATCTGGGCGCGGGCAAGTGGCGCATCCACGGTTGCGCGGGACGCATTCCTGCCCGGCGCGCGGAATTGTTCCTGGGCAACGCCGGCACCGCCTTTCGTTCGCTGACCGCGGTGCTGGCGCTGGCGGACGGCGACTACACGCTCACTGGCGTTTCGCGCATGCAGGAACGTCCCATTGGCGATCTGGTGGATGCCTTGCGGCAGTTGGGCGCGCAAATCGGCTATCCGGGAAACGCGGGCTATCCGCCGCTGCGTATCCGGAAACGAAAGGCAGGGGAGGAAGGACAGGGCGGCAAGGTGGTGCGGGTGCGCGGCGATGTTTCCAGCCAGTTCCTGACTGGCTTGTTGCTGGCCTTGCCGCTCACCGGCAAGAAAACGACCGTGGAAGTGACGGGCGCGTTGATTTCCAGACCCTATGTCGAAATCACCCTGGAACTCATGGCGCGTTTTGGCGTTCTGGTCGAACGGCAGGGCGAACAGTCCTTTACCCTGCCGGCGGCGGCGCGTTATGTTGCGCCGGGCGCGTTCCATGTGGAAAGCGACGCTTCTTCCGCTTCCTACTTTCTCGCCCTGGGCGCAATTGGCGCAACGGATGAAGGCGTGCGGGTGGAAGGCGTTGGCCGCAAATCCATCCAGGGCGACGTGCGTTTTGCCGAGGCGCTGGCGGGGATGGGCGCGAAGATTGAAATGGGCGAACACTGGATGCGCGCCAGCGCGCCAGCCGATGGACTGCGCGGCATTACGCTGGATTGCAATCACATCCCCGACGCCGCCATGACGCTGGCGGTTGCCGCCCTGTTCGCCAAGGGCAAGACGCGAATCGAGAACATCGCCAGTTGGCGGGTCAAGGAAACCGACCGCATCGCCGCCATGGCAAAAGAACTCGGCAAGCTGGGCGCGCGCGTGGAAGAGGGAGAAAATTACCTGTGCGTCACGCCGCCTGACGCAGAACATCCCGCGCGCGCGGCGATGATCGACACCTACGACGATCATCGCATGGCCATGTGCTTTTCTTTGGCGTCGTTCGCCGCGCCGCTGCGCATCCACAACCCGGAATGCGTCGCCAAGACTTTCCCCGAATATTTTCGGCATTTTGTCCGCGTCGCCCATCCCGCGCCGGTGATTGCCATCGACGGCCCGACGGCTTCCGGCAAGGGCACGGTATCCGCCCGCGTCGCGGCGGCGTTGGGTTTTCATTACCTGGATTCCGGCGCGCTCTACCGTCTCGTCGCGCTGGCGGCAAGAGACGCGGGCGTGGATTGGCAAGACGAAGCTGGCCTATCCGCGCTGGCTGCCGCGCTGGATGCGGCCTTTTTGGCGGGGCGCGTGTTGCTGAACGGCAGGGAAGTCAGCGACGCCCTGCGCAGCGAAGCCATTTCTTCCGCCGCCTCCCGGGTTGCCGCCTTTCCCGCCGTGCGCGCCGCGCTGTTGTTCCGGCAACGCGCCTTTCACCGCGCGCCTGGCCTGGTCGGCGACGGACGCGACATGGCTTCCGTGGTCTTTCCCGCCGCGCCGCTCAAGATTTTCCTCACCGCCAGCGCCCATGTGCGCGCCGAACGGCGCTGCCGGCAACTGCTGGAAAATGGCCAGGACGCCGACCGGGCGGCGATCCTCGCCGACCTGAAAGCGCGCGACGACCGCGACCGCAACCGCCCCGTCGCCCCCCTGCGCCAGGAAGCGGACGCGCGGCTGCTGGATACGGACGCGCTGGATATCGAATCCGCGGTAGCGCAAGCGCTGGCATGGTGGCGGGAGACAAAAAGCGTCAAAAAATAAAACCCTGCTTTTTGTGTGGATTTGCCGCATTTTGCCTAGGGCCTGTTGACAATCACTCCCCCCTTCGTGATGCCAATTGAATCGCGTTTGCAGAAATTTCGTTTACATTCAATGCATTACAGAGGGGGCTGTTCACACGTTTCATTTTCTGGT
>JAITRP010000204.1 GCA_031288305.1 Zoogloeaceae bacterium
ATGTTGATCTTCCCAGCGGGCCGCGGTGACGGTGATGCGAGAGACGCCATCGTGCACACGGCGTTTGGCGATGGGCGCGACCTGGAAGAGCGCATAGAGCCGCGCCAGCCCCGCATCGGCCTCGGCCAGCGAATCCTTGTTGAAATTTTCCCGGTGGAATTCAAATTCCTTGCCGATGCGCTGGACCTGTTCCGTCATTTCCGGCGTCACCTGAGCGCCAGCGTCCAGAAGAAGGGCGGCGATTTCCGCCGCTGCGGAAATGTCGCAATTGCGGCAGTAAACCAGCGCCAAGGCCAAGGGCGTTTGCCCCGACTTGTTCGCGGCGTGGATATTCGCGCCATGCGCGAGCAGCGAACGCACCGCATGGCGTTGGAAACGCATTGCCGCCGTATGCAGCGGGGTTTCCTCATCATAATCGCGGGCTTCGATGTCCGCGCCCAATTCCAGCAACAATTCGAGTTGCTCGCAATGCATGCCCACCTGGGAATGCAATGGCGTTTTTTGATAGCGATCCCTTGCGTTGATGTCCGCCCCCTGTTCGACAAGCCAGCGCAGCAGTTCTGCGGGTATCCCGTAGAAACTCAGAGCGGGCTTCTTGCCGTAGCCGTCGTTGGCATCCAGTTCACAACTGTCGAAAACCGCTTTCAGCGCTGGAATGTCTCCCGCTTCCACCAGTTCGCCGAAATTCTTCGGCAGCGTTTTCCTTTTCTTCGCCATGATTTCCTCCTGAATGGATGTCGTGATTATAAGCGAAGCGTAGCCATACGCCCTTTCCTGACCGTCAAGGGGAGAGTCGGGGAGGGGTTTGCGCCCCCAAACTTCGTCATTGCGAGGCGCGTAGCGCCGTGGCAATCCATGCAGCGGGTCAGTTTTCTGGAACGGCAGGACAAATGGAAAAGCCGTCTGGATTGCCACGGGCCTTTGGTCCTCGCAATGACGGGCAGCGGCGGACGGTTCGTTCCCAAAATCGGCGCAGCCGCAAATCAATCCGGTAAAAAGCAGGTTTTCACTTTTTGCCGCGCACAAACACAAACAAGGAAAACACCATGATCGCCCGCCTCATTTTTCTCGCCATCAAGAACCGCCTGCTCGTGTTACTGGCCGCGCTTGTCCTCGCCGCGTGGGGCGTGTGGGCGGCGCGTTCGCTACCGCTGGATGCCCTGCCGGATTTGTCCGATGTCCAGGTCATCATCCGCACGCCATTTCCCGGACAGGCGCCGCGCATCGTCGAAGATCAGGTGACGTATCCCCTCTCCGCCACCATGCTTTCGGTGCCGGGGGTGAAAACCGTGCGCGGATTTTCGTTTTTCGGCGTCTCGTTCGTCTACGTTCTGTTCGATGACGCCACCGACCTCTACTGGGCGCGCTCGCGCGTTCTGGAATATCTGAATCAGGCGGCAGGACAGCTTCCGGCGGGCGTCGTGCCCACGCTGGGGCCGGATGCTTCCGGCGTCGGCTGGATTTACGAATACGCGCTCATCGACAAAAGCGGGCGTCACGATCTCGCGGAGTTGCGCGCCCTGCAAGATTGGTTTTTGAAATACGAACTGAAAACCGTGCTCAATGTCGCCGAAGTCGCCACCATCGGCGGCATGGTCAGGCAATACCAGATCATCCCCGACCCGATAAAACTTGCGGCCGCCGGATTGACGCACGCCGACATCGAAATGGCCGTCGGCAAAAGCAATCAGGAAACCGGCGGCGCGGCGCTGGAACTGGCGGAAACGGAATACATGGTGCGCGCCACCGGCTACCTGCAAAGCCTCGCCGATTTTCGCGCCATCCCTTTGAAAACGGATGCCTCCGGCGCCGTATTGCGTCTGGGCGACATTGCCCGCATCCAGACGGGGCCGGAGATGCGGCGCGGCATCGCGGAACTGGACGGTGAAGGCGAAGTCGCGGGCGCGGTGGTGATTCTGCGCAGCGGCAAGAACGCCTACGCGACCATTGCCGAAATCAGGACACGCCTTGCCCGCCTGCAAAAAAGCCTGCCGGAAGGCGTGGAAATCGTCCCGACCTACGACCGCGGCGCGCTGATCGAGGCCACGGTCGACAACCTCACCCACAAGCTCCTGGAAGAATTCCTCGCCGTCACCGTCATCTGCGCGCTGTTCCTCTGGCATCTGCGCTCGGCGCTGGTGGCCATCATCTCGCTGCCGCTGGGCGTGCTCGCGGCCTTCATCGTCATGCGCTACCAGGGCGCGGACGGCATTTCCGCCAACATGATGTCGCTGGGCGGCATCGCCATCGCCGTGGGCGCGATGGTCGACGCCGCCATCGTCATGATCGAGAACGCCCACAAGAAGCTGGAAGCGTGGCAAGCCGCGCATCCGGGCGAAACGCTCGAAGGCGAAGCGCGCTGGCGCGTGATTGGGGAGGCCGCCGCCGCCGTGGGGCCGGCGCTGTTTTTCAGCCTCCTCATCATCACGCTTTCCTTCATTCCCGTCTTCGCGCTGGAATCGCAGGAAGGGCGACTTTTCTCGCCGCTCGCCTACACCAAGACCTTCGCCATGGCCGCCGCCGCCGCACTTTCCGTCACCCTGATTCCGGTGCTGATGGGCTACTGGATACGCGGTCACATTCCGCCGGAAGAAAAAAATCCCTTGAGCCGCCTCCTCATCCGCGCCTATTCCGGCTGGCTCGACAGGACGCTCGCCCGGCCCAAAACGACGCTGCTTATCGCCGCGCTCGTCTTTCTCACCGCGCTCTGGCCCGCCACGCGGCTGGGCGGCGAATTCCTGCCCGCCATCGACGAAGGCGATCTCCTTTACATGCCGACCGCGCTTCCCGGCCTCTCGGCGGGCAAGGCCGCCGAACTCCTGCAACAGACCGACCGCCTCATCAAGACCGTGCCCGAAGTCGCGCGCGTCTTCGGCAAGGCGGGACGGGCGGAGACCGCCACCGACCCCGCGCCGCTGGAAATGTTTGAAACCGTCATCCAGTTCAAACCGCGTGAAAAATGGCGACCCGGCATGACGCCGGAAAAACTCGTGCGGGAACTGGACGCCGCCGTGCGCATCCCCGGTCTTGCCAACCTGTGGATTCCGCCCATCCGCAACCGCATCGACATGCTGGCGACCGGCATCAAAAGTCCCATCGGCATCAAGGTTTCCGGGGCCGACCTGCAAACCATCGAAGCCACGGCCATCGCCATCGAAGAGGCCGCAAAGCGCGTCCCCGGCGTTACCTCGGCGCTCGCCGAACGCCTCTCCGGCGGGCGTTACATCGACATCGACATCAAGCGCGAGGCCGCCGGGCGTTACGACATGAACATCGCCGACGTGCAAAGCGCCATTGCGCTCCTGGTCGGCGGCATGAACATCGGCGAGACCCTCGAAGGCCGCGCGCGCTACCCCATCAACCTGCGCTACCCGCGCGAATGGCGCGAATCGCTCGATGCCCTGAAACGCCTGCCCATCGTCACCCCGAAGGGCGAACTCGTGACGCTGGAAACCCTCGCCACGCCGAGAATCGTCGACGGCCCGCCCATGCTGAAAAGCGAAAACGGACGCCTTTCCGCCTGGATCTACATCGACGCGCGCGGCCGCGACCTTGCCGGTGTCGTGCGCGACCTCCAGACCCAGGTTGCCAGGGAAGTCACGCTGCCGCCGGGGGTTGCCATCGCCTATTCCGGCCAGTTCGAATATCTGGAACGGGCCAGCGCGAAAATGAAACAGGTCGCGCCGGTCACGCTCCTCATCATCTTCCTTTTGCTCTACTTCACTTTTTCACGCGTCGACGAGGCGCTGCTCATCATGGCGAGTTTGCCGCTCTCGCTCGTGGGCGGCGTCTGGTTTTTGTATCTCATGGATTACCACTTTTCCGCCGCCGTCGGCGTCGGCTTCATTGCGCTCGCCGGCGTCGCGGCGGAATTCGGCGTCGTCATGCTCCTGTATCTGAAGGAAGCCTTAAGCAAGACCCCCGACTGGCAAACGCGCCCCGACCGCGAAGCCTTGCTGCTGGCCGCCATCCGCGAAGGCGCGGTGCAACGCGCGCGCCCCAAGGCGATGACCGTGGCCGTCATCGTCGCCGGATTGCTCCCCATCTTCCTGGGCCAGGGCGCAGGGTCTGAGGTCATGCGCCGCATCGCCGCCCCGATGATCGGCGGCATGATCTCCGCGCCGCTCCTTTCCCTCTTCGTCATTCCGGCGCTCTACTTCCTCCTGCGCTGCCGGGAAGCGAAAAAATTTTTGCTTCATTCTCAACCTCAACCGTGAAAGGAACCTTCCATGAAACCGCAACCGAAAACCCACTTCATTGCCGCCTGCCTGTCGGCGCTTGTGCTTGCGCTTGCTTTCGCCCCGCCCGCACTGGCGCAACACGATCACCACGCCGCCACGCCAACACAGGCCGCCAATAACACAAAACCCCCCATCGCCAGCGGCCAGGGCGTCGTCAAGAAAATCGACCGTGAAAAGCAACGCCTCACCCTCGCCCACGGTCCCATCGCAACACTCGGCTGGCCCGCAATGACCATGCCTTTCGCCGTTTCCGATCCCGCCTTGCTGCAAGGGCTGAAGGTCGACGATACGGTCGAGTTCAATTTGAAGGATGAGCAAACTATCGACGCCATACGGCGGCGGTGAAATAACGCACCACGCCATCGTCGCATTTCGGGAGGGCAAAGCCGCTGAGTTGCCGTAACCCTTCCACTTTGTCAGGGGAGGGAGTTTGGCCGCGCTTCGCCGGGAACGATTTATTGACGACATGGCATCATTCGCTTTCAGTCGCGCCCCGGTCTTGTGGGTGTGCTCCAAAGTGGAGGAAGTCAAGGTGCCGTCGATCTCCAATAGGTATGCCGTTGCTAGTATCTCAGGGTTGAGCATGGCTTGGCGATCAGGGAAAGAAAGCACGGTTATCTTCCCCAACCCCCCTGCCCCCCCTCACAGGGGGACTTGCCTTCCCCCTGTGAGGGGGGGAATGAGGAGGGTTGCGCCCTATAAAGGGTTTACGGCGGTTCAGCTTGCATCGAACCATGGTTCCTGTTCCGCAGTTGTAAACCCCTCCCCTGCTCTCCTTTTGTGTGCAGCTTCGCAGCCTGCAAGGGCTTTGCTGCATCTGGTTCCGCCAGACCAGCCTGCGGCTGTCCTTTCGCCTTCGGCTCCAGCAGGGGAGGGTGCGCGGCTGCGCTTCGTCTTGGACGATTTTTCCTCCACTTTGGATCGCGCCCAAGTCTTGGGGTTTCATTGCCTTTTCCCGCAAAAAAGGGCAGGCTTTGCCTGTCCCTTTTTGCTGACTGAACCGGCAAAAGGCGGGTTTTTACTTTTTGCCGCACAACTATGACAATCGACCAGAACGCGCTGGATGCCTGCCTTGCCGCGGATGGGCTGGACGCGCTTGCCTTGCGGCAAAGCCATCCGCATCTTTTTGCCGCCACGCCGGTGTTCGTTTCCACGGCGGAGATCGGGATCATCGCTCGTCTCGCCGCCGCCGTGGAAACGCTCGCCGCCTTGCCGTCCTACCGGGAGGCGGCGCTGGCAAGGGCGCCGGAAATCGCGCGGCGCGACCCTGGTTATCCGGCGGTTTGCATGGGCTATGACTTTCACCTGACGCCAGCGGGTCCCCGGTTGATTGAAATCAACACCAACGCGGGCGGATTGCTGCTGAACGCGCTGCTGGCGCGTTCCCAAGAACAAGGCGAAAACAAGCGTGACATAAAAACCGAGACGCTTGCCATGTTCCAGGCGGTTTGGGGAGAGCGGACGCCGCAACGCCTCGCCATTGTCGATGACGACCCGGCGCAACAATATCTCGCGCCGGAATTTCATCTGTTTTTTCGCTTGTTTTCCGCCGCGGGAATCGACACGCTGATTGCCGATCCCGCGCAATTGTCCTGGGATGGACGGCGTTTGCGCCACGCGCGCGGAGCGGTAGACGTGGTCTACAACCGTCTCACCGATTTTGCGCTGGCCGCGCCCAGGCACGCCGCGCTTGCCGCCGCATACCGGGAAAACGCCATTGTCCTGACGCCGCACCCCCACGCGCACGCCCTGTACGCCGACAAGCGCAATCTTTGCCTGCTCTCCGATGCTGGCTGGCTCGCCCAAAGTGGCCTTGCCGCCGATCTGCAACAAACACTGCGCACTGCTGTGCCGCGCACACGTAAAGTCCGGCCAGAAGAGGCGGAAGACTTTTGGCGGACGCGCAAGGGGCTTTTCTTCAAACCCGCAGACGGTTTTGGCAGCCGCGCCGCCTATCGGGGCGACAAGCTCACGCGCCGGGTGTTCGAGGAAATCCTGCGCACCCGTTATGTTGCCCAGGACTTCGTCTTGCCCGCTACTTGCCGTCTCACGCCGCTCGGAACGGACACGCCGCGGGAACTGAAATTCGATCTCCGCGCCTACGTTTTTCAGGGACGAGTCCAACTGCTCGCCGCGCGCCTGTATCAGGGACAAACCACCAATATGCGCACGCCGGGCGGCGGCTTCGCGCTGGTCAGAACAAAGCCGACGCAAACATGCTAAATTAGCAGCCTTCGTCTTCTTTTTCGGGTCATTCATGTCCCTTGCCCTGCAATTTGCCGTCTACAGCCAATGGCGGCTTGCCATCATCGCGGCCACGGAGCGTTTCCGCCAGTGGCTGATCGAACAGGATCTAAGCGACGCGCAGACGGAACAACGACTTTCCCGGCTGGAAGAGCGCATTCGGGAAGACAAGCTCCATGTGGCCTTCGTCGCGGAATTCTCGCGCGGCAAATCCGAACTCATCAACAGCATCTTCTTCACCGACTATGGCAATCGCATTCTGCCTTCCTCGGCGGGACGCACCACCATGTGCCCGACGGAACTGCTGCACGCGGCCGGCAAGCCGCCCGCCATCGATCTGCTTTCCATCCAGACGCGCGGCGGCAACACCAGCGTCAGCGAGTACAAGCAAAACCCCGACGCCTGGCGGCGCATCCCGCTGGACATCCGTTCGGCCAAGGCCATGCGGGACGCCCTGCGCCAGGTGAGCGAAACCATTCGCGTCCCCGCCGAAGAAGCGGGCAAGCTGGGCTTCACGGTGGATGAAACGCAGATCGGCGCTTTTCATGTGGGCGAAGATGGCCTGGTGGAGATTCCCCGCTGGCGTCACGCCATCATCAACTTCCCGCACCCCCTGCTCGAACAGGGACTGGTGATTCTGGATACGCCGGGACTGAACGCCATCGGCACCGAACCGGAACTGACGCTTTCCCTTTTGCCCAATGCCCACGCCGTCCTGTTCATCCTGGCCGCCGACACGGGCGTGACGCAATCGGATTTGCTGGTCTGGCAGGATCATATCGCCAGCAATCATGGCAAACGCGGGCGTCTGGTGGTACTGAACAAGATCGACGGCCTGTGGGACGAATTGAAAAGCGAAGCGGAGATCGACGCGGAAATCACGCGCCAAGCAAAGAGTTGCGCGGACATCCTCGGCATTCACGAAAACCAGATTTTCCCCGTATCGGCGCAAAAAGGACTGGTAGCCAAAATCAACCAGGACGCCAGTCTGCTGATAAAAAGCCGTCTGCCGGAACTCGAAGCCGCGCTTTCCGACGAGCTTATCCCCGCCAAGCACGACATCGTGCGCGACGACGCCCAACGCGAATTCGGAGAAATTCACCAGCATATCCAGGAGCTTCTGGAAGTCCGCCACGCGAACTTGAGCGAGCAGATTGGCGAACTCTCCGACCTGCGCGGCAAGAACCGAAGCGTGGTCGAATACATGATGGGCAAGATTCAGGTGGAAAAAGAAGAATTCGACGCCGGGTTGCAGCACTACTATGCCGTGCGCAGCGTGTTTTCCACGCTCACCAACAAACTGTTCGCGCATCTGGGCGTCAAGCCCCTGCGCCAACGAACGGAAAAAACCCGGCAGGCCATGTCGAGCGCCACCTTTTCCCGGCAAATCTCCCGCGCCATCCACGCCTTTTTTCAGGAAGTCCAGACCTGTCTGAAAAAATCCAACGCGGAGATCAAGGAAATCCGCAGCATGATGGATTCCGTCTATAAACGCCTGCATGTCGAACATGGCCTGCAACTCGCCGCCCCCGCCGACTTTTCCCTGGCCATCTACGAAAAGGAAATCCAGCGACTGGAAAGCTGGTGCGACACCCATCTGAACAACGCCATACAGTTCATGACCCATGAAAAGAACAGCATCGCGCACAAGTTTTTTGAAGAAATCGCCATGCAGGCGCAGAAAATCTTCGCGCGCGCCAACTGGGACGTGGAAAGCTGGCTCAAGATCATCATGAGTCCCGTGGAAACCCAGGTGCGCGAACACCAACTGCACCTCAAGCGCCGCCTGGACAGCGTCCAGCGCATCCACGAGGCCGCCGACACCCTGGAAGAACGCATCAACGAGCTGGGCGCGATGGAAGGCGATCTGCAACAACAGATCAAATCCCTGGATGCCATCGCCAGGGCCATGCAAACCTTGATGGGACGGCCAGGGGACAGGGAACAGAAAAGAGCGGCGGGCGCGGACGCGGTACAAGGTTGAAAATATGTGCGGCATTTGCGGGGAATTGCGGTTTGATGGACAGGCGGCGGACGGCGAGGCGTTGGGACGGATGACGTGCGCCTTGCGCCAGCGCGGGCCGGATGCGGGCGGGCAATTCATCGACGGGGCGCTGGCCTTCGGGCACCGGCGTCTGTCCATCATCGACCTTTCGGAAGCGGCCAGCCAGCCGATGCAGGACGATGAACTGGGGCTGGCGCTGGTCTTCAACGGCGTCATCTACAACTACCGCGAACTGCGCCTTGAGCTTGCCGCGCGCGGGTATCGCTTTTTCTCCGAAGGCGACACCGAAGTCATCCTCAAGGCATATCACGCCTGGGGACGCGACTGCCTGGCGCGCCTGGACGGCATGTTCGCCTTCGCCATTTGGGATAGAAGCGCGCGCAGACTCTTTCTTGCCCGTGATCGTTTCGGCATCAAGCCGCTGTATCTCGTCTGCGACGCGCAACGCCTGCGTTTTGCTTCCAGCCTGCCCGCGCTCCTGGCGGGCGGCGGCGTGGAGAGGGAACTCGACGCCATCGGCCTGCAATTCCAATTCACCCTGCATGGATCCGTCCCCGCGCCCTACACCATTTTTCGCCATGTCAAGAAATTGCCGCCCGCCAGTTGGCGAGCGGTTGCCGCCGATGGCGTGACCCTTGAGGGCCGCTACTGGCGTCTGTCCGCCCGTCGCCCCGCGCCGGAACCCGATGCGGACGCTTATCTGGAAGCCGCCCGCGAGCGGCTGGAAGCGGCGGTTGAAAGCCATTTGCTTGCCGCCGACGTGCCGGTGGGCGTATTGCTCTCCGGCGGCCTGGATTCCAGTTTGCTGGTGGCGCTGTTGGCCGCGCGGGGAAGGACGAACATTCCCACCTTTTCCATCGGCTTTGCCGATCAGCCGGAAGAGGCGGGCAATGAATTTTATTATTCCGACATCGTGGCGCGACACTTCGGCACGGCGCACCACCGCTGCCACATCAGCGATCGCGAGATGCTGGCGGCGCTGCCGGAGGCCATTGCCGCCATGTCCGAACCCATGTTCAGCCAGGACAACGTCGCCTTCTGGCTGCTGGCGCGCGAGGTCAGGAAGGAGGTCAAGGCCGTGCTTTCCGGACAGGGCGCGGACGAGGCGTTTGGCGGCTATTACTGGTATCCGCAAATGGCGGCGGAACCGGAAACCCTGCCGCCGCTTGCGCGTTTCGCCCCGCGCTATTTCGACCGTCCCCACGCCGAATTCCTGGAGATGCTGGATCCGCAATGGGTCGCCGCCCACGCCGACGCCGCCCGCGATCATGTCGCCCCCTTCATCAACGCTCGCCTGCGCGAAGCCGACGCCGACAGTTTCATGGATCAGGTGTTCTCCCTGGACGTCACCACCCTGATTGTCGACGATCCGGTAAAGCGCATCGACAACATGAGCATGGCGCACGGCCTGGAAGCGCGCGTGCCCTTCCTCGACAAGACGCTGGTGGAAACTGCCATGACCCTGCCGCCCGCGTTGCGCCTAGCGGAGGGCGGCAAGTTTCCGCTGAAGCGCCTTGCGCGCGATCTGCTGCCGCACGCCATCATTGATCGCCCGAAAGGCTATTTCCCCACGCCCGCCCTGAAGTACCTGCGCGGCGGTTTTCTCGAATTCATCCGCGACACGCTCACCGCCTCCGCCTGCCGCAACCGCGGCCTCTACAATCGCGCCTACGTTGATCGCCTCCTCGCCGAACCCTTGCAGCACTTCACGCCATTGCAAGGCAATAAACTCTGGCATCTGGCAGCATTTGAATACTGGATGCAGATACACGCTCCCGCGCCGACAAAGCCATCACCGGCAGCCGCCTTCTGAACGCTTGCGCCCGGCATATAGCGAAAACCTGGCGCATGAAAAGAACGCCCTGCCGCGCCCAGCGCGAATATGGAAAAGCCATCTGGATTGCCGCAGGCTGGCCCTCATTTCTTCCTGGCCTTGCCCGTTGCCTTGTCGTAGTTACTGCCCGTGTCAACAATCTCCCCCGAAGCGTCCAGCGCGTATTCAGTTGCCACCGTGCGGGAAAGATCAAGACGATCAAATTTCGTGTTCACGATCTCCAGCTTGCCGATCTGGGCATCCCGAATTTCCAGTTGACCAATCTCGCAATTCTCCAAACGAAGATTGGCGCTTTGCAGCCAATTGATTTTAAGGTGCGGAATCTTGCAGCCGCGGACGATGAAAAGATCGTTTTGGGCTTTCGGGTAACGAAACTTCTCCGTCGTCTTGTCGGTCGCAGTCGTCAGGTTGACAAGACCTCCTGCGCTAACACGCTCTATCAGCGTTTCCTTTGAATAACCACCAATGCAGCGGAAGTAAGCCCTGGTTTTTTCGTCAATGGCGTTGAACTGGCAATCCTTGACGTGGAGTTTCTGAGAACTGGCCCCTCCCCACAGATCAAAATGACCTGCCGACAAGTGTTCCAAAAGTATTGTCCCCTCAACTTCGCAGCCCTGTGCCCGAAAAATCCCTTTCGCTACACAACGACTTATGGTAAGGTTTTTGGGATAAGAGGGCCAAAGAATTGTTTCCGCGTCCTCGAAAGTACTACTAATGAGCTGGTAGTCGGCGGATGATTTTCGATTGGAATACAGCTTGCTCGAACCCTTCCTCATGGTGCAGTCACGCAAAACAAGCGATTCGTCAGCAGCATACGAGTAATTCGTCGACTCGCACTTTGTCAGAAGCATCTTGCCACCATTGAGAGTATACCGATGATTTGGGTCTGGGTCAGGATTCACACATTCACATGCCTCAAAATCGGCGGGACCACCAAATCCAACATTCGCCATGTTGAACTTGCAACGCCGGAACAGCACATCCCGGCAAACGCCAAACCCAATGCTGTCATCTTTTCGTGATGGCCCAAACTCACATTCGATAAAGTTACAACCAACAGTCTGAATCAACTGGATAATGTACGAAGCTGGAAAGTGGCAGTTTACGAAGTCGTAATAGCCCCAGTAGCCGTTAATGAAGTCTTCCCCATTGAACTCAGCGTTCTCAATGGTAACGCGCTTTTTGTCTATTTCCTTCAGGCGCAACTGACCATCTCGCAGGTAATCATAAACGCGCCCGAATTCGCGGATGTTTTTTTTTCGTGCAAAACCGAACCCTGTAAGCAGCGGCAGGGCGGCAAGGGTCGAAAGGCGCGTCAGCAGACGGCGGCGGGTCTTGGAAGGCATGGGGTAACAGCCAGGCGCAGGGAAAATGCCAAGAATTATAGACCGTTGGGCAGGGCTTGAACCAAAACCGCATTCTTGAGGAGGCGCGTAGCAACGCGGCAATCCATGCGGGGGTTCAGCTATCAGAACGGCGAAGCAAACGGAAAGGCGGGCTGGATTGCCGCGGGTCTGCGACCCTCGCTTTTGACGGGGTTGCGAGTACGCGCATGGGTTTCCTCCCCCCTGAACAAGGAGGGAATGAGGGGGGATTGCGGCAGTTCTGCCCGCATCAGACCTTAGTTCCCACTCCGTCGGTCGTAAACCCCTCCCCATCCCTCCCCTTGTCAGGGGGGGGGCTTGCACCCTGCAAAGGAAGTTTGGCGACGTTTCGTTTGTTTATTCCGCTTTGGATTGCATCCGGTTCATGTGGGATGCTTGCAGAAAAAGGAACGAGTAGCAAACACCTGCGGCGAAAAACGCTCGCCTTGCCAGTCCAGGTTGCGTTTCAGGGCGAGGTCGAAATACAGGGGATTGTATTCGCGCAGGATTTTCAGATCAGGTACGGCTTCCCTGGGCAGCAATCCCGCGCGCGCCAGGGCGTCGGGGGAGACGATGGGCAAGATGCCGGGCAGCGGGTAGTCGGAACCGTTCAGGAGGCGTTCGTGCCAGTCCTTTCTTTGCAGCAGGGTCTTGATGATTTCCGGTTTGCGGTTTCTGAGCGTGATGGCGGAAATGTCGCCAAACAGCCGTCCCTTCCACCCCGAATCTTCCATGAGACGAACAAACAGATGGAAGCTGGGTTTTCGGGTTTTCCCGCCGCCATCAAGGTCGGCGTCATCGCCAGAGCTGGCGCAATGCGCGACCACCACGCGCGCGCCGGCTTCCAGCGCCGGACGCAGCAGTAGCGGATTGCCGTAGCGCAGCTTGTCGTTATGCACCGCCTGTTCCTTGCCGCAATGAATGATGAGCGGCAAATCCAGACGGGCGAGGGTAGCGTAAAAGGCGGCGCAACGCGCCGACGCCGGATCGATGTTCTGGGCGGCGGGCAGCCACTTCACCGCGCGCGCGCCGTTCGCGGCGGCCTCCTCCAGCTGGTCGACGGCGTCTGGGCGATAGGGATGGATGGAGGCTACCCACTCGAAGAACTGCGGATGCGTTCTTGCCAGCTTGCGGGCGTAGGCGTCCGGCACATGGAAGGTGCTGGCTTCCGGCCGCGGACGGCCGGAATCGTCGTGGAAATGGTCAAAGGCCAGCAGCATCAGCTTGACGCCGGAGGGCATGTCCAGCATTTGTCCCAGCAGACGCCGCACGTAGTTTTCATCCACCGGGCCGATAAAGTCTTCCAGGCAGGCGGCGTTGATATAGGAAAGATATTGCGCGTACAGTATCGGACGCAGAGGGCTGGAAAGCCTGCGCGCGACCTGGATGCCGCTGTCCGCGCCATCGCCCAGCCCCGCCAGATGCGCGTGACAATCCCATACCGCTTGCGGCTCCAGTCCTTGCCAGACATTGTTCAGCCAGGGACTGGCCTTCAACGCTTCCGGCAGTCCCGCGCGGCAGTGACCGGCAAGGCCGAAGATCCGGGCAAGGCGCCGGACAAGGCGCGGCAGGACAGGGCGCATCCTAGGCTTCTTCCGCCATGCGTTTCAGTTGCACGTAATCCACCTTGCCCGTGCCCAAGAGCGGCAGGGCGGGCACGTAAACGACGCTTTTGGGCACGCACAGTTCCGGCATGCCCAGGGCGCGGGCGCTGGCCTGCAGATCGGCGCGCTTGAGGCGCGCGTCGGTGGTAAAGAGAATCAGACGCTCGCCCTTGCTTTCATCAAGACAGGAACTGACGGCATGAAGACCATCTTGCGAGGCGGCCAGCGCCAGTTTTTCCACAGCTTCCAAATTGACCATTTCGCCCGCCACCTTGGCAAAACGTTTGACCCGGCCAAGGATATGCACGAAGCCGTCGGCGTCGATTTCCACCACGTCACCGGTGTCGTGCCAGCCGATGCCGATTTCCGAAGCCGTCGGCAACAGTACGCCCGGTCGATCCGCCTTCAGATAACCATTCATCACGCTGGGGCCGCGCACATGCAAAATGCCGCCACGCTCGATGCCGGGCACGGTTTGCAGACGGTATTCCAGTCCCGGCAGCAATTGTCCGACCGTGCCGCTTCTAAAGGCCATCGGCGTATTGACCGCCAACACCGGCGCGGTTTCCGTCGTGCCATAACCTTCGAGGATACGCAGGCCGAATTTCTCGAACCAGGCGTCGCGCACCGCTTCCGACAATTTTTCCGCGCCAGCGACTACATAGCGCAGGCGATAAAAATCATAAGGATGCGCGAAACGGGCGTAATTGCCCAAAAAGGCGCTGGTGCCGAACAGCACCGTGCACCCTCGATCATAGGCGAGTTCGGGAATCACCCGGTAATGCAGCGGCGAAGGATAAAGAAACAGGCTCGCTCCAGACAACAGCGGCAACAACGTCCCCGCCGTCAGGCCAAAGGCATGGAAAACCGGCAGCACGTTCAGCACCCGGTCTTCGATGGAAAAATCGATGATGGCGCGGATTTGGGCGATGTTGGCCAGCACCGCCCGATGCGGCAGGGCCACGCCCTTGGGCTTGCCCTCCGATCCGGAGGTAAACAACACTACCGCCGTATCTTCCGGCGAAGCGGGGATTTCCACATTCCCGGGAAACCACAGGGCATAAAGCATCAACCAGAGCATGTCGAAAAACGTCGCGTTCGCGCGCAGGTCTTCCAGATAGGCGATATGCTCGATGCCCCGCAAGGCGGAAAGCTTGGCTTCCAGCTTCGCCTGTTCGACAAAGGCGCGGGAGGTGATGAGGGTGCGGATTTGGGCGGCGTCGCAGGCAGACTGCATTCCGTCCGTGCCCGCCGTGTAATTCAGCATGGCGGGCACGCGTTTCAAGGCGGAAATCCCCATGAAGAGCGCGATGGTCGGCGTCATGTTGGGCAACAGCAAGCCCACCCGTTCGCCTGGCCGGGTCAGGCGTCCGGCCAGACGCCCCAGCATCAGGCTCATCTTCAGCACGTCCTGATAGCTGTATTCGATCTGCTTCACGTCCTCCATCACCCGGCGCGAACGGCCATGCAGCTTGATCGCGTCGCACAGGCTGCCATAGAGCGTTTGATTGTACTGCGCCGCGCAACTCATTTTCTGCATCAGTTTGCGCATTTCCTCCCCCGCCTTGCGCCGCCGCAGTTTAGCGGTGGACGCTTCCGGCATGGGCAGGGTTGTAAGCGGCAGCACATTCAGGGTAATGCGCGGGAAAAAACGGCGCGGCTGGCGGTTCAGCCGGGAGAAATAACTGCGCGCCGGGCCATCCAGGCGCACCGGCAAGATGTGCGCCCCGGTTTTTGCCGCCACGAAGGCCGGGCCTTCGTAAACCTTCATCATGCTGCCGGTCGTCGTCAGCCGTCCTTCCGGAAAAATCACCACCGGTCGCCCGGATTCCAAGATACGCAGCACCTTCTTCATGGTCATGGGGTTGGCGGTATCGACCGTCAGATAATCGGAAAGCCACAAAATGACGCGGAACAGCAGGTACTTTCTTGCTCCGCTATACACCACGAACATCGGACGCTCGATGGGCAAGAAAAGGCCGAGCAGCACGCCATCGAGCAAGGACTGGTGATTGGCAATCACCAGCAGGGGCCGTACCGACAAATCATTGGGCGGCGCGTCTTCCAGCACGTTTTTTATGCGCACGCGAAAGAGAACGCGGCAGAGAATACGCAATAACGCGCACAACAGATTCTTCATGGCGGGCTTATGACAAAAGTGCAAAGAGCCGCCTACTATATGTTTTGCGCGATACGTGGTCAATAGCGGGCATAGCCAGGGGCGCGAGATTAAAAGTGGAGAATGTCAAAGTGATATTGACTCGATAGGTCTGCTGCCTTTGGTTTGCGGAGGTTGTGTATGGCTTTGGGCGTATCCGGGGAAGCGCGGTTGTCTTTCCTCAACCCCCCTCCCCCGCCATACAGACTGGAGACATAGGTAACAGTCGTGCCAAAACATGGGTAACATGTTAATGGCATTATATTCTCTCAAATCGAGGCTAAAGAGAGCGAATGACAGAGATAAATTTTGAACAAGCCCTCGGCTTCGAGGCAGGGGCGCAAAGCGACGGGTTGTCCGGCCAAGGCTTCGGCTAGGGGGTATAACGCTGGGCAGGGGGTTGCATCGACAG
>JAITRP010000044.1 GCA_031288305.1 Zoogloeaceae bacterium
AGACCAGCCCGCGGCTGTCCTTTCGCCTTCGGATCCAGCAGGGGAGGTCTGGCGCCCTGCAAAGGGAGCGCCGCTGCGCTTCGTCCTGGGCGATTTTTCCTCCACTTTGGATCGCACCCAGATACGGAGAAAGGTGTAGCGAGGGGTGCGATGAAAGTGGAATTTCGTTCTTCTCAGGGGCGCAGTCCCATACGATGACAAGCCCAAAGGCATAGGGCATGGTGCATTTCCTGCGACCGGATGAACAGGTGGCGGGTTTTCGTTGCCTTTACGCCGAAAAAGGGCAAGCTCCGCTTGCCCTTTTTTGCTGATCTGAACCGGCACAAGGCCACAAGACAGCCGAAGGCGGGTCTGGCGAAGCCAGATGCGGCTTTGCCCTTGCAGGCTGCAAAGCCGCACAAAAAGCGGGTTTTATTTTTTGCCGCTTTTCGCTATGGCTCCTCGATCAGGCGCGCCTTTTGTTGTTGGGGCGCGTTGCGTTTGGCGGTGATTTCCAGGGTGGTTGCCCTGGGCGGCGCGGCGGCGTCAAGTTCCTGGCGGGCATAGCGGGCGCGCAGGGCGGCGATGTTGCGGTCGATGTCTTCCGCCGACAAGCCCCTGGCGATCAGGTGCCGCCGCGCTTTCAGGAGCATGTCCAGATCGGCGGGCGCAGGCGTTGCGCGGGTATCGCGTCCCCAGTTTTCCTTTGGCTGATTGGCGGCGGCGGCAAAGGCTTCCACATCGCCAAGACGCCGCGCGATGGCAATCTGGTTGTAGCGCATCGCCCATTCCATCGCCCCTTCTCCCCGGTCGTTGCGCATTTCCAAATTGGCGCCGCGTTCAATCAACAGACGGGCAACCTCCTGTCTGCCGTCGTAGATCGCCATCATCAGGGGCGTCGCGCCGCTGGGACTGCGCGCGTCGATGTCCGCGCCCTTCTCCAAAAGTTCTTTCGCCGCCTCCGCATTTCCGGAAAACGCGGCATAGTGCAGCGCCGACCACTGTCCCGGCGGACGGTTGAGCGTCGCGCCATGCGCCAACAGCCAGTCTGTCGCCGCGCGCTGGTTCTTCCACACCGCCAGCAGCAACGCCTGTTCGCCAACACTGTTTTCCAGATTCACATCCGCGCCATAGCGATAAAACAGCTCCAGCATGGGCAGATTCCCTTCCCAGGCGGCAATCATCAGCCCGCTGCCCAGACGATCCGCCTGATAATCCGGCGATAATCCCTGATCCAGCCAGGCTTTCGCCTGCTTCAAATCGCCCAATTCCACGGTGACGCCGAAATGCATCGGCGCGGGAGGCGTAAAATCCGCTGCGGACGCGGCAAAAGCCAACAGCGTCACCGCCAGAAGAAAATACCGGAGAGATTTTGTATGCCGCTTCATCCAACCATCCTCGCAATCGCTCGCAAAGCCGGATTTTCGCATGAATGAACGCAGCGCCGCCAGCATGCCCCTGATGTTGGCGCTCTTCTGCTCCCTCGCCCTGCATGCCGCGCTGCTCATCGGGACAACGCGCTGGATGTTCTTGCAAACCCCGCCCTCGCCGCCCATCGCGCCAAACGCGTTGCAAGCGCGGCTTGCCGCGCCCACGCCGCAGTCACAACCACAACCGCAATGGACGCTACCCGAAGAAACAAAACCGCCGGCCGTATCTCCCCGCGCCAAACCGCCGCCCGTTACGCCGGCTACTTCTCCTTCTCCTGCCGCGACCCTGGCCGATTCGGCGCAGCAACAGTTGCGCCGCATGGAATTTTACCCGCTGGAAGCCATACAAAACGGCTGGCAGGGCGAAGCCTGGGTACAGATTTTTCTCGATGCCGATGGCAACGTCATCGCCGCCCGCCTGGAAACCAGCAGCGGGTATCCCCTTCTCGACGCCGCCGCCGTAAACGCCGCCCGCAGCCTCAAAAGCCTTCTCCACAGCGGCCTGGATTCCGCCATTCTCCCCGTGCGCTTCAGGTTGGAATAGGGGAAACGTCAAAAAGCAAGAACCCACTCCTACTCATCCATCCGGTCGCAGGGGCGCACTGCGTGCGCCCGTTGGCCGTCATGCAGCATTGATGGTTTGCGGGCGCGCACAGTACGCCCCTACGAGATCGTGCGGATGGCAGTGGGTTGACCTTGCCTTTACGCCAAAAAAGGGCCGACTTTGCCTGCCCTTTTTTGCTGATCGGAACCGGCAAGAAGTGGTTTTTTACTTCTTGCCGCTGTCTATTAGCGTAGTTGCCGCCAGGATTTGCGGCCGATGCCAGGGTGTTTATTGTTCTTGATGCTGCTCACCTTGCCGCTGGCGTTGCCGTGGTATTTGGTGTCGCCGCGCGCGGCAATGCCGCCGCCCATGCCAACGCGCTTGCCGCTGATGATCTGGCCGTTCCTGGAAAGATCGTTCTTGTCGCCAAAAATGCCGTCGTGATCCAAGTCGAATACCGTGAATTCCAGCCGGCTGCCGTCGGAAGGATCGATTTCATACATCCAGCCGTCGCCATCGGGTTCGCATTCATCGTCGCCGGGGATGATGGTATTGAAGATCAGGCGGTCGCTCCAGAGGACGGGCGTGTGGATCACGCGTTCGCCCTGATCCGCCGTCGCGCCGCGCACGCGCAGATCAAGGTAGAAGCCGTGCTCGCTGCCGGTCATCTGGTTGTTGGTGAGCACGCGCACCGTCTCCTCGTACCCCTGACCCTTGGTTGCGTAACTGCGGGATTCCTGCAAGACGAGTTCCTGCCGGAGCAGGTGGCCGCGGTTCAACGCGCCGCCGCTGCCTCCGCAGCCGGTTTCCGTGCCCAGCGCGCAGAGATCGCGCACGCCGTAGAACGTCTGGACGTTGCGGTCGGCGCGGTCGGCGCTGGCGACATATTGACCGGTGCCGAAGTAGACCATGACACGGCCAAAGCGGTCGCGCCCCACTTCTGGACGGGCAGTAATGGGCTGTGGTCTGCCAGCCGGATCGGTGGCGGTGAACAGTTTTTCGCTTTCCACTTTTGCCGTGCTTTTGCCGCCATTTACGCGAAAGCGCCAGAGGTTGCCGCGCAGGTCGCCCGCGTAGATCACCTCCACGAGGCCATCCCGATCAAGATCGGCTACCGCGGGCGTAGACAGGCCGTTGGGTTTGGTCGGGCCTTCCGACGGCTTGCCGGTGTCGGCGGTCGTGTAGTTGACCAATCCGAGCGCGTCTCTCAGGTCGGCGCGTATGGCCCCGGTCTTCAAATCCACGATATAGAGCATGGGACGATCCAGATAGCTGTTGTAACCGTTCGGGAAGATGGCGACCCAGTCCGGCTGACCAGCGACGCCGCTGTTGAGCGCGGCGACGCTGCCCTGTCCGATGCTGTAGCCGAGATCGATGAATCCTGGCGTGTAGGGCGCGCCGGTGATCACCTTGCTGGCGGTGGCGCCGGAAGTCCTGATTTCGACTACCGGGCCGCGAATATCCCAAAGGACGCTGCTCGCGCCGAAGGCGTCGGGATTTTCCACGTCCAGCGCGAAGTAACCGCTGCCGCCCGCACCCGTGGAGGCGAGCAGCACGGTTTTCCACTTGTTGTCGAGCCAGGCGTCGCCTGCGTTGAATGAGCCGTCCACATAGAATTTGTGCGCGTAATCCGGGTGGCGCAATGCCTTGAGCTTCGGCCAGACGGCGGAGGGCACATAGGCAAAAAGTTCCGTGCCGCCGCCCTTTGCCGGTTCGGAGTCGGCGTTGAAGGCGTGCAGCATGCCGTCATTGGCGCCGACGTACACCATTTCCGTGCGCGACATGTTCTTGCGTTGACGGTACGCCTGGCGCAAGGCGTAACTGACGCCGCGAAAGCCCGCCCAGCCATAATCATCGCGCCCAATGAACAGCACGCTGGAATTGACGATGTCGCCAAGAACGCGCGGCGCTTTGTCCGGCACGGCGGCAACCGCGTCACGGTTTACGGTTTCATCCGTCTTGAAGGCATTTTGCCGCGAGCGCCAGGGGCCGCTGTTGCGTTGCTCATTGGCGGAGTCGCCATAGAAGTAGGCGACTTCCGCGGCACAGTCGGCGCTTTCGCAAAACTCGGTTTTCTGCGCAGCGGAAAACTCGCTGACGCGGAAAGGAATCGCCACACTGCGCTCGGTATTCCAGGCCAGTATGTTGCGTCCCTGGACATCGGCCTGATCCTGCAATTTCTTGCCCGCGTCCCAGGAGGCCTTGAACCACAAGGCGCCCTCTTCGCGGCAACGGCTGTCGTTTTGCCGGACTATGGCCTTCTGGTTGTAGCGGTCATAGGCATAGTCCCGCGCCACATCCGCGCTGGTGCAGATGCGGTTGCCAAGGAGCTTGCCGTTCCAGCCGTCGTTGAAGGACGCCTGATAGAGCATGGGCGGACGGGGCGAGCCGCTGTTGAAAGCCACGCCGGACAGTGTAATGGCATTGTCCTTGCGCACGAAGGCCATGCCCTTGCGGATCATGTCGCTGATTTCCGAGGGATTGAGCGTGGAAGCGTAGTAGCCATAGCTATTGACAGCAGCATGCATCAGATCGTCGCCGTTCAACAGGTTCCTGGGCTGCTCCTCGCGATCCGACTGATTCGGATTGCCCCAGCCGCTCAAGGGCGGCGCAGGACATCCATTGGCGCCGCGATTGCAGCGGTTGGCATAGGACGCGCCGGGGTAGCCCCAAGTATTGTTATAGGCGTTATACGGCGGCGACGCGTTGGGATCGCGGTAACCCGGCGTATTCAGCAGATGCGGATTCATCATCCCGCGCAGGATGAAATCCTGGTCGACGCTGTTGGCGTCCGCGTCCAGATGGATGGCCAGCACGTTCAGGTGTTGCCAGAACGCCGGATCGGCCGTGCTGACGGGCACATTGTTGGGCGCGGTAAGCACGAGGTCGGCCTTCCAGTATTTCATGGCGAAATCCGCCAGCGTATCGCTGTAGGTATCCCGGAACGGCAGCATGGGAACATACTGGTACGGCGGCCTTGTCCTGTCCGCGTGCAGAATGGGTATGCCTGATTCATTGTCCGCGTTGCCTGCCCGTCGCGCCGAAACCGGAAGATTGTTGCTGAAATTCCCCCCGGCCATGATGATGACGTAGCTTTTGCGGCAGGCCTGTATGCGCGAAGCCAGTATGCCCTTGTCCGGATTGGCGGCGCGCGTAATCCCCGGCGTGGTAGACCAGGGTCCCGTCAGCGTGTGATTCTGGTAATACTCGCCCACCGCCTGCAGGCTCATCCGCAGCGTGGCGTACCCAGTGTAATCCGTGTTCGCGCTGCTCAAGCCAAAAATCCGGTCAAGCAGTTGCGTCTTGCACTGTCCGCCAGGGCAACCGCCCGCAAGATTGGCATAACCGGAAGGATCGTTTGCGGGAAAATCCCGGAAAGGCCGTACGCCGCGCTTGACATAACCCGTGGTGGTCATGCCGTCGATGACCACGTTGCCGCCGCCATCGCCGATGTTGTCGCGGTGACGCGGGTTGCTGGCGGCATTGCCGGACGCACTGTTACAGGAATCGGAACAGCCGCTCACGGCATAGCCGACGCGCACGTCCGGGTCCAGATCGTTCAAGGTATGGCTCAAGACGCTTTTCATCATGGAAGCGGGATGGTAGTAATAGCTGTACCAGTTGGCGAAATTCTGCCGCTTGTCATCTGCCGTGACGGGGCGTCCTCTTTCCTCTTCCTTCCACCAGCCGGCGCATTGTTTCTTGTCGTCGGGGTTGTACCACCCGGGTTTTGCCTGCGGCGGCAACGGACGGCTTACCGTTCCGGGATTCTGCTCCGCTTCCGTGCGGCACGAATAATTGTAATAACTGTCCTTGTCGGCGGCGGCGCCGATGATGATCGGCTCAAAACAGTTCATGTAATGCCGCTTGTATTTTTCCAAATTCGCGCCGGAAGTCCTGTTGTTCCAGATCCAGGCGCCATTGGAGTAGCCAGCCGGATGCATGGTGCTGCCGGAAAAATTGCCCAGGTAGTGGAAGTCCGTGGTTTCTTCCTCATTCCATCCCCGGTTATAACGGCAATAGGGACGGGTTGGATCGTAGCGGTTGTAATGCGCCCGTTTGCCAATTGCCGCTGTGTCGCCATCCGCGCGGTATTCCGGCGGCCTGCCCGCGCTGCCGTCAGTAAAAGCGCCGGTATCGTCGGCTGGACGCAGCGTGCCATTGGCATTCATGCCGGTATTGTTGGGAAAATTCCGCTGATAGTGCGTTACCCGAAAATTGTCGGAAAGACGCCGCGTCCCGGTGCTCAATACGCCATAGCCGTCAATGGGCGCGGCATGGAAATTCGCGTCGGGAAAATCCCTTCCGGTTTTCGGATTCTTCCCCAGGGGTTTTTTGTACTCTACCGAAGGGTCGTAATAAATCTTGTTGATGTAGGAAGAACGATAGGCCCTGTCCTGCGGACTCGCCGCGTCTAGCGAACTGCCAGTGGGGTGATAACGATCCGCGTTGGTCGGCAGATAACCATAGTGCCCAATACTGCCCGTATTCAGCAAAAGCATGACATTGGGTTGTAGATTGCCGCCCAGGGTGAGAGGCAGATCGGAAACTGCCGGCGCGGCAAAACGATCCGGCAAGGTCGCCGACGGCGGCCTGCCCTGCGCCAACACCGCGCCAATGAACCCCGATAACGCCAACCCCGACAGCCCGCGCGCGATTTGCGCACCCATTTTACTTTTCCGCGTTTGCATTCCTGTCTTCCCGCAAATTTACACACAGACCATTATTCGCGGACTCTATAAATTATTCATTTACAAACAATGGGTTAAACATGTCACTAATTTGACCGCCCATGACCTTGCATAACGGTTTGTTTGGCGATGGGAACGGAGGACAGATGGGCGACGCATGCTTAGCGGGGGAGCGGGTTCGGGAAGGAACAAAACAGCAAACGCTCGACACCATGATGGAAGCATTCATGCGATTACCCTGGCGCATCCCGCCCAACACGCGACACCGACTACAAAGCGCGCACAGCGCGCGCTCTGTCTTCTGCCCTCTGTCCTCCGAACTTCAGAACCCGTAGGCCACGCCCGCGCTCACGTAGTGTTGGGTGAAGTCGTAGAGGTCGCTGGTGGATTCTTGCTGTGCTGGTAGTTGAGTTCCGCCGACCAGGACGGTTGATGCGCCAAGTGAGGCCAACTCCCAAGCGCAGGCGTTCGTCCTTGCGATCATTGGCTTCCAGCACGGTGGCCGGGCCGTTGTAGTTTTCCCGCGTCTAGGCGACGAAGGGCGAGTGTTCGATTCCGCGCGACAGTTTGAAGGTCAGGCGGGCGGTTACTTCCCAGCCGTCGTAGCCGTAGGACTTGCGGTCGGCGGAGGTGTGCAGGTAGCGACCTCCGGCGAGAATTCGTGGTTATTCGCGCCGAAGAAGAAGCGCGCGTATTCGC
Source organism: Zoogloeaceae bacterium (assembly GCA_031288305.1). Lineage (GTDB taxonomy): Bacteria > Pseudomonadota > Gammaproteobacteria > Burkholderiales > Rhodocyclaceae > Azovibrio. Next base: position 7,344 of record JAITRP010000044.1, read on the forward strand.
CGATCCATCCGTGCGCGCCGTTATGGTCGGGGTCGCGGGAGAAGCGGCGATCCTCGATGCTCGCCTTGGAAACAGGTGCGGCGGCGGCGCGATGGCGGCGATTCAAAAAAGCGCGCTTCGCTTTTTCGAGGATTTTGGCTATCGCGGCATCGGCCTTTCCTGCCGCCTGGAAAACGGCGTCTGCCACATGCGCGGC